>CAMHAV010000147.1 GCA_946182865.1 uncultured Clostridia bacterium
GCAGAGCCCTTGCGGGGATGCTGGCGGCTGGCCGACAGCGGGGGCAGCGCCCCGCTCGGTCGGCATTGCCGACCGAGCTTGCAAGACGCGCTTGGATTCGTGACGGGGTCGGGCGAATTCGGACGGGCAGCCCAGTAAGACGAGCCGAGAGATCAGACGCAAAAGACGGGTGACAGAGCGGCGTTTTTTTAAAAGATATCGGAAAGGTGATGGAGATGGAAGAAACATTCGATTTCGGAGAATTTGATATACCCGCCGTCGAATGGCCGCCCGCGGCCGTGCCGGAACTTTCCGCCTCCGCCGGGAACGTCAGAAAACCCGCGGCGGTCGTGATCTTTGTCATCGACATATCGGGCAGCATGAAGGGCGCGCGCATCCGTGCGGTCAACAACGCCATCCGCGACGTGCTGGCGGAACTCAGGCAGAAAGAAACAAGTACCCCCTCGACAGAAATCAGAATCGCGGTTCTGGAATTTTCCACGCGGGCGCACTGGCGCACGATCTATCCCGAATCGGTCGGCACCTTTGTCTGGCGCGACATCGAGCAGGTCAGCGGCGGTGCCAATTACGGACAGGCGTTTGCGGCGCTGGATGAAAAACTGACCGAACAGCAGTTCATGAACGCCCCGGCGGGGGCCTATCCGCCGCTGATTGTCTTTCTGACCGACGGCCCGCCTTCGGATAGGGGGCTGTATCGGGAAGAACTCGCGTCGCTGGGGGAAAATCCGTGGTTCCGCTCTGCCGTCCGCGCGGGGATTGCCATTGAGGAGGGCGCGCTGAGCGAGGACTGCCAGCGCGCGCTGACCGAATTTACCGAGGACGAAAACAGCGTTTATCCGGCGACAAACCTGGTGACTCTCGCCAGACAGATTCGGACGGTCACACTGCGCGGCGTGGATTCCGTCACGCGGCAGGACCCTTCGCCGCCGATAGCATCCCCCATAACACCGACAAATCCGACATACGAAGAAACGGCTCCCACCCTTCCGCTTGGAAAAATCGACTGGGACAGCGATTTTTCGTTCTAATGTGAAGCGTGAAGTGTGAAATGTGAAATGTGAAATGGCAATACTAAGATGTAGACGCGGCTCATTTCAAAAAAAAACAAACCCTATCTGTCGTTATAGATAAGGTTTGTTTTTTTATGCGTTTTTTTACATTCTATTCCAAAGCCGTTTTCTCGTCAAGGTTTACACCATCGAACATTTCACACTTCACATTTCACGTTAACTGTAGGCGATGAAGAGTTCCCACTGGCTGTTGTATTCGTTGGTGATCCAGAAGCGGACGGTGGTTACGCCGTTTTTACGGTAGCCGTCGAGGCGTTCGGCGATGGCCTTGCGGATGGTCGCGTTGGTGCTCGGACTTTCTACCGGAATGGAGGAATCCATGCCGCCCTCCTTGTCGTTCTTGACGGTCAGGCCGATATTTCTGGCGTAGGAACGGGCGTAACTCTGCCAATATTCGGCGTTGGTTTTCTTTTCCTTGTCGGACAGCGAGGAATTGGCGGTTTCCTTCTTGGCGACGAACTGCGCGGAAACATACGCGTAGCCCTCGGCGGTGTTGTATTGGATTTTGTACCAGTCGCCCTCTTTGGCCAGCACCGTGACGGTGGTTCCCTTTTTCAGCGTGCCGAGCTTGGAGGCTTCCGTGGTATTGGGAGCGCTTCTTACAAACACGCCGTTTTTGGTGATGGTGGCTGCTGTATTGGCGGCAATCGTGTTGGCATTTTGCGCAGGCGTGTCTGTGTCGGAGCCAAAGGAGATATATTGCGCGGAGATATAGGCATATCCCGCCGTGTTGTTGTACTCGATTTTCGCCCAGTTTTCAGAGGTGGCGATCACGGTGACAACGGCGTTTTTCTTGAGAGTGGCGAGTTTGGTCTTTTCGGAGGTGTCGGGGGAGCTTCGCACAAATACGCCGTTTTTGGTGACGGTGGCCTTGGTTCGCTTGTCCAGCGCCGTGAAAGTGATGTTGGACGCAACCGCGCTGTCCGGCAGGGTGAGAAGCTGGGCGGCGATGTAGCCGTAGCCGGACGTGGTGTTGTACTCGACCTTGTACCATTCGGACGATTGTGCCACGACCGTGACGGTGGAGCCTTTTGTCAGCATTTTGATGCGGGACGAATTGGAAGTATCGGGGGATTTTCGCACATACACGCCGTTTTTGGCGACAGTGCCTTTTACCTTTTTCGGCAAATCCACAAAGCTGTCGGGGGAGGCGGTGACGCTCGAAGAGAGCGTGACAAACTGCGACGCGATATAGGCGTAGCCGGAGGACGTGCCGCTGTAGGCGATTTTGTACCAACTGCCCGACTGCGCCACGACCGTGACGGAGGCACCCTTTTCCAGCATTTTGATCTTGGATTCCTTGGTGGTGTCGGGCGCTCTGCGCACATAGACCCCCGTGTCGTTGACTGTGCCTTTCACCTTGCTGGGGAGATTGGTGAAGCCGCTGGTGTCGGTGGGCAGGGTGACGAACTGCGACGCGACATAAGCATAGCCGGAGGAGGTGCCGCTGTAGGCGATCTTGTACCATGATCCCGACTGCGCCACGACGGTGACGGCGGAACCTTTTTCCAGCATTTTGATTTTGGACTGGGCGGAGGTGTCGGGGGATTTTCTGACATAGACGCCGTTGTCATTGACGGTGCCTTTCACTTTCTTTTCGAGATTGACAAATCCGGAGGTGTCGGAGGGGAGATAGACAAACTGCGAGGCGATATAGGCGTAGCCGGAGGTGGTGTTGTAGGTGATTTTGTACCAGCCGTCCGCCTGCGCCACCACCGTGACCGAAGCGCCCTTTTTGATCAGCTCGATGCGGGAGGATTTGTCGCTGTTGGGGGAACGGCGCACATACACGCCGCTGTCCAGGACGGTGCCTTTGGTTTTCTTGCTCAGATTGGTGAAGGTGGGGGAGGCGTTTGCCGTATTGCCCGAGATGGTGACATATTTCGCGGCGATATACGCCACGCCGGACGAGGTCTTGTATTCGATCTGATACCAAGTGTCCGACTGCGCCAATATCGTGACGGACGCGCCTTTTTCCATCATTTTGAGGCGGGTGTCCTTTTCCGTGTCGGGGGATTTTCTGACATAGACGCCGGTATCGTTGACGGTGCCTTTCAGCTTCTGGCTCAGCGGTGTGAAGCCCTCGGCCGCCACAGCGGAAACGGTCGTTTCTCCCTTATTTTTTTCCTCCAGTGAAATATACTGGGAGGACACATAGGCAAAGCCTGTGGTGGATTTGTACTCGATTTTGTACCAGTCGCCGGTCTGCTCGATGACGTTGACGGACGTTCCCTTTTTGAGGGAACCGAGGCGGTTTTTTTCGTCGATTTCAGGCTGGCTGCGCACGATCACGCCTTTTTTCATCACTGTGCCGGACTGATTGATCGCGATGACGGACGGGGCGGCGCTGCCGTCCGCGGAATCGCCTCCCGTGCCTGTGCCGGCGGGGGTAGAAGATGTGATTTCGATGTAGCCGATGGAGACATAGCCGCAGCCTGTGTCGCTGTTCTCATATTGGATTTTATACCATCCGTCCACCTCTCCGAGCACGACGACAGGGGTGTTTTTTTTGAGATCACCGAGTTTGTTGTCCTCCGCCAGTCCCGGCGTGGAGCGGACAAAGGCGGTGTCCTTGCAGATTACGCCTTTTTGGACAGAGGCGGTTCCTGTTTCGGCGGCCGACGCGGTCGATTTGTCAGAAGCGTCGCGGTTTGCTTTGTCTCCGCAGCCCGCCAGCGGGCAGATGCACAGCGTCAGGGCAACCAGCCCCGCCAGCAGACGAATGGAATGCTTTTGTTTCATGCGGCTTTCTCCTTTCTTTGTTAGTGGTCAGTGGGGAGTGAGGAGTGGGGAGTGGTTACATTTCACACTTCACACTTCACACTTCACATTTCACATTTCACACTCGGCTAAAAAAACTTGCGGGACTCCGCGACGGCGAGTTTGTCGCAGATTTCGTTGTATTGGTGGCCGGCGTGGCCTTTGATCCAGACAAAGGTGACTTCGTGGGTTTGCAGCAGGGGGAGAAGGCGCTGCCAGAGATCGACGTTGATCGCGTCCTTGCCGTCGCTCTTTTTCCAGCCGCGTTTCTGCCAGCCGTAGACCCAGCCTTTGGTGACGCTGTCCGCCACATATTTGGAATCAGTGGTGAGGGTGACGCGGCAGGGGCGTTTGAGCAGGGAGAGCGCTTCGATGACGGCGGTCAGCTCCATGCGGTTGTTGGTGGTGTTGGCCTCGCCGCCGGAAAGCTGCTTTTCATGCTGCCCATAAAGCAGCACCGCCCCCCAGCCGCCGGGACCGGGATTGCCGGAACACGCGCCGTCGGTGTAAATCTGAACATGATCTGTCATGGTGATGGGTTCCTTTTCTGTGGTTTGCATTGTTTTTACATTTTATTATACCATTAAAGTATGAACGATGCAACGCTTTTTTGAAAGACACAAAAAATTCAGATTAGCCGTTAGCCGATAGCTGTTAGCAGTTAGCGTGTAGACAGAAGTGCATCCGGTTTCACCTTACTGCGATTTAGATTACAGGCACGTTAATGTCGGAGGGAGCGCACGACATCCCCAAAACCCAATAAAGGTAAGGCAAATGCAGAAGCACTTTTGCCACAAGCGCTAACAGCTGATGGCTAACGGCTAACCGCTAAAAAATCACACTTCACATTAAAATCGAATTCCCGGCTCTCAGCTACTTGAAAAAATCAAATCCATGTGATACAATACATGTAATAGTTTTGCATAGCAGCATGAACGGCAAAGGACGGATGATTTATGAAAACTGCTGAGTTGAAAGAAGCCATTCTCAAGGCGAAAGAAGAAACCGGGACGCTGGTGCTGGCGCATACCTATCAGGCGCCGGATATCATTGATATCGCGGATATCACGGGCGACAGCTTCGCGCTTGCCAAGGCGGCGACCAATATCCCGGACAAGAAGCGCGTGCTGCTCTGCGGTGTGCGGTTTATGGCGGATACGGTGAAGATTCTCTCTCCCGAAAAGGAAGTCGTGCTTTCCCATAAAAGCGCCACCTGCCCGATGGCGGAGCAGATCGCGCCCGAACGCGTGCGCGCGTTTCGCGAGGAAAACCCGGATGTGTGCGTCTGCGCCTACATCAACACCAGCACGGAACTCAAAGCCGAGTGCGACGTGTGCGTGACCTCCTCCACGGCGGTCAAGATCGTTTCGGCGCTGCCGTCTGAGAAGGTGCTGTTTATTCCCGATCAGAATTTAGGCGGCTATGTCAGCCGGTTCGTGCCGGAGAAAGAGATCATTCTGTGGGACGGCTGCTGCCCCACCCATCACAGCGTATCGGTCAAGGACGTGCTGGAAGCAAAGGCCAAGCACCCCGGCGCAAAGATCGCGGTGCATCCCGAATGCCGCAAAGAAGTGGTGGCGCTGTGCGATTTCATCGGCTCGACCTCCGAGATCATCAACTATTGCAAGAGCGTGGAGGACGATGTGATCATCGCGACGGAGCGCGGCGTCTGCGACAAGCTCAGCCGCGATTATCCCGAACGCGGCTTTTACCAGCTTGCGCCGAACAAGCTGACCTGCCCCAACATGAAGATGACCACGCTGCAAAACGTCTATGACGCACTGCTCGGCAACTTCGGAGACGTGATCGAGATCGACGAGGAACTCCGCCTCAAAGCCAAGCGCAGCATTGACAATATGCTCAAATATGGCGGATAAGCCATATAGGATATGGCGGATAAGCATTTTTTATAAAGAAAATATCAACAGCATAGGGATGACGTTTCATGAAAGACAAATATGATGTAGTGATCGTGGGTTCGGGCGTTTCGGGACTGTACGCGGCGCTTCAGTTCGACGAGGAAATCAGCGTGCTGGTCATCAGCAAGCGGGAGCTGTCGCTTTCCAACAGTTCGCTGGCACAGGGCGGCGTGGCGGCGGTGCTCGACAAGGATAACGACAACTACAAGCTGCACATTGCCGACACGCTGATCGCCGGCGGCTACAAAAACGACCTTTCCGCGCTGGAGGTGCTGGTGACGGAAGGTCCCACCGATGTGCTGAATCTGCGGGAACTGGGCGTAAAATTTGACAGCGACAGTCAGGGCAATCTCTCCATGACGCTGGAGGGCGGTCACAGCCGCCACCGCATTGCCCATCACAAGGATTCGACCGGGCGGGAAATCGTGCGGCGGCTGCTCGAAGTGGTGGCGGAAAAGCCGAATGTGGAGCTGCTGGAAAACACGCTGCTCTGCTCGCTGCAAAAGGACAGCGGCGGCGGCTTCTGGCTCAGCGTGATGAGCGAGGGCGGCGAGATTCGCCCGGTCTTTGCGCCGTATGTCATTCTCGGCACGGGCGGCATCGGCCGGGTGTTCAAATACACCACCAATTCCGCGATTGCCACGGGCGACGGCATCACTATGGCCTACCACCTCGGCGCGAAAATCAAAAATCTCTCTTACATACAGTTTCATCCCACGGGATTTGCGCCCAAGGACGCGACGCGCGAGAGGTTTCTGATCTCCGAGGCGGTTCGCGGCGAGGGAGCCGTCCTGCGCAACGCAGACGGCGAGCGTTTTGTGGGCAACTACGACGAGCGCGGAGAACTCGCGCCCCGCGATGTGGTGTCCCGCATTATCATGCAGGAGGAGCGCCGCATCGGCAAGGGCGACTTTTATCTTGACATCACCCACAAGGACGCGGATTTTATCAGAAACCGCTTCCCGATGATTTATGAGAAATGCCTCGAAGAGGGCATTGACATGACCAAGGACTGGATTCCGATTTATCCCACCCAGCACTATCTCATGGGCGGTATCAATGTCGATACCAAGGCGCGCACCTCCGTTTCGGGATTGTACGCGGTGGGCGAATGCTCCCACACGGGCATCCACGGACGCAACCGTCTGGCGAGCAATTCTCTGCTGGAGGCGCTGGTGTTCTCCCGCCGCGCCGCCACCGATATCATCGTCAATATCCGCGTCAACGGCAGTCCCGTGCCGAAGGACGAGCCGGCGGTGCCGTCTGCGGCGGGCAAACCGCTGCGTTCCGGCATCCGCACCGCCATCCGCGATATTTTGCAGGAGGCGCATTTCGTGACGCTCGACATCCAAAAGGCCAAGGAGAACCTGCCTCGCATCGAGGAAATGATGCGGGAGCTGAGCGACGAGGGACTCGCCATGAGCAAAGACCTCATCGAAGCCCGCAGCGCTGTGACGGTGGCGTATATCGTGCTGAGCGAAGATATCGCTAATAGTTAGCTGTTAGCTGTTAGCCGTTAGCTGTTAGCCGGAGGCATTTCTTTAAGTTCAATAAATGGGTATAGATGGCTTTTCCCATGAACGCCAGCTCAACCGTTAGCGAAATTTAACAGTTTACTTCCCACTTCTCACTTCACACTTCACACTTCACACTTCACACTTCACATTT
>CAMHAV010000148.1 GCA_946182865.1 uncultured Clostridia bacterium
CATTTCACATTAAAATAAATTCTCATTTAACAAATTTATCGGCCTATACTGTTTAGGATTTATTGCCATTCTAAAATCCAAAAAAGCAGGGAGCCTATGCCGCCCTGCTTTTTCAATAGCAATTATGAGAAAACCGTCAGCCACAAGGACTTACTTCGTTTTGCTCCACGCTTTCATGCGCAGCGCCTTGTCGAGGATGACCTTGCGCATGCGGATGGATTTGGGCGTGACCTCTACCAATTCATCGTCCGCGATAAATTCAAGGCATTGCTCCAGACTAAGTACCGTATGGGGAACGAGGCGGAGCGCTTCGTCGGAACCGGCGGCGCGGGTGTTGGTGACGTGCTTCTTCTTGCAGACGTTGACCACGATGTCCTCCGATTTGGGAGACGCGCCGACAATCATCCCCTCATAGACAGGCACGTTGGGGCCGATGAACATGCGTCCGCGGTCTTGGGAATTCCACAGACCGTAGGCGGTGGCTTCACCTGTTTCATGGGCAATCAGACTGCCTTGCTGGCGCACCACAATGTCGCCCTTGTAAGGCTCGTAGCCGTCGAAGATATGGTTCATGATGCCGTTGCCGTTGGTGTCGGTGAGAAATTCGGAGCGATAGCCCATCAGACCGCGCGCGGGAATGCGGAATTCGAGGTGGGTGATGCCGCTTTCGCGGGTGTCCATGTTGAGCATCTCCGCCTTGCGGGTGCCGAGCTTTTCCATGACCGCGCCGACATAATCCTGCGGCACCTCGATCATGAGCAGTTCCATGGGTTCACATTTTTTGCCACCCACTTCCTTGTAAATGACCTGCGGACGGGATACCTGAAATTCGTAATTCTGGCGGCGCATGGTTTCGATCAGGATGGAGAGATGCAGTTCGCCGCGTCCCGATACCTTGAAGCAGTCGGTGGTGTCGGTTTCCTCCACGCGCATGGCGACGTTGGTTTCCACTTCCTTGAAAAGGCGGTCACGGATATTGCGGCTGGTGACGTATTTGCCCTCGCGACCCGCAAAGGGGGAGTTATTGACCATGAACATCATGGAAACGGTCGGCTCGTCAATCTTGATGAAAGGCAGCGGCTCCACGGTTTCGGGGTCGCAGGCGGTTTCGCCTATGTTGAGTTCGGTCAGACCCGACACGGCGATGATGTCGCCCACAGAAGCGGTTTCCGCTTCCACGCGGCGCAGCCCCTCAAACTGATACAGCTTGCCGATTCTGACATTCTGGTTGGTGCCGTCACGGTGACAGAGTACCAGCGGCTGTCCGGTTTTGATGCTGCCGCGCTCCACGCGTCCGATGCCGATTCTTCCCACATAATCATCGTAGTCGATGTTGGAGAAAAGCACCTGCGCCGGCGCTTCCTCGTCACCCATCGGAGCGGGTACTTCGCTGAGAATGGTTTCAAACAGCGCGGTCATATCGGTGCCCATGTTGTCCGCGTCGAGGGAGGAATAGCCGTCGCGCCCTGAAGCGTAGACCACAGGGAATTCCAGCTGGTCTTCGTTGGCGCCGAGGTCGATGAAGAGGTCGAGGATTTCGTCGATGACTTCCGCGGGACGTGCGCCGGGACGGTCGATCTTGTTGATGACCACAATCGGCTTTTTGCCGAGTCCGAGCGCCTTTTTGAGGACGAATCGGGTCTGCGGCATGCAGCCCTCAAACGCGTCCACCAGCAGGAGGATGCCGTCCACCATCATGAGGATGCGCTCCACCTCGCCGCCGAAATCCGCGTGACCCGGGGTGTCGATAATGTTGATCTTTACGCCCTTGTACATAACGGCGGTCTGCTTGGAGAGGATGGTGATGCCGCGCTCACGTTCGAGATCGCCGGAGTCCATGACGCGCTCCGCAACGGCTTCGTTTTCACGGAAAATGCCGCTCTGACGAAGCAGCTGATCCACCAGCGTGGTCTTGCCGTGATCGACGTGGGCGACAATGGCTATGTTTCTGAGTCTTTCCTGTGATGTAACACTCATGCAAAGATACCTCTTTTAATAGTTTGGATTTTTATTCAAGTCAATTTCACATATTATACCATATTCTTTGTCGGTTTTAAACCTCACACGGCAAAAAATGCGTTTTTCGCATGAAGAAATGCAGGGGGATATCTTAAAATATTTTGTAAATTTTAATGACAGCGTTTCGCTGACATGGTGAAAAGCGGCGGAGGATAACAAAATGAGACAGGTCACCGTCGGCGGCGGCGTCATGCAAAGCGTACAACTTTTTTCGACAGCGATTTACATTTTAGAAAAAATGCGGCAGAAATGTGAGGGTTTGCGTAAGTTTCGCCATGACTGAGCAAAAAAAATATGAAAAAACAATAAATTTTCTGAAATATTTTCAAAAAACTAGTGACTATTCTGAATTTCTGTGATATAATACCTAAGTAAAATTTTTTATTATTCTGGTTTGACGGTGAATGTTGGGGCGCGTTTTCGCTCACGCGTCACAGTTTGCCGGTCAGGTCAGCGTATCTTTAAGATTTTTCACTGATTTCATCATTTTACCACCCATTTGTGAGAGGAGTCTTTTTGCTTTGTACGAGGAATCTGTGCATATCGACAGATTGGAGCATACTGTCAGCCTTTTCGGCAGCTTTGATGAAAACATCCGACTGCTGGAGAGAACCTTCCGCATCAGCATTGTGACGCGCGGCTCGGAAATCAAGATTTCGGGCGAGGAGGACGATGTGAAGCGGACGGTGCGGGCCATCAATGCCATGCTGGCTGTCCTGAACCGAGGCGACACGCTCAATGAACAATCGGTCCGATACTGTATCTCGCTGGTGGAGGACGGCGGCGATTCGCTCTGGCAGAATCTGCCCGACGAATGCGTGTGCATCACCGCCAAGGGCAAGCCCATCAAGCCCAAAACCATCGGACAAAGCAATTATGTCAAGGCCATTGCCGGACATTCCATTACGTTCGGCGTAGGGCCGGCCGGCACGGGTAAAACCTATCTCGCTGTCGCGATGGCTGTCGCGGCGCTGAGGCGGGGTGAGGTGGACAGGATTATTTTAACGCGTCCCGCGGTGGAAGCGGGGGAGAAGCTGGGATTTCTGCCGGGCGATCTTCAGTCCAAGATCGACCCCTATCTCCGGCCGCTTTACGATGCGCTGTACGATATGCTGGGGGCGGAGAGCTACCAGCGATATCTCGAACGCGGCACCATCGAGGTCGCGCCGCTGGCCTATATGCGCGGACGCACGCTCGACGACAGCTTTATTATTCTGGACGAGGCGCAGAACACCTCCCGCGAACAAATGAAGATGTTTCTGACCCGTCTGGGCTTCCGCTCCAAGATGGTGATTAACGGAGACATTACACAGATCGACCTGCCCGACGGCAAAAAGTCGGGACTGTCGCAGGTCGTCCGAATCCTCGGCGGCATCGACGACATCGCCATTGTCCGGTTTGACGGACGGGACGTAGTGCGTCACAAGCTGGTGCAGGATATTATCAAGGCATATGAAAAAAACGAGAAAAACGAACATAACAGGCAAGGAGGTCAACATTAAAAATGGATAAGACAAAGGTGATTATCGTAGACCGTCAAAAGGCGGTGAAAATTCCGACAGGCATACGGCTTCTCATCAGAAGATGCTGCAACGCGGTGCTGCAAATGGAAAAAATCCCCGGCTCGTGCGAGGTGTGCGTTTCCTTTGTGGACACCGACGAAATACAGCGCCTCAACGCGCAATACCGCAATCATGACAACGCCACCGACGTGCTGTCTTTCCCGCTGGGCATCGACGGCAATTACGACGTCAACCCCGCCACCGGCGCAAAGCAGCTCGGTGACATCGTGCTGTGTGTGCCGATTGCCGTGGAACAGGCGAAAAGATACGGTCATTCTTTCCAGCGTGAGATCGGTTATCTCACGGCGCATTCCATGCTGCACTTGCTGGGGTATGACCACGAACAGGGCGGTATCGAGGCGGTGCGCATGAGAGAAAAGGAAGAGGAAGTCATGCAGTCGCTGGGTCTGCCGCGCGACGGAAGCTATGCGCCCAATGCGGACGAAGATCTCACATAAGGCGCAGCGGATGAAGCATTTTTTGAAAGGGTTTGTTTACGCGTTTCGCGGAATCATTTCCTGTGTCAAAGAGGAACGCAATTTCCGATTTCATCTGGGAGCTGCGTTCCATCTTTTTGTTTATCTGCCCTTTTTCAAAGTGACGCGGGCAGAGACAGGCGTGCTGGTGATTCTCTGTGCGCTGGTGCTTGCGCTCGAAGCCATGAACAGCGCCGTGGAGCGTGCGGTGAACTGCACGGGAGAATACAGTCAGCGGGCAGGCGCTGCCAAGGATATGGCGGCGGGGGCGGTGCTGATCGCGGCAATCGCTTCGGTGATCGGCGGCGTTGTGATTCTGTGGCAGCCGGACGCGTTCGCGGCGATGGGGCGGTTTTTTGTCCGGCACCCCGCGGCGATTCTGGCGGAGGCGGTTTTTTTAATAGTCTGGATTACATCAATGCGTAATGCGTAATTCGTAATGCGTAATGGATGCGTGAGGGAACCGTTTTGGAAATTGCGGGAGTCTTGGAACGTCCCTATTGATCGGGTTCTGTGGGCAAAGAGGGTGAAGAAATGTATGATTTTGAGAGATCCATTCATCGGCGTATGCCGCATGACCTCATGGAATGGATGAAGACACACCGTCTGTATCAGGTATGGATTGACAACGCCTATCAGGAGGCAATCGGTATTGCGCCCGAAGAGATCATGGAGCATTATGAGGAACAGAGAGATTTGTTCGGGTACGATATCATGCCCTTTGCGATGATAGAAGATGATTATTTGTGCGTCCGGTTTAAGGAGAACGGTGCGTCGGATATCATCTACTGGAGCAGCGAACGGGCTTTGGAATCTCCGGAAATGGCGGTATTTCCGCTTTACCACTCTATCGCCGAATTTTTGTGTAAGATATCATAACAGTTGCTTTCGGATGCATCGGAGAAAGCAAAGGATGAGGTGATACCGGATGCGATGGGAACAAGGCGCGGATTTTATGGAATGGGAAGTGACGGGATATGAGTTTCCCGACAGAATCCCGTCCGGCGAGGGCTTTGACGATGACGCGAACTGGCTGGTTCTCTCCTGCCGGAAAAGCATCGGCGGGCGTTGGCAGGAGGGGCGTGCGGCCTGCCTGCAAACGGTGGATGTGGAACGCGTCGTCAGGCTGCTGACGGAATACCAGGACGGTCGGATCAATGCATTCAGCTTCGGCGGCCCGGAACCCAATTTTTATCTGCGGCTCAAACGCACCCAATCCCCCAACCGTCATCGGCTGACCCTTTTCTTTTGGAATGAATCGGGCGGCGAATCCTACGGCGCGGCAAAGGAATGGTTCAAGATTATCGACAACGGCGAACTGGAAGCATTGCGGCTTTTCTGGCGGCAGGTGCAGACGGATTTCCCTGTAAGATAATATTGAATGCGTAATGCCACAGGACGCTAAAGAAAAAGCGGCAGGCGAGTCTTTTTCATGGGATGAAAAGAGACAAGCCTGCCGTTTTTTCACACTTCACATTTCACACTAAACCTTTACTCCTCATTTCCCGCTTTCTCCGGCGGTGTGCCGAGTTCGGCCAAAATTTTGCGCGCCATGGTTCCCGCTGAAAAGGCCTCTAAAGACAGCTTCATGGCGATTTGGGCGAGCTGGCGGCGGTCGGTGTTTTTCAGTTCGTCGGTTTCGTCCGCTACGATTTGCAGTGTCTTTTGCAGCTCCGTTTCCAGCGTTTGCCCGAACTGCGCGTGTATCTCGGAAAAATCCTCCGTCTGGTTCAGCTCCCGCAGCATGGCGGCCAGTTCCTGCCCCGACAAGACCTGCCGCGTAATGCAGAACATCAGGAGATTGCTGAGCAGACTGCGGGGGTATTTTTTCTTCACGGGTTTGGGCAGCACGCCGTCCTTGGTGTTGTTGTTGATGATGGCGGGCGTGATGATTTTTTCTCCCTCGTAAATGCGGAAATAATTCATATACCGTTCGAGGTAGGAGATCACCTGGTCCATATAGAGGTCGATGTCCGGCCACTCCTCCCACTGCCCCACCTCAAAGGAGGCGAGACGCTCGCACCACTGCCGCAGCGCGTCCCAATCGTTGTTCGTCAATGCAAATCCCTCTTATTCGTCACTTGGTTGTCTCTATTATAGCACTTTTCGGTGGGGAATGCAAGAAGATTTCCATAGATTGTGCGCCCGTTTTAGGGCAATATGACGAATGTTAAATTTTTGACAATATTTGAGAAAAAATGGTTGACAAATGGGGGAGAGGTGGTTATAATCTCTTTAGAAAGTGTATTATTTGATACACTTTTCAGAAAATTCAGTATCGGAGGCAGTTAAATGGTTAAAACGGAGTTTAATGCCAATGATGATAAAGGGATAGCGGGTTGTTTTTTATTCGACGGATGCAGCGATGAAACGGTGCGTGCATTCTTACGCGACGCGGGCGCAGAGGTCTGTGAGTTTTCCGGCGGGGAATTGATTCCTCCGGCGCTTCGTGCGGGACGGTTTGCCGTGGTGGTCATGGGGTCGGTCAGAATCTATTCCGACGCGGAGGACGGCGGCGCGGTGCTGATCAATGTGGTCAGCGCGGGGGAGATTTTTGATATCGCCGCGCTGACGGGAACGGGGAATATCCCCCTTACGTCCGCTAAAACCGCCGGACGCAGCCGTATCGTTTTTATCGGAGCGCCAAAAATGGAGAAGATCATGCAGCGGTATCCTACAGTGGCTGTCAACTGTTTTCAGTTTCTGTGCGGCAGGGTGAAGTTTCTCAATCAGAAAATACACACCCTTTCGCGTGGGACGTCGGAGCAGAAGCTGGCCGATTATCTGCTCAATGAATTTGTGGACGAGGACGGCGCTGCCACGGTACGGCTGAAAAGCTGCGTCGAGCTGTCTAAGCGGCTGAATATCTCCCGCGCGTCCCTTTACCGCGCGCTGGGGCTTCTCGAAGAATCGGGAATGATCGCGCGGGATGGCAAGAAGATCCTGCTGCTGGATATGGAGCGCTTGCAGCGGATATAATGTAGTTAGGCGATTGTAAAAGTAAATGAGAATTTAGCGGGGTAAGAAAAAAGAAAAAAAGAAAAAGCGAAGCGTAACTAGCGAGCGTATGCGAGCGTGGGAGTCCAGCCGATGACGGCAAGCGTCATCTCGGACTGGTTCCCTGGCGGGTCAAGGGCAGCGCCCTTGCGGGGATGCTGGCGGCTGGCCGACCGAGCTTGCAAGACGCGCTTGAATTTGCGACGGGGTCGGGCGAATTCGGACGGGCAGCCCATCTGTATTCGCCCATCCCCGATGTCAGTTGCAGTTCGTTCCGCTCGTTCGGCTACGCCTCACTCGTGGGGCGCTGCCCCACTCCCCGCT
>CAMHAV010000149.1 GCA_946182865.1 uncultured Clostridia bacterium
CATTCGGGCGATTTTGGCATAGAAAAAGCCCGCAAACGCCGAATCGTAGGCGTTTGCGGGCTCCTTGACCGATGGAAAGGTTGAACGAAAAAGATGCAACTGCCTTCAGTGCAGTATTCAACCATTTCCATATGAAATTCTCCGTAAGCTCTATATAGGTCTTGTGTTTTTCGTTTTTCTTTGAACTGATTATAGCACAAACGATTTTGAATTACAAGTACTTTAGCATCTTTTTTATAGGATGCTGAAATCACATTTCAGGCTTTGATTGCGCTCAGCAGTTTGAAGTCAACCGATACGACCTTTCTGCAGCGGTCTTGAAGAAATGTCGGTTTTGACGCCAGCCGCATTGTAAGATACGCTACTTCTTCCGGTCTTGCTGTGTAGCCACCGCCTTCGCCGTAAAGATAGCCATCCGCGTGAACATTGATCGTTTCTCCCAACTCCATGCCGGTAATGAAATTCTGGTAGGCAATCCAGTCCTCCAGATCATTTTCGCATATCGGAACACCCGTAACAAGGAATTGTTCCTGACGTTTGCCGTCGCTGACAGTAACATTTGAAAATAAAAGAGCCATTATTTTTTCCCCTTTCGTATCTTGGTTAAATATTGCTTAAACCGCAAAACGCAGCGTTCAATAATCAGCGTGATTGAATGCTGCATTTCACGGTTTACGATGGATTGCTTATCTTATTGCTTCAGCGGAACATTTCTCACGAATCCGCTTTTGAAGATGATCTGTATCTCGTCTTTGGACATCACTCTGATGCAGTCGATGAGCTTTCGGAGTGCCTGATTGTCAAGCGTGATCGGTTCGTGCTTCAGGTGTTCCAGTGCTTCCATGATTTCGTCGATGCGGGTTTCCGATTCCTGTGCGCCGGTCTGTCGGGCTTTCTTTTCGGCAATGGTTGCTTTGACATTCTTGAGTTCTTCCGTTAATGCCTGCATTTCTGAGGTGTACTCTCCCCCACTTGCCGCATCGGTGATCGCCTGAATCAGTTCCGCTGCTCTCGCTTCGTCCGCGGCGGTGCTGTTCTCATCGTCCTTGCCGAAGTACAGACTGATATGCTGTCGGATATTTTGAAGGGCAGCGTAACCGCTTTCGTCTGCTACGATCTGCATGACACAATCCGCTATCGCCTCTTGCAGGACGCTTTCTTCTATGCTTGGTGAATCGGGGCAGTATTTTCTGCCGTAATCCAGACGGCTGATGCACCGCCATACGATTTTCTTCTTCCCTGCTCTCGACCATGTGCAACGTCTGTAAGGCGTTCCGCAATGTCCGCAGATCAGCATATCCGTCAGTGCATATTTACTGGAATATTTTCCGGATTCGGTCTTTGTACCTTTTTCCTTGACCTTGCGCTTACTTGCCCGCCTTGCCATTTCCTCCTGTACCCTGTCGAAGATTTCTCTCGACACAATCGGCGGATGATTGTTCTCCACATAATACTGCGGACGGTCATCGTTTATTTTGGCTCGGTGGGATATGCAGTCGATCACATACGTCTTTTGCAATCGTGCGTCGCCCTTGTATTTTTCGTTCGTCAGTATCGAGCGGATAGTGGCAACCGACCATGTGGTCTTTCTTGTCGGCGAGAGATATCCTTTGCTTTCCAGCAGATCCTTGATGGCTTGAAGGCTGTCGCCTTCAAGGTACCTGTCGAAGATAAGCCGGATGATTTCCGCTTCTTCGGGGACAATCTCCGGCTGATTGTCAGCCCCTCTGCGATAGCCGAGAAAGTTCTTATAGCTGAATGCGACCTTACCCTTTTTTGCGCTCATCGCCTTTCCCATGCGGACGTTTCCGCTGAGTGACTCCGATTCCGACTGGGCGAAGATGCCATGCATACTGATGTAGATTTCGCTCGTGCTGTGCATCGTGTTGAGTCCCTCTTTTTCGAAGATCACGGGGATTCCCAACGCTTTCAGTTCTCGCGTGTATTTCAGGCAGTCAACGGTATTTCGGGAAAATCGGGACACCGACTTGGTGATTATCATGTCGATATTGCCTTTTCTGCATTGCCCGATCATTTTCATGAATTGTGGTCGGCTCTGCGCTTGGGTGCCGCTCAGTCCCTCGTCCGCGAATATTCCCGCCATTGTCCATTCGGGATTGCGCATGATTTTTTCGGTGTAATAATCCCGCTGCGCTTCAAAGCTCATTTCCTGTTCGTCGGAATCAGTGGACACACGGCAGTAGGCTGCCACCCTGAGTTGTTGGAAGCTTGTCCGCTTTTCCTCCGGTTTGATCAGCGGTGGAATCTCCCTGACTGTCTTGACACCCTGTGTGATCTGCTCCATTGCCATTCTCCTTTCCTATCGTTTGTCCGTTGATCAGCGTAATGCTTATCTGCTCGTCTGTTATCAGCGTGATTCTGCTCATCAGTTCCGACGCCATCTGGCGGTCAACCACCATATCGTCGCTGTTCAGATACCGTCTGAGCTTGTCCACATTGGCTCTGCCCTTGCTTGCCGCCTGATACCTTTTATCCGCACATTCCAGAATCAGATTCCGCGCTCTTTCCGCGTCTGTGCGGCAGAAGTCAATGGCTCTGTCCGCTTCCTGCTGCAATCGGTGAATTTCCAGCATTTCGCTTTCATCTGCGTTTTCGATTACTTCCGGCTCCGCGTCGCAGAGCAGTTCTTTCATCATACGCAGCATATCTTCTTCGGATATCCTGTATCGGGTTCCGCACTGCTCGTTGGTACACACATATCGCTGTTTGTTTCTTCTTCGGCTGTCATACAGCCGTCGGACGGCACAGCCGCATTTGCCGCACACAATGTTGACCACGCTCGGTGAGATGATCTTGCCGCGCTCACATTCAGACTGCGTATTGCGCGATTCCTTGATGTGCCGCGCCTGATCGAACATTTCCGGCTCTATGATAGCCTCATAGACGTCAGTTCCAAGATAGCGGACGTCGCTGAGAATTCTCGCAATGCGGTTCTTATTCCATTCGCTTTGGTTCGGAAGATATTCCACCTGTTTGCAGGTCAGCATTTCCGCAATGGATTGCAGCGACATTCCATCGAGATAATCGGAGAAGATGCCTTGCACCACTTTTCCCTCTGTCGGCTCGATGACAATCGCGCCGTTTTTTACTTCATAGCCGAATGGCGTGTAGCGGTTCTTCATGTACTCACTGCCTTTCTTTTTACCGACGGCAGATGCTCGTTGAATACCAGCCCTCCGAACAAATGGATTTCTATGTCGGTGTCGGAATGTATAATGATTTTCTCCACCACTTCACGGATAATGCTGTAATCGAAGTCCACCTGCGTTTCATCGAAATATTCGATAATCTGCGCGGTATCCCTCAACTGCGCCAGACGTTCATCGTGCTCATTCTGCCGGAGCAGCTTCATTCTCTCCCCTCTCAGCCGGCTGATTTTATTGCTCAGTTCCTGACTCTGCGAGGCGAAATCGGCCGCTTCAAGGATTCCCTGCGATTGCAGCTGCGTCAGCAGATGTATCTGCACGCTTGTGTCGGCAATGGCTTTATCGATCTCGAAGACCTTGTGTCTTGTGCCGTTGAGTCTGCTTTGCAGATCTTCCAGTGCCTGCACAGCGGGCTTGATAATCGCGCCGTAGCTGCTATGAAGAATATTCATCATGCGAAGCACTGCGTCGCACACATCTTCCTCTCGGACGGTATAGCGTTTGCAATCGCTGAATCCGCTGGACAATCGGCTGCATTGCCAGAACGCCTTGTTGAATCCATCGACCCTGTGAAACGGGTGTCCGCATTCTCCGCAGATCAGCAGCTTGGATAATTCGTATCGCTGTCGCCTTTTCTTGCGGTATCTGATTTTCTGGAGAGACTGCACCGCTTCGTACTGTTCTCTGGGAATGATGGGCGGGTGGTTGTTGCTGACGTAGTACATGGATTTCTCGCCTTTATTCCGCTTTTTGGTGTACGGGAAGGTTTCGGTGGTGTATTTCTTTTGGAGAAGTGCGTCGCCGATATACCTTTCGTTATTGAGAATGTAGTCCACCGTGCTGTTCTGCCACTGACGTACCGGACGGTTCTCATTCAGCCAGATGGCAATCCTGACTTTGCTGACTCCCGACAGGTACATATCGAAGATTTTCCTGACGATCTCCGCCTCCGGTTCGTTGACAACCAGCGTTCCGCTGACAAACCTGTAGCCGAACGGTGCGACGTTGCCTACAAAATCTCCGTTTCTCATGCGTCTTTCGTAGCTCCATCTCACATTGCCCGATATGCTGATGGACTCGTCCTGTGCCTGTGTTCCCGAAAGCGCCAGCAGCATTTCGCCCGACATTTTGGCGGTGTCGATTTTTTCCTTCTCAAACAGGACGCTCACGCCGAGTTCCGAGAGCATTCTGACAGAAGACAGACAGTCGATGGTGTTTCTGGCAAATCGTGACACCGATTTGGTGATCACACGGTCGATCTTACCTTGTCTGCAATCTCTCAGCATCCGATTGAATTCGTCGCGCCTTGTCATGCTCACGCCGCTGATGCCTTCGTCCGCGTAGATATCAACAAGCTCCCATGCGGGATTTGCGTCGATGAGATTGGTGTAGTATTCCACCTGTGCGGAAAAGGAATCCTTCTGATCATCCGATTCGGTGGACACCCTGCAATACGCCGCCACGCGGATTCTCTTGGTTTCTTCCTGCGTTTCGGGAAGCAGTGTCTTTACGTTTGGCATTCTTTTGACCTCCTTGTTTTGTGATTGCCTTGCGGCAACACCAACATATCACATGAGTTCATATTTATCCAGTTGTTCTTGGCACAATTAAGGATTACAACATAATTTTCGCTGCATCTGAGCGATCTGCAGAATACCGGCATATTCCTCTGCGGTCAACGTCCCCTCATCGACCAGCAGACGAAGCAAATGCCGTTCCAGAATCTCGCTTATCAGCCTGACAAAATCTGTCTGATCCATTATGCACTCACGTCCTTTTTTCATCAAAATAAAAACAACCGCCGCTCCGACTTGGCGCATTCTGACAGAGCATCCGAGCCTTGTCGGAGCGTCAGTTGTCATTCAATCGTTCTGAAATCTGACCGACATTTATCCTCGATACCCCTCGGTCATTTGGAACATACCGGACGGTCATGGCCTTGACTCTCATAGGACTTTCACCTCTCTGTGGTTCTCACGAGCCGCCCTCATTGCTTTAGACTGTGACTGGACGGAAGTATCATTGTCCTCCCTGCCAGTCATTTGCCCGTCGCCGCTGTGTTCCTCACGTCGTTAGATATGAGGAGTCCTAAAGAGAAAAGCTGATGTTTTGTATCTTGTTTCGGTGAAATCGTGCAAACACAATCATTGGAAACAAAGACACCACCATGCTCATCCTTTAAGATTCCTTATCATGTAGCTCGTGACAGAGAGAATGTATCCGATATGCTGGTATTCAGTTTTCAAGGTACATGGAAGAAGAGCTATAATTTACCCTCTCATATATATAAAGGAATTTTTTGAGGGTTTGAACACCTATTCTTCCAAATTTTTTTTGATTTTTTTCAAAATTTTCTGTTTTCTCTTGTGGACCGCCGTCTGAGAGATATGGAGAAGCTCCGCAACCTTACGTTCTGTCATCTCATAATAAAAGATTGCTTCAATGAGGAATCTGTCCTCGGTATTCAAATTCGACAAACATTTGCGCAATCTGGTTTTCAAACAGATGTCCTCAACATACACGGCAACATCTTCAGAGGCATTACTGCTCACTATTTCGTTGTCATCCATATCTTCCATAGAAATCAGGCCGTTATCTATATCCAGCTTCTTCAGATATCTGTTGCGTTCTCTTTCTCTGTGGTGGCTGGCATAATCCTTCTGCGAAACTTCAAGCAGTCTCTTGTCCACGCGAATAAATCTTCTGCTTCTGAAAAGTTCCTCTGAAAAATAACGAGCCTTGAATTCCTGATAGGTGATTTCCACATAGTGGTCTGACTCGATAATAAACACGCTTTTAATTTCGTTATCCAAAATTAGTAATCTCCAATCGAATTAAATTTGGAATTTCAAAACGATTGAAGATATGGCGGATCACGGCAACCTACGCCGCAAAACTTATAGGCTTTAGGGTGTGTAAATTATTTGCCGCCGCAGAGAGTGGGCGGCATAGCAAAGATTCTCTTTCTGAACACAAAATACCCCTCCAAACAAAAACGCGCTTGGAGGGGCACCACTTAACAGACGCAAATCATCGTTCACCTCACCGACGTTCTTATTGAGTCTGTTGGAAACTGAAATGAGGCTATCGGAAGTCATCTTCTATATGTGATATTATACATCATTGCGAGTAACTTTTCAATGGTTTCTTTGGCTGATAAGAAAATCCCCAACCTCAATTTGAAGTCAGGGAGATAGGGATAGACGGATTTACTTTTAGATTGACAATTATGAGCTTTTATCCTATATTTTTCTTTAGAAACAAGTGGTGGAAATAGGTATGTGCTTACATGGGTATCAGGGCCAGTTATTCTTCCTTCATCACATCAATCATCATCTTCATGCCGAGCCTGAAGCCGGCGATGAACATATCACGTTCAGAGATAGAGGATATGTCAGTCATGCACACGGTGAGCTTTTCCAACAGTTCCTTCTGCTCGTCGGAGAGTATTTCCCTTAACACCCCTTCGTTCCTGTCCGCCAGAGCCTTCAGCTTCTGGTATTCGGGCGTGGCTGAGATACTCATTTCGTAAGGCGATATGCGCCCGTAGTATAAGTCTTGTATGGTATTCATATTGTATAATTCACCTGACCTTTCGCAACAACAAATACCACAGAATAACGCATAAGTCAAGACAAATATCTTTCAACATCTCATTGAGTCACAAAAAATCTGAGGCGACCTGATAATACAGCTTTTGCTTATTCTTTTTTCGATTGACAATCATGTAGCTTTATCGTATAATTTTCTTAGAAACAGGTGGTGGAATGTCAAAGCACAAGCAATGGAGTCTCAATCCTAATCAGATGATTAATCTGAACAAGAGATTCAGCGATTTGAAGGAAAAGCAGAAGGCAAAAATCGCCGAATGGCTATATATCGAAACTTATCGATTTTACAAGGAACATGACCATATACCGCACCATTCAGAAAAGCAAGCCGTTCTTGATACGGTTTATGCCATGATAGAAGAAGCCGGTATCTGGATTCCCTATGCAGAAGTGGAAATATACTATCGTTCAAAAATCTCTCGGTATAAATCCCGTGTTCTGCGC
>CAMHAV010000150.1 GCA_946182865.1 uncultured Clostridia bacterium
GTCGGCCTCATAGGCTTCTTCCTCGGAGTCGTCCTCATAGGCTTCTTCCTCGGATTCCTCCTCAAAAGATTCTTCCCATTCGCTGTCTATTTGTTTTTCGCCATCACTGTTTGGATTCATAAAAAATCCTCCTTCATGCGCTCTCTTACCCATGCTGCGTACCTTTGCCACAACATTTTTTTCGCAAGGCAAATATGCATTCCGTCAACGCGACTCTTTTAGGAAAATCGCTTTCAAATAATACATTATTGTATCATAGTATGCTTCAAAAGTAAATCTATTCCAACACAAAAAATTCAAATTACGGAATTCCACAAAATTCTTAACCGATCACCGTGACATCGCTGACAAATCGCTGAATGCTCCAGAGGGAGAAATTCGCCTCCAGTTCGTCGCCGTTGCCTGCCTGCCGCCCGAAAATTTCGGCACGATAGCTGAGCGAATCAGAGTCGTTGATGATAAAGGTGGTGGAATTTTTGAACTGCCGATACCCGTAAATCACATAGCAATGTCCCGTCATCTCATAGGGTCTGTCGCTGTACTGCGCCAGAATAATCTTGCCCTCGTCCAACGCCTTGGTAATGGATGCCAGATCGTGGTTTTCCACCTGATAGGGCACCTTGTAGGCGTCCAGTCCGCCGCGCAGTTCATAGGCCGTCCAGCCCTCGGTGGAGCCGCTGGTCGCGCGCATTTTTTTGACCGTGGCCGTGCTGTTCTGATCGTACCAATGGGACGCCATGGTAGCAATCGACGGCATGCAGTTTACGCCGGAATAGTCCCCCGTGTTTTTCTGAGAAAAGAACCAATCATAATCCCGGTCATTGATGACGGTTTTGACTTCAAACTGCTTGTCCTCTTCGGGACGGCTGTCAAAATAACGCGCCACCCGTCCGGCCGCCAGCACGACGTCGCTCTGGCTGTAATTGCCGTCCCATACATAATTGACCGCATAGCTCCAGTCGTTGAAGCGCGTCATCACATAGGTTCTGGCGTTGGCAATCGCGTTGGTAACGGTCAGTCCCTCATCCGGCGCAAACAGCACCGAATCACCGTAATAATTCATAAATCCGTGGGTCACAGCGCGTCTGACCCATATGCTGTCGGAATCGTCGATAAAATTCAGGCCGTTGTCACGGTATTTCATGCCGTATTTCGGCCCCTTCTGCATCATCCGAACCACCAGCTCCGCGCCGTCTCTGCGCGTCAGAGGCTGGTCTTTCATTCCGGTATCCTCCAGAATCGCGTCCACATCCACTTCGCCCATGGCCGACCACAGATATGGGGAATCCTCCGCTTCCGAAGGAGAAATCGTCATGTAAAACGTGCGAATCATATCCGCCCATTCCTGTCCCGTGACGGTTTCACTCTGGCGGCCGTAGACGTCGCGCTCCACCGCCCGCATAACCGCTTCTGACGCGTTTTCCACCTGACCGACATAGGATTGGGAATCAAACTCATACTCCCCCGCACCGTAAGCGTAAATAATGCCCAGCTTGAGGGCTTTTTTATACAGAGCATCGTCTCCGCCGACCGTGATGTCGGAAACATCCAGTTCTTTTCCCGCAAACGCTTCGTAAAGCTTCACAAAAGTCTCCACCGTAAAGCGTTCGTCGGCACTGCCCTGCAAATCGGCAAAATCAATATCCATGCCGACATGCCGCAGCGCCAATGCGGTTTCCGCCACATCCGCGGAGGAAAGCCATGACAAATCCTGCTCTTCATTCGGCGCAACCGTATTCCATCCGCTGACAACGGCGCTCGCGACTTCCAGATTTTCCTTGCCGTCGGTGAGATTCATGCTCATACGGTACTTGGCGTTGGCGTCACTTGAACCGGCCGCCAGCTTCATCGTGTACACCACAGACAGCTTCCCGTCGGAAGCGTCAGTCACGGTCTGCATCTGCTGCGCATAGGGCGCAAAGCAATCGGCCAGCGCGTCGTTGATATCGTCATTTCTGAAAAAACCGCTGACTTCGGGCAGAGACAGTCCGCTTACCGTCACCGTCTTCACCGAAGCCTCCTGCCACGGAACCGTGCACGCCGACAGCGAAACCGCCGCCGCCGCGACGACAGCCGCCAGAAGAATCCGCCAGATGAAAGCTTGGGATGTTTTCATACGATCATTCCTTCTTTATAGAAAAATCCGAGTATATTTCCAGCGCTCTTTTTCGGAGCGCTTCGGGTTCATTTTGAAGTGTTTCCTCTCCGACCTCCTGCAGCAGCCTGCGAAGAACCTCTCCGACCGCCTTGCCCTGCGGGATGCCGCTGTTTATCAGATCGCTGCCGCGAATGTGGAGATCGCTGACCGAAACGCACACATGCTCCGCCGTCAGTTCGTCCAGAATTTGCTCCGCCTCGTCCATTTGACGTAATCTGTCCGGCATCTTATCGGGCGACTGTCCGGCAATATCCGCGCGATGAAGGGCGATCAGATCGCGCAGCGCCGTCTCTCCGTGCTTCATCAGCCGCCGACGGACGATTTTGCGGGAAGGTTCGATGGGTTCGTCGTGATATCGCACCAGCATCCGCACCCGCTCGGCGGTCGCCTTGTCAAGGCGAAGAGACTGGCAAAAGATATCCTTTGCGATTTCTTCACTTGCATTGGCATGTCCGTAAAAGTGACCCACACCATTCTCGTCAAGCGTAAAGCATCGCGGTTTGCCGCTGTCGTGCAGCAGCGCGGCCAGCCGCAGGCCCCTGTCGGGGGGAACTGCCGCCACTACCCGCAGCGTATGCTCCCACACGTCATAGATGTGATAGGCATTGTGCTGCGCAAAGCCGAACATGGGCGTAAGCTGCGGCAGAATCACCGCAATCACATCGGAAAACTCCCGCAGCACTCTCTCCGCGCCGTCTCCGCAGAGCAGCTTCAAGAGTTCCTCCGTCACGCGCTCCTTGGCGATTTTCTTCAAAAGAAGCCGGTTGCGGTGGAGACTGGCAGCGGTTTGCTTTTCCACGGAAAATCCCAGCACCGACGCAAACCGCAGCGCCCGCAGAATACGCAGCGCATCCTCTCCGAATCGCTTATCGGGGTTTCCCACGCAGCGTATGCTCTTTCTGTCCAGATCATAGGTTCCGCCAAAGCCATCGACAAAGCCGCGTGCGGGAGAATAGGCTAAAGCATTCACCGTAAAATCCCTGCGGCTCAGATCATCCCGCAACCGCGAAGTAAAGCAAACGCGGTCGGGGTGCCGTCCGTCGGAATAACTGCCGTCCACCCGATAGGTGGTCACTTCTATGGGAATCCCCTCCGAAATCACCGTCACGGTACCGTGTTTGATACCCGTTTCAACCACGCGGAAATCTCGAAACACCTCTTGCGTCTGCTCCACAAGTGCATTGGTTGTCACGTCGTAATCCTTCGGCGTGTTCCCCATCAGCCAATCCCGCACGCAGCCGCCCACGAGATAGGCCTCAAAGCCGGCTGCTTCCAGCCGCGCCAGCACATCCGACACAGCCTCAGGAATGCGCGCGTTGTCAATCCTCTCTCTGATTTCCAACTTTCCTGTTCACTCTTTTCTTTCAAAGATTGGCATTGCAATTTTTTTCCGTTTTGTTATAATCATTATAGCATTGATTCCACATAATTACAACAGATTTTTTTGGAAGAGGCGACAGATATCAAAAACAGCAAAAACATCGAAGGCCTGAACCGAACGCCAAGCGGGGCATCCGTTGACAAAGAGGCGTTTCGCGCGGCCTGCGAAAAAGCGGCTTCCCGTCCCCGCGCGGGGGATTCCATCGGCACGCTGGGAGAAAAATCGCTCCACGCGGTTCTCAAGTGGTACTATGAACCCGACGGCAGCCGCCACGAAATTCCCGTCGGCAGCTATGTGGCGGATATCGTGGGGGAGCATGGCGTCATCGAAATCCAGACCCGCGGCGTGGCGCATCTGAAGCCCAAGCTCTCGGAACTGCTGGAAGCCGCTCCCGTCACAGTGGTACATCCCGTCATTCTCCGCAAACGCATTGTCAATCTTGACGGCGACACGGGCGAAGTCACCTCCGTGCGGTTTTCCCCCAAGCGCGGCAGCCTTTACACCGCCATGCGTGAGCTTTACGCCCTGAAACCGCTGCTCCCGCAGCAGCGGCTTACCGTCCGTCTGCCGCTGCTCGAAGCGGACGAAATACGCTCCTTCGGCGTTCGTACACGCCGCCGCAAAAAACAACGCACGCGGCAGGGGGAATATGTCTCCGATCTCCTGCCTACCGATATTGTTGACGAAATTATACTCGCTCAACCGTCCGATTACGAAATTTTTCTTCCCGGCCATTTATCCGGCAGTTTCGGCGCGGCGGAACTGGCGGAGGCGGCCGCCACCGATCTGCCTGCGGCGCGGCGGGTGCTGAATCTGCTCACCTTTCTGGGATTGACCGAAGCAATCGGCAAGGACGGCAGACGAACCGTTTATCGGCGTGTGAAATAAAGATGTATAAAGATTTCTTCTGCTCTCTCCGCTTTAACCGTTTTAACCGTCATTTTTTTCACCATAAAAAAAACTGCCGGATAAAAACCGTGTTTTTCCTCAATTTTTATAAAATTTGCATTGCTTTTCCGACAAACATGTGCTATAATGTTTGACAAATCAAATCCTTTGGAGGTTATCTCATGAAAAAGTTTCTCGAAGAATTTAAAGAATTCGCACTCAAGGGCAATATGCTCGATCTCGCCGTCGGTGTTCTGATCGGTTCCGCTTTCTCGGGACTTGTCACCTCGCTCACCGATAACATCATCCAGCCGATCCTCAACTGCTTCGGCGCGGCTGATGCCACCAGCGGCGTGGGCAACCTCAGCATCAAGTTCTATAAGCTGAATATGCCCATCGGCGCGTTTTTGGCGGACATCATCAACTTCGTCATCATGGCGCTGGTGATTTTCCTCATCGTCAAGGGCGTCAACAAGGTTTCTGCCCTCGGCAAGAAGAAGGAAGAAGAAGAAGAAATCACCACCAAGGTCTGCCCCTTCTGCTGCTCCGAGATTCCGCTTGCGGCCTGCAAGTGCCCCAACTGCACCAGCGATCTGCCTGAAGAGGAAAAGGTGGAGGAAGAGCCTGTTAAGGAAGAAGCGCCCGCTAAAATTAAGGTGGGCGGCAAGAAGAGAAGATAATTTTCCCGTCATCCTTTTTTCCTCATTCTGTTAAGATGAAACAAAGCTATCTGAAAACGATGCTAAGCCGTGACAAAAACTACCGTACCGCTTTTTGGCTTGCCGTGCTGCTTCCTATAGGCAGCGCGGTGGCCGCAGTGGTGGTGGGATGCAACAGCGGGTATTTTGCCCACCTGCTGCCCCCCTGCGCACTGAACACTTTAACGGGACTGCACTGCCTCTCGTGCGGAGCCACCAGAGCGACACTTGCTCTGGTGCGCGGTGATTTGCTCACGGCGCTTTATTATAATCCGCTCTATTTCGCCTTTCTCTGCTGGCTGGGGTATCTGTACGCGCGGCTTTTGATCTCGCTGATCAGACGCCCTTATCAAAAATACAGCCTGCACATCACCTTACCGTGGGGAATTGCGGCAATAGCGGCGGTACTGCTGTTTTTTTTCGTTCGCAACACGCCGTTTTACCGGCTGCTTTTCTATTAATTTTATCATTTAAAAGGAGTCTACGATTTCATCATGTCAGACACCAAGAAAAAGAATGCATCGGGCAGGACTTCTTCCTCCCCGGCTAAAAAAAACACATCAGGCAAAAAAACTGCGACTGGCAGTACGCGTTCCTCGTCCGGTAAAAAAACAACCTCGTCGGGCAGAACCGCGTCCACCACCCAGAAAACCGCCGTCCGTCACACGTCCTCCACAGGCAACAGCCATACCAAGAAAAAACTTACCGTTTCGCAGCGCCGCGAACTGGAGCGTCAGCAGCACATTACGCAGCTGCTCGTCCTCGTGGGATGCATTCTGGTGGCGTTTATCATTCTGATGGTCATTATCATCATGAGCGACCGGGAGCAACGCAAGAAAGATTACGCCGCCGTCACATCCACCGGCACTTCCGACACCACCTCCTCCGGCATTCAGTCGGCGCTCTATTCTTCCGATGAAGTCTATCCGGCTTCCACGGAATTTACGCAGGCTCCCGACGGCGAACAGCTCAAAAAGCCTGCCAAGGGAGAGGAAGTCGCAGTTCTTGAGACTTCCATGGGCACCATCAAGATTCGTCTTTTCCCCGAATATGTTCCCACCGCCGTGGAGAATTTCAAAACACTGATCAAAAACGGCTACTACGACGGCATCACGTTCCACCGCGTCATGGACAACTTCATGATCCAGAGCGGCGATCCCACCGGAACCGGCACCGGCGGCGACACCGCTTTTGAGGGCTACAAGGCGTTTGAGGACGAATTCGGACGCAATCTTTACAACATCCGCGGCGCTGTGTCAATGGCCAACGCCGGCACCAACACCAACAGCAGCCAATTCTTCATCGTCCAGACCACGACGGCTTCCTACGGCAATCTCGTTGACGCGGAGACCTTTGTCAGTTACGGCGGCGCGCAGTGGG
Source organism: uncultured Clostridia bacterium (assembly GCA_946182865.1). Taxonomy (GTDB): domain Bacteria; phylum Bacillota; class Clostridia; order Oscillospirales; family Acutalibacteraceae; genus RUG762. The sequence goes on from CAMHAV010000150.1 coordinate 6,506, forward strand.
CGGCGGACGCTTATGAAAAGAACGGCGGCACGCCTTATCTTGACGGCCAATTCAAGGCTATCGGCATCAACCAGAGCGGTCACACCGTTTTTGGTCAGGTCTACGAGGGCATGAAAATCGTGGACAAAATCGCCGGCGTGGAAACCGACAGCAACGACAAGCCTTTGAAAGACGTCACCATCAAAAAGGCGTACCTCCAAACCGTCAAATAATTCTTTCGGGCATTCTATCCCACTCCAAACGGGCGAAATCACGATGTGGAACACATTGGATTTCGTCCGTTTGCATTTTATGGGAACATGTGGTATAATGTGAAATGTGAAGTGTGAAGTGTGAAATGTTCCCACTGACCGCTGACGACTCCCCAAGGAGGTATTTTCGTATTATGTCAAATTTCGATTACCGCGCGCCTACACTGGTGATGCTGGTTATCCTCTCCGCTTATTTTTCCGCGACCGAGACGGCGTTTTCCGGGGTCAATAAAATCCGTCTCAAAAACATGGCAGCGGACGGCAACAAAAAAGCCGCGCGCGCCCTGCGACTGACTGAAAATTTTGACGAGCTGCTCTCCACCGTGCTTATCGGCAACAATATCGTGAATATCGCCACATCATCTGTAAGTACTATCATATTTATAAGT
>CAMHAV010000151.1 GCA_946182865.1 uncultured Clostridia bacterium
ACATCATGACTACTCAGATAAATCAATATCAGCCGAATTATCTCTCCCTTTTTACCTTTCAATAATTCGCTCATATTTGCAATTCGCTCATTTTTTATGAGCGAATTATCATTATTTCGCTCATTATTTCGCTCATTTCCATGATTTAATTCGCCATTTCGTATGGTGGCATTCAGCATGAACGCATTGCTCACATATTCCGGCATGGGAAGTCCTGCGGTTTCCATCTCTCGGTACATACGGTCAACGCCTTCACCAAATTCCTGTACATAATCATATTCATGAAGGAATTCCGCAATTTTGGGATTGCGTGAGAAGTGAACCACTCTCATGTTGTTCAATCTTACAATTCCGGGAAGAATACCGGGGCTTTCCACAACCAAGTGGTCATCGAACATTTTGATTTGAATGTCTGTTCCCTTAATGCTGTAATCACGGTGAGCAATGGCGTTGACAATCAGTTCTTTCCAAACAAATTCGGGATATTCCGGCACTGTTACAAACCTTCCGTCACTTCCCAGGTAGGTGTGTTCCTTAACCTGACTCCTCACAAATTCTATGGATTTCTGAATCATTTCAAGAATTGTTCCTGTGAAAACAACATCTTTGATGACGTTCATCTCTGCGCCGACCTTTGCTTCTGTACCATCGTATCGGATAAAGCGTACCCTCGCACGTTTGAAAAACCGCTGCGGATTCTTGCCAAAAAGAAGAATGGCGGCTCCGCTCATTTCTTCCCTTCCACCTTTTGTCACAATGAATTCCTTGTTTTGGCGAATGTATTCATCAGCGGATTTTGGATAACCGATCTTCTCACAGTAGGCCGAAACCAGTTCCATATCAATATCACTGATATCCGAATCGGCAACAGGCTCATTCTCATAATATCTCGCACCTTTGGCATACATCAGGTGCATACGATCATCGAAGTTCAGCTTCTGCGATTTGTCGCCCATGCGATAATACACATCGTCCTGCTGATTGGCGTGCAGTTCTGCACTTTGCGGAATGGTAATCACCAACAGATGATTGGGTTTGCCTTGATAATCAATACAGTCTACAAACTCCGTCATCACTGTAACAGACGGCTTGCAATAATCATACGGAACACGAAGGATATCATTGACTCTTTCATGATAATCGTCAATTCCGGTTGCCGTGAAGTCATCCTCAATACCGATCACTAACGTACCTCCGTCGGCATTGGCAAAGGCTACAATATGATTGGAAAGGCTTTTAGGATCTTTGCGTGCGCTCTTGCGGTCATAGGTTTGCCCTTCTTTTTTGGTGAATAATTCTTCAACGGTGTATTGCATTTCAACATCTCCTCGCATTCCAATTATTGTTTCTATTATTCTATCAAATATACTTGCTTTTTTCAAGTCAGCCATATGAATTTTCATAAGCATCGGATCAAAGACCTTCTGATTCGGTGGCTGCGTTTCCGCAAGCACATTATAAACGCTTCACGACGTGTTTTTGAAGTGTTTTTTTGAAGTGTTTCTGAACTTGTCATTAGCGTCATCTTTCTGCCATTGCGATTTGCGTTATTGCCGGATTTATGATGAAACTCTTACATTTTACTCAGTAGCTTGAAATCAACCGTTACGACCTTCCTGCAACGGTCTTGGAGAAAAGTCGGTTTTGATGCCAGCCTCATTGTAAAATACGCCACTTCTTCCGGTCTTGCTATGAAACCACCGCCTTCGCCGTAAAGATAGCCATCTGCGTGAACGTTGACCGTTCCATCCAACTCCATTCCGGAAATGAAATTCTGGTATGCCGTCCAGTCCTCCAGATCATTTTTGCATATCGGAACACCCGCAACAAGGAATTGTGCCTGATGATTGCCGTCGCTGACAGTAACATTTGAAAACAATAGTGCCATATTTTCTTTCCTCTTTCATATATTGATTAAACCGCAAAACGCAGCGTTCAATGTGCTGCTTGATTGAATGCTGCATTTCACGGTTTACGATTGCTTTTCGGTTATCATTTCAGCGGAACATTTCGCTCAAAACCGCCCTTGAAGATAATCTGTATTTCGCCTTTGGATAACACTCTGATACATTCGATGAGCTTTCGCAACGCCTGATTGTCAAGCGTAATCGGCTCATGCTTCAGACGTTCCAGTGCCTCCATGATTTCCGAGATTCGTTCCGATGATTCTTTCGCGGTGGTCTGTTGGGCTTTCTTCTCGGCAATGGTCGCTTTGACTCGCTTGAGTTCATCCGTCATTTCCTGCATTTCAGCGGTATACTCTCCCCCGCTTGCCGCGTTCGTAATCGCCTGTATCAGTTCCGCTGCCCTCGCTTCGTCTGCGGCGGTGCTGTTCTCATCATCCTTGCCGAAGTACATACTGATATGCTGCCGAATGTTTTGCAGAGCAGCGTATCCGCTTTCGTCTTCGACGATCTGACGTACACAATCCGCAATCGCATTTTGCAGAACACTTTCCTCTATGCTCGGTGAATCGGGGCAATACTTTCTGCCATAATCCAGACGGCTGATGCATCGCCACACGATTTTCTTCTTGCCTGCTCTTGACCATGTGCAGCGTCTGTAAGGCGTTCCGCAGTGTCCGCAGATCAGCATATCGGTCAGTGCGTACTTGCTTGAATACTTTCCTGATTCAGTCTTTGTGCCGATTTCCTTGACCTTGCGCTTGCTGGCCCGCCTCGCCGTTTCCTCCTGCACCCTGTCGAAGATTTCTCTTGACACAATCGGCGGATGGTTGTTTTCAACGTAGTACTGCGGACGGTCATCGTTACGTTTTGCCTTGTGGGATATGCAGTCGATGACGTATGTCTTTTGCAATCTTGCATCGCCCTTGTATTTCTCGTTGGACAGTATCGAACGAATGGTCGCCACCGACCATGTTGTCTTTCCTGTCGGAGATAGATGACCTTTGCTCTCCAACAGATCCTTGATGGATTTCAGACTGTCGCCCGCAAGGTATCTGTCAAAGATCAGCCGCACAATTTCCGCTTGTTCGGGGTCAATTTCAGGCTGATTGTCAGCCCCTCTGCGATAGCCGAGGAAATTCTTGTAGCTGAATGCCACCTTTCCCTTTTTGGCGCTCATCGCCTTTCCCATGCGAACATTACCGCTGAGCGACTCCGATTCCGACTGAGCGAAGATACCGTGCATACTGATGTAGATTTCGCTCGTGCTGTGCATCGTGTTGAGTCCCTCTTTTTCAAAGATGACAGGGATTCCCAACGCTTTCAGTTCTCGTGTGTATTTCAGACAATCGACCGTGTTGCGGGAGAAGCGCGACACCGACTTGGTGATAATCATGTCGATCCTGCCTTTTTTGCATTGACCAATCATTTTCATAAACTGTGGTCGGCTCAGTGCTTGAGTGCCGCTGATTCCTTCGTCCGCAAATATTCCGGCGAGCGTCCATTCGGGATTACGCATGATTTTATCGGTGTAGTATTCCCTCTGCGCTTCAAAGCTCATCTCCTGTTCGTCGGAATCAGTCGAGACACGGCAGTAAGCTGCCACCCTGAGCTGTTGGAAGCTTTTTCGCTTTTCCTCCGGTTTCATCAGCGGGGGAATTTCCCTAACGGTTTTGATTCCCTGCGTTGTTTGTTCCATTGCAATTCTCCTTTCCTATGGTTTGTCCGTTAATCAGTGTAATGGCAATCTGCTCATCAGTAATGAGCGTGATTTTGCTCATCAGTTCTGACGCCATCCGGCGGTCAACAACCACGCCATCTCTGTTCAGATACCGTCTGAGCTTGTCCGCATTGGCTCTGCCCTTGCTTGCCGCCTGATACCTCTTATCGGCACATTCCAGAATCAGAGTCCGCGCTTTTTCTGCGTCGGTATGGCAGTAATCAACGGCTCTGGCCGCTTCCTGCTGCAATCGGTGGATTTCCAGCATTTCGCCCGCATCGGTTTCCCGCGTCATCACAAGCTCCGCTTCTGACAGCAGTTCCGTTATCATGGCCAGCATTTTATCTTCGGATATTCGGTACAGTGTGCCGCAATTCTCATTGTTGCACACATATCGCTGTTTGTTTCTTCTTCGGTTGTCGTGAAGACGCCTGACGGCACAACCGCATTTACCGCACACGATATTGACCACGCTGGGCGAGATTACCTTGCCGCGCTCATAGTCCGTCTGTGTGTTGCGGGACAGCTTCATGGCTTGCGCCTGCTCAAATATCTCACGGTCAATGATTGCCGTATAGACTTCATTGCCGAGGTATCGAACGTCATCGAGCAGTCTGGCCACCCTGTTTTTGTTCCATTCACTTTTATGCGGAAGGTATTCCACACATTCTGCGGTTAATAACGAAGCGATTTGTTGAAGCGACATTCCCGACAGATAATCATCAAAGATTTTCTGAACGATTTCCGCTTCGGACGGAACAATCACCACCGCGCCGTTTTTCACCTGATATCCGAACAGCATATAGCGATTCTTGACGTTTTTCATATATCCGCCGTCCTTCCGAATGCCGCCGGCAGATGCTCATTGAATACCAGCCCTCCGTTCAGATGAATCTCGATATCCGTGGAAGATTTTACAACGATTTTTTCTATCATGCCTCGGACTAAATCCTCATCATATTCCGTCTGTTCTTCCTCAAAGTTTCTGATAATTTCCGCCATTTCCTTGATGCGGACAAGGTTATCGTCGCTTTCATTCTGCCGAAGCAGCTTCATTCTCTCCCCTCTCAGCCGACAGACCTTATTGGAAAGTTCCTGACTCTGCGCCGCAAAGTCCGACGCTTCAAGGATTCCCTGCGTTTGCAACTTTGACAGCAGATGTATCTGCACATTGGCTTCGGCCATCGCCTTGTCAATCTCATAGACCTTATGCTGTGTGCCGTTGAGCTTGCTTTGCAGTTCTTCCAGTGCTTTGATTGCGGGATTCAGAATGACGTCGTAGTTGTCGTGCAGAATATTCAGCATACGAAGCACCGCCTCGTGTACGTCATCCTCACGAACGGCATACGGTGTGCAATCGTTGAATGTCCGGCAGCATTTCCAGCACGCATGATGGAAACCTTCCACTCTTCGGAACGGGTGTCCACATTCGCCGCACACCAGCAATTTTGACAGAGCGTATTTCTGACGCAGCTTTGTTTGCCGCCTGATTTTCTGCAGCGACTTCACCGCTTCAAACTGCTCTTTGGAAATGATAGGCGGATGGCTGTTGCTCACATAGTACATGGCTTTTTCCCCGTTGTTTCTTCTGCGCCTGAACGGGAAGTTTTCGGTCGTGTATTTCTTCTGAAGCAATGCATCTCCGATGTAGCGTTCGTTGTTCAAAATGTAATCCACGGTGCCGTTCTTCCACTCCCGAACCGGACGATTCTCATTCAGCCACATGGCAATTCTGACTTTGCTGATTCCCGACAGGTACATCTCGAAGATCAGTCTGACGATTTTCGCCTCCGGCTCATTGACAACCAGCGTTCCGCCCACAAGCGTATAGCCGAACGGCGCGACATTTCCCACGAAATCCCCGCTTTTCATGCGCCTTTCGTAGCTCCATCTCATGTTGCCCGATATGCTGATGGACTCGTCCTGCGCCTGTGTTCCCGAAAGAGCCAGCAGCATTTCTCCCGACATTTTTGCTGTGTCGATTTTCTCCTTTTCGAACAGGATACTCACGCCGAGTTCCGACAGCATTCTGACGGTTGACAGACAGTCGATGGTATTTCGGGCGAATCTGGAGACTGATTTGATAATGACACGGTCGATTTTTCCTCTCTGACAATCTCTCAGCAGGCGATTGAAATCATCGCGCTTTGCCATGCTCACGCCGCTGATGCCTTCGTCCGCGTAGATATCGACAAGCTCCCATGCGGGATTTGTGCCGATGAGATTGGTGTAATATTCCACCTGTGCGGCAAAGGAATCCTTCTGATCGTCCGACTCGGTGGACACTCTGCAATACGCCGCCACACGAATCCGCCTGACTTCTTCCTTCCTTTCGGGAAGCAGTGTTTTTACGTTTGGCATTCTTTTGACCTCCTGTTTGTGTGTTCGCCTTTCGGCAACACCAACATATCACATGAGTTCATATTTATCCAGTGGTTCTCGACACTATTAAGGATTACAACATAATTTTCCCTGTGTCTGAGCGATTTGCAGGATATCGGCATATTCTTCCGCCGTCAACGTCCCCTCATCGACCAGAAGAAGCAGCAAATGCCGTTCCAGAATATCATTCATCAGCCTGATAAAATTCGTTTGATCCATTATGTACTCACGTCCTTTTCATATCTTTAATTTCAAAAAACAACCGCCGCTCCCACTTGGCGCAATGCCGATAACGCCGCGCCTTGTCGGAACGGCGGCTGTTACTCAATCGTTTTGAAATCTGACCGATATTTATCCTCGATTTCCCTCGGTCACGGGAACACATCGGACAGTCATGGTCTTGACTTCATGGGAATCTCACCCCTCGTGGTTCTCACAGAGCCGCCCTCATTGCGTGAAAGCTGTGACTGGACGGAAGTATCATTGTCCTCTCTGCCTGTCATCGCCGTCGCCGCTGTTCCCTGCGGCGTTAGATCTGATCATTTGGCTTGTCCACGTGAGCAGACAACAGAGAGAATGTATCCGATATGCTGATATTCTATTTTCAAAGTACAACAGGGTACTAAATTCCCCTTTCACTTAAGAAAAGGAATTTTTGAAGTCTTTGCACACCCTGTTTTTTTAATTTTCCAAAAGTTTTTTTAATTTTTTCAATATTCGAATCTTTTTCTTATGAATAGCATTATGATATACTCCTTTTTGAGCAGCATAATCTCTTTCTGTCATATTGTTAAAAAATATTGCATTAATCAGATCTCGTTCCTCATCTGTAAGTTTAGAGAGACACTCAGCCAATTTCTTTTGCATTAAACTTCTTTCTACACTTGCTGCAATATCCTCACATGACTCACAATTTGCGGCTTCAACATTGTCAATATCATCCATCGATACCAAACCATGCATGATATCCAATTTTTTCAAGTATTTATTGCGTTCCAACTCCTTGTAATATTGGGTGTAATCATCTTGCGATACTTCAAGCAGTTT
>CAMHAV010000152.1 GCA_946182865.1 uncultured Clostridia bacterium
CTTTTTCTTTTGCAACACTATTGTCCTTCTCTTTGTCACCATTGTGAGCGACTTCCCCTGCTATATTGATTTTCAGCAGTTTACTCAGGATTGAAGCTGATGTATTTATACCGGCTTCAGCCTTTTGCGATGTTTTATTCTCTGTATGTTCAGAATAATTGACTTGACTGACCATAGAAAAACCATCTTCTAAAATCGCAAGCATGTCTAAAACTATTTTTTCATTGATATAGATTGGTACAATCAATCTATCCGCACTTGTTTTATCTGACTTATTACTCATAATTACAAATTATCCTTTCTTCTATCTCAACATCTCGCACAGCGGCAACAATTCCTCCAGTCTCGCCACAATGCGCTTCTGTTCGGCAAGCGGCGGCAGGGGGATTATCAAATTTCTTAATGAATTAAGTCCTACCGTTTTTTGTGCTGTTCCCGTTGCCACGGCGTCACACTGTCCTTTTACCAACGGGCTTTTCAAGGCATAAAATAGATAATCCCAATCTAACATCAACCTAAGTAATGACATATGCCTTTGAAAGCAAAACTCAATATTACAATTTACCTTAACGGGAATACCATATGATCCCGTCACAGTAAAAAGAATATCTCCTTTTCTGGCTATTCTCTCTAGAGAAAGAGATTTAAAATATTCTATAGGTACAAATCGAGTTGATGAAAAATCTATTGTTCCACTGGAAAGATTTGAGATAACAAGGAATGGAACACCATTGGGAACTTGCGGTGGAGGCTGATGGTCACCATCCGCAATGCTTTTACACAAACTTGCCAGCCTCACCCACTTCCAACTCTCCGGAATATCAAACGGAATCTCGTCCTCTGTAATCTCCGGCAAGGGCTTTTCCTTTTTGATTTTGCCAGCCTTGATAAGCGCCTGTTTTTCCGACTGAATCTGTCGGAATAAATCCTCGCCTGTGCCTTCTTCGGGACGCTGGGGAACGAGCCTGCCCTGAATGGCAAGCTGTAAGACGGATTTCTGCATATCGACGGGGAATCGGCTGTTGAGAACTTCCAACCGCTGCCACGCCTGTTCATAGCGGTCAACCAACGGCAGCAGCTCTTCGATTTTTGCAACAATGCGCTTTTGTTCGGCAAGCGGCGGCAGGGGGATATTTTTTTTTGTAAGTAGAAGAAAATGACGGGCATATCCACGATTATGCAGCTTTTCAGCTACAATACTCATCCAATAATATATATATTTCGGATACACGCAGATAGCTTTCATAAATTTCGTTCCATCAGCACAAATAACAAAGGGGAAATCTATATATTTTACGTTTCGCGTATGATCACCAAACATAACTAACGGCAAATCATTAATTACTTTTTCCTTATTATCTGAATACCCCTCAAATATGGCAGAACCTTGACTAACAGCTGGATATAATCCTTCGACCTTTACTTCCTTTGCAAGAATTTGATTATTTTTGTTTCCTACAGGGTATACAACATCCTGTAACCTCACCCACTTCCAACTCTCCGGAATATCAAACGGAACCTCGTCCTCTGCAATCTCAGGCAGAGGCTTCTCCTTTTTGATTTTACCGGCTATGATAAGGGCTTGTTTTTCTGTCTGAATCTGTCGATAAAGTTCTTCCGCTGTGCCTTCTTCGGGGCGTTGTTCCACCAGCCTGCCCTGAATGGCTAACTGCAAAATACTGCTTCTCAGTTCCTGCGGCGTCATTGGGAAACACCTCCGAGCTTGGCGGTGATTTCCTCCAGTACGCGGTCAATCTCCGCGTTCAGGCTGGCGCGTTCCTCCTGATACCGCTGCATCAGGTCCATCGGGTCGAGGATTTCCTCTTCCTCATGCGGGAATCCGCACTGGTCGAGATTGTAGCCGAGTTCCTCCGTCAACTGCGCGACGGTGTATTTTTTGGACTTGCTGAAACCGTCCACCGTAAGCTCCCGACGGTCGTTCCACCATTCTCTGACAGGGTCGAAATGCTCCGATTTCATCGGCTTGGTTTTGGAGAAATGCTTGTATCCCTCCGGCATATCCAGACGGTAGAACCACGTTTCCTCTGTCGGCTTGTCCGCGCTGAAGAACAGGATATTGGTTGTAATGCTGGTATAAGGCGCAAAGACGCTGCCCGGCAGCCGGATAACGGTATGCAGGTTGAACTCTTTAAGCAGTTTCTTCTTGATGGCGATTTTGGCGTTGTCCGTGCCGAACAGGAATCCGTCCGGCAATATAACCGCCGCCCGTCCGGTCTTTTTCAGACGGTACATGATGACCGACATGAACAGATCCGCCGTTTCCGAGCTGGCAAGGTCTGACGGAAAATGGCTCTTCACGTCCGCCTTTTCGCTGCCGCCGTAGGGAGGATTCATCAGAATCACGTCGAATTTGTCCTTCTCAGTGTAGTCCAGCACATCTTTCATCAGGGAATTGTCGTGATAAATCTGCGGCACGTCCATGCCATGCAGCAGCATATTCGTGATGCACAGCATATAGGGGAACTGCTTCTTCTCTATGCCGTAGATGGAATGGTCATAGGCTCTCTGGTCTTCCGTGGTGTGAACCTGAGGGGCAAGTGCTTTCAGCCAAGAAGTGATAAATCCCCCTGTACCGCAGGCAAAATCCGCCATTCTCTCCCCTATTTCCGGCTTTATCATCTCCGCCATAAATTCCGTCACGGCGCGCGGCGTATAGAATTCGCCCGAAGAACCCGCGCTTTGCAGCTCGCGCAGGATGGATTCATAGATTTCGCCAAAAGCGTGAACTTCCTGCGTGTCGGACAAATCAAGCTCGTCAATGATATTGATGACCTGACGGAGCAGAACACCGTCCTTCATATAGTTGTTAGCGTCCTCAAAGGTGGTCTTTACGATTGATTTTTTGATGGGCATATCCGGCGTGACGGTCAAATTTTTCAGCGTCGGAAAGAGCGTGTTGTTGACGAAATTCAGCAGCGTGTCGCCCGTCATGGATTGACCGGACGAGTCGGCAACCGCCCAATTGCGCCAGCGGCATTCTTCCGGAATAACGGAAGTATATTCATCATCGTCAAATTCCCAGTCCTGTTCCTTCGCGTCATAGACCTTCAAGAAAAGCATCCACGCAATTTGCTCAATGCGCTGCGCGTCGCCGTTAATACCCGCGTCGTTCCGCATAATGTCACGGATTCGTTTTACAAATGTGGACAGATTGCCCATGCTGTTTAAACCACCTTATACAATTCTTCTTCCAGTTCCTTCACCGCTTGCAGATAGCCTTCCTTGCCGCCGAAATATCCGGCGATTTTCGCGGGCTTTCCGTATCTGGCAAACGGATCGAGTTTCAGCACGTCGGTTGTTTCGATTTCGCTGATACCCATATTCATGTATTTGTCGAGCAAAGCCTCGATCACTTCACGCGCTACGCCGCTGTATTTGCTGAGAAAATCGCGCTTCTTGACATGGTTGGCGCGTTCCCTGCGCGTCAGGGGCTTCTGGTCATACGCCAAGTGACAGATGAAGTCAAAATCGTCCACTTCTTCCATGCCCTGTTCCCGTTTGAGCAATTCCAGATCAATGCCGCGTTCTCGTAATTGCCCCTGAATTTCCTCCTTCTTCCGGAGTGAATTCCAGTGGGATATAAAACTGTCGAGCGAGGCGTATTGCCCGATGATATTGGTCTTGGTGTAGTCCACGATACTCTCCTGCCGGAGCAGCTTGCCATTGGAATCATAGACCGAAACGGATTTTCCGATGATCTCCACAGGACAGCCTTCCGCGTCCACATAGTATTTCTGGCGCGGTTCGGGCGGAAACGCGGGGTCAATTGAAATGGGGTCAACCGGCGGGTCGTCGTCCTTTTTCGGAGGACGGTCGGGATCGTAATCCTCGTCCTGCTGGATAGGTCCGTCCCAATCGGGATCGGCAAAGAGCCGCGTGACGTTGCGGAAATCCATGACGGTGAAGGACAATTTGCCTTCCGCCTCTCGGATACGGGTACCGCGTCCGATGGTCTGTTTGAATTCCGTCATAGAGCCGATCATTTTATCGAGGACAATGAGCTTGACCATCTTGCTGTCCGTTCCGGTGGAAAGCAGCTTGGAAGTCGTGGCGATGACGGGATAGTCGGACGAAACCGAGATAAAATAATCCAGCTTGCTCTTGCCGTAAACGTCGCTCCCCGTGATACGCACCACATAATCGGGATTCTCCTGCACCATGTCCTGATTCTGATTGACAAGGGCAATTCTCATGCGCTCGGCGTGTTCCTCGGTGGTGCAGAATACGATGGTCTTCTGCATACGTCCGGTGCTTTTGAGATATTTGGTGATCTCCGCGGCGACCTCGTCCGTGCGATCCTGCAGGAAAAGCGTATAATCAAAATCGCTGTTGGAGTAAATGCGGTCTTCGATTTCCTTCCCGTAAATATCGCGCTGACCCTTGCAAGGCCGCCAGCCTTCCCCGATATTTGTGCGGATATTGATGACCTTGTAGGGCGCGAGAAATCCGTCCTCGATTCCTTCGCAAAGGGAATAGGTGTAAACCGGTTCACCGAAGTAGTCGATATTGGACACATACTTTGTTTCTTTTGGCGTAGCGGTCATGCCGATCTGCGTCGCGGAGGAGAAATAATCCAGAATTTTACGCCAACTGCTGTCCTTCTTGGCGGAACCACGATGACACTCGTCTACAATAATCAGGTCGAAGAAATCCGGTCGGAAGAGCCTTGACAGCTTGCTCACAGCCTCGTCGTCTTCCTCATCATCCTCACGGTCGGCGAGTTGCTGATAGAGCGAAAAATACACTTCATAGGACGTGACCGTCGTAGGGTCGTCCTTTGCGAAATTCACCTTATGAATAGTCTTGGCAAGCGGCGCAAAGTCCTGACCGATGGATTGATCGACAAGGTTATTCCGATCGGCAAGATAGAGAATCTTGCGCTTCATGCCGCTTTTGATGAGCCGATAGACAATCTGGAAGGCGGTGTAGGTCTTGCCTGTGCCGGTTGCCATGACGAGCAGCAGACGTTCCTGTCCCCTCGCAATCGCGTCCAGCGTACGGTTGACGGCATTGCGCTGGTAATAGCGCGGAGGATAGGTATTCTGACTGGAATAGTAAGGCTGCTGCATGATGTTCCATTCACTGTCGCTCAATCCTTGTCCCTTGTTCGCTCCGGCTTTGTACCGTGCAATCAATTCATCAGGCGAAGGAAAATCCTCCAGCGCGATCTCACGCTCCGCGCCAGTGAAAAAATCATGCTCGTAAAAAGCGTCGCCGTTGGAACTGTAAGCAAACGGAATATCCATCATCTGCGCATAGGTCATGGCTTGCTGCAAACCGTAGGATACAGGATGCTTATTCCTTTTGGCTTCCACAATGGCAATCGGGTTGTTGTCGCTCGCGTAGAGAATATAATCCGCCTTTTTCGGCTTCTCCCTGAAAATAAAATTGCCTTTGAGATTGATTCTGCCGTCGGTGATCTTGGTCTCCATCGTGATTCGGCTGCGTTCCCACTTGGCAGTGATCGCCGGCGTAATGAATTGCAGCTTGATGTCCTCCTCGGACATTTCCTTTTTGTCAGGCACGCTTCTTCCTCCCCTCGTACTACAGAAAAGTCCATATTTTGTATTTTTTCTAAATTTTCTACAATTTCTCATTATCATTATAGCATGATTTTGTGATTTATCAAGCTAAAAGAATGAAGAAATCGTAAATTCAGGAAAGAGAGGACAGGGTGCAAAATTTGCACTGGTGTAAACAAAGAAAAGGGCTTTGGTTCATTCTGGCATCCAGTGACGATCAGGTCGATGATTTGATTCCACCCACCAAACCCCCATATAGAAGCCTGTGAGCCGATTTGTGCAATTCTTTAAGAGTTACCAGAAAAGTACCCACCACAGATTGTCCACCCCTCAGATCGGGGATTTGAGCCACTTGTAGTAAAATCGTCACATCGGATTCAACTTCCGCGCATACTCTTCCAGATCAACGTCCCTTATGCGCTTTTTCAGAGCTTTGTCGCGCAGCTTTTCCGCTTCTGCCATCCAATTGTAGAAATCGTTGCTGTTCATCGTGCCCTTGGTCAGGCGAGCATGGTACTTCTTGTAGGCGCGCTGATAGATCGACCAGATCGGGTTGTTCTTGATTTTCGACTGAAAACTGACGGTCGCGCCGATGTCGCGGCAGGTTTTCTCGATCTCACCCGGCGCGATGTTGGTGCAATATTCAAAGGTCAGCCCCGGTTCTTGGAGAAAGAAACGCCCACAGAGCTTGCAGGGCTTGGGCGAGTACTGATTCATGATCGCCTTGAACAAGTCCACATACCAGAAGTCAATGATACGCTTGAAAAGCATCTTCTCATAGATATGGGGCTTCCCGTCCGCCTTCGACTCGCGCCATTCGTACTGAACGGAGGTGTCCGCTGGGTCAACCATATGACTCTCGCCCAAGCTCGTTCCACTCACAAAAGCATCAATGCAATTGTGATAGATCAACTGCGGGAACTTGTTCCGCTCCACCTTACCGTCCTCATAAAACATTTCCCTGATGAACCAGCGGTAACGGTCAATCTGTTTCAAATCCTCGTAGAGCCTCTGATAGTCCTCGAAATTACGGTACTCATGGAAAAAGGCCCGTCGGAAGGCAAGCTGTTCCCTTCGGAAGGCAAAGTCCCTGTACAACGGCATCTGCATCAGCAATTCCTCCGTCCTGAGTTCCGCCTCGAAGTATTTTTCAGAATCGTCTTCCTCCATGAAACCCTTCATTTCCTCCACTGCTTCGAGGAATGAAGTCGGGTCATAATTCAGAAAGTCTTTTAATATTTCCCCATGCTTGTAATTTTTCTCTTCAATCTCAATGTCATCGTTGGAAAACAACGCCTTGAAGTGAAAGAATTCATACGTCAGATGAAATAAATCTTTGCCCAATATGCCCAATTTCGTGTCCCCCTTCCCCATGGAAAAATGATTTCTATCAAAGCTGCTGCCTTTTCGCAAGTGGCTTTTTTCTTTTTCTGACGGTTCTTGTCCTTGAAAATATTCTACATCAGACGT
>CAMHAV010000153.1 GCA_946182865.1 uncultured Clostridia bacterium
CGATCTCTTTGTCAAAATCCTCTTTAATCTTCAAAAGTAAATGCTGTTGCCCTGGGATTCCCCATAAAAGGAGTTGCCAAACCTTGCGGGGGATGCTATACTATAAAAATACAGTTTTCATTGGTATGGAGGAGTGCTGCGTATGTTTCAATTGCTGAAATATCTCAGTGATTACAAAAAAGAAAGCATTTTTGGGCCGCTGTTTAAGCTGCTGGAGGCATCCTTTGAACTGTTGGTGCCTCTGGTGGTGGCCGCTATCATTGACCAAGGCATTGCCAACGGAGACAGAGGCGTGACGGTGAAAATGTGTCTGCTGCTGCTGTTGTTGGGCGTGGTGGGTTTAATCAGTTCCGTCACGGCGCAGTATTTTGCCGCCAAGGCCGCCGTGGGATTTGCCGCTAAGGTGCGAAAGGTGCTGTTTGCGCATATCCAGACCTTGTCCTACAGCGATCTGGATACGCTCGGCACCACCACGCTGGTTACACGCATGACCAGTGACATGAATCAGGTACAGTATGGGGTGAATATGACGCTCCGTCTGCTGCTGCGTTCCCCCTTTGTGGTGTTCGGCGCGATGATTATGGCATTTACGGTGGACGCGAAGGCGGCGCTCACCTTTGTGGTGACGATTCCCGTGCTGACGGCGGTGGTATTTGCCATTATGCTGGTGTGCATCCCCCTGTACCGTCAGGTGCAGGAAAAGCTCGACGGGGTGCTGCTGAGTACGCGTGAAAATCTCACGGGTGTGCGCGTCATCCGCGCTTTTTGCAAGGAAAAAGAGGAACGCGAAACCTTTGAGCGCCGCAACGGTGAATTGACCGAGGCGCAGAAATTCGTGGGCAGAATCTCCGCGCTGATGAATCCCGTGACCTACATCATCATCAACGCCGCCGTCATCGTGCTGATCTATATCGGTGCGCTGCGGGTAGATCGCGGCTTGCTCACGCAGGGCGCAGTGGTGGCGCTTTACAATTATATGTCGCAGATTCTGGTGGAACTCATCAAGCTAGCCAATCTGATTATCAGTGTGACCAAATCGGTCGCCTGCGGCAATCGCATCCAGGCGGTGCTGGAGATTTCCCCCGGCATGACGTTCCCTGAGGAAGCCGAGGCACAGAAAGGCAATCCGGCGAGTGTCTACGCAGTGGAATTCCGTCACGCCGACCTATGCTATCCCAACGCGGGGGAGCATTCTCTGACCGACGTGGATTTTTGCGTGAAAAGGGGAGAGACGGTGGGCGTGATCGGCGGCACCGGTTCCGGCAAAACCTCACTTGTCAACCTGATACCGCGTTTTTACGACGTGACAGGCGGCGAAGTGCTGGTGGACGGCGTGAACGTCAAACAATACACCAAATCGGCGCTGCGCGGGAAGATCGGCGTGGTGCCGCAGAAGGCGGTGCTCTTTAAGGGAACCATCCGTGACAATCTGCGCTGGGGAAACGCGAACGCGAGTGACGAGGAACTGCTCGCCGCCGTCGCCACCGCGCAGGCTTCAGAGGTGATAGCCGGCAAAGAGGGCGGTCTGGATTATGCCATTGCCCAGGGCGGCGGGAATCTGTCGGGCGGGCAGCGGCAGCGATTGACCATTGCCCGCGCGCTTGTCCGCAAGCCGTCCATTCTGATATTGGACGACAGCGCGTCGGCGCTTGATTATGCGACTGATGCCGCACTGCGCAAAGCGATTCGCCATATGGAGGGACGTCCCACGGTGTTTATCGTGTCACAGAGAACCGCGTCGATTCAGCACGCGGACAAGATCGTGGTGCTGGACGACGGCAGGATCGTCGGACTGGGCACCCATGACACGCTGCTGCAAAACTGTAAGGTCTACCGCGAAATCTACGATTCCCAGTTTAAAAAAGAAACTTCACAGGGAGGTGCCGACGGTGAGTAACAAAAAAGGAACCTCTGCCCGCCATTCATCGGCGCTGCGCCAGGTGCTGCACTATATCCGGCATTACCGGGTACGTTTGGCGCTGTCGGTGCTCTTTGCGGCGTTTTCAGTGGCGCTGACGCTCTATATCCCCCTGCTGATCGGTCGGGCCATCGACTACATTATCGGCAAAGGCGCGGTGGACTTCGGGCGGATCGTGCCGGTTCTGGTGAAGATAGGCGTCTGCGCGGTCGCCACGGCGCTGCTGCAATGGCTGATGAATATTCTCAACAACAAGATCACCTATGAGGTGGTGCGGGAGATCCGTGGTGACGCGTTTGCCAAGATCGAGATTCTGCCACTGAAATACATCGACTCCCACGCCTACGGAGAGATTGTGAGCCGAGTGACCGCTGACGTTGATCAGCTTGCGGACGGTCTGCTCATGGGCTTTACCCAGCTTTTCACGGGTGTGGTGACGATACTCGGAACGCTGGTATTCATGCTGCTGCTGCATCCGGGCATTACCGCCGTAGTGGTGGTGATGACCCCCATCTCGCTCTTTGTGGCGAAGTTTATCTCCACCCACACGCATTCCATGTTCCGTCTGCAATCCGAAACCCGCGGCGAACAGACCGCCCTGATTGACGAAATGGTGAACCATCAGAAGGTAGTGCAGGCCTTCGGTCATGAGGAGGCCAATCTGGAAACCTTTGACGAAATCAACGACCGCCTGTCGCAGTATTCGCTGCGCGCCACCTTCTTTTCCTCGCTGACCAATCCCGGCACCCGTTTTGTCAACAATGTCGTGTATGCCGCCGTGGCGCTGGCGGGCGCGCTTGCCGCCATCCACGGCACCGTCACGCCGGGTCTGCTTTCCTCCTTCCTCAGCTATGTCAATCAATACACCAAGCCTTTCAACGAGATTTCCGGCGTGATTACCGAACTGCAAAACGCGCTGACCTGTGCCGAACGTGTGTTTGAGCTGATCGACGAGGAGCCGCAGGTGTCCGACGAAAGAAATGCCGAACTGCCTTCCCCTGTAAGTGGCGGCGTTTCGCTGGAGAATGTGGCTTTCTCTTATGACCCGTCGGTGCGTCTGATTGAAGGGCTGAACCTTAGGGTGCAGCCGGGACAGCGGGTGGCGATTGTCGGCCCCACCGGATGCGGCAAGACGACGCTCATCAATCTTCTCATGCGTTTTTACGATGTCAATGACGGCTGTGTGCGGGTGGACGGTCAGGACATCCGTTCCGTCACGCGGAGCAGCCTGCGCCGCAGCTACGGCATGGTGCTCCAGGAAACGTGGCTCAAAAACGGCACCGTGCGGGAGAATCTCTGCATGGGCAAGCCGGACGCAAGCGACGAGGAGATGATTGCGGCGGCCATGGCCTCCCACGCACACAGCTTCATCAAGCGACTGCCCGACGGATATGACACCGTAATTGCGGGGGATGGGGGAAGCCTGTCACAGGGTCAGAAACAGCTCTTGTGCATTGCGCGGGTGATGCTCTGCCTGCCACCGATGCTGATTCTCGACGAAGCTACCTCCTCCATCGACACGCGTACCGAGCTGAAGATTCAAGACGCGTTTGCCAATATGATGAAAGGGCGCACCAGCTTTGTGGTGGCGCACCGCTTATCTACGGTTCGCGATGCGGATGTGATTCTGGTGATGAGGGACGGCCACATTATCGAACAGGGCGATCATGACACGCTGCTGCAAAAAGGTGGATTTTACGCCAAGCTGTACGGCAGTCAGTTTGAAGAGTGAGACTGTCCGTCACAGATGGCTGCGCTTTTTGTAAAATAAGAAAAATAGCATTATAATTGCACTGATTATCCTTTTAATTTAATTTTTGTTGATGTATGCTTGATTTTGCCTTTCAATTTTGTGATAAACGACAAAAAGAGCAAAATGATTTGTGTAATCTTTTTCATTTTAGTTGATTGTAATATGATAGAAGATATGTTATAATGAATTTTATAAAGTCAGCACTGCCACAGATGACGTATGTATGACCAATCGGAGGTTGATCATTGTATGGAACGCATTGTTACGGATATGGGAGCGGCGATTGAAAGGGATTCCCTTGTTGCAGAAAACCCGAAAGGAGCCTTTGACGAAGTGATGCAGGAAAATAAGGAAAAAAACAATAAGGTCAAGGTGAAAAGAAGCGAGCTGAAGTGGGATATCTCGGAATTCGGCCCCATTGTTCCTCTCGGCACAGATGTTTTGAAGGACAAAAAGGCGTATGTATTCTTTAAGCGGTTTTTTGATGTTGTATTGAGCCTCTTTGCGCTGATTGTGCTGAGTCCCATTCTGCTACTGGTTGCGCTGCTGATCTTCATTGATGATCCCAAGGGCAGCCCTATTTTCATCCAGACCCGCGTGGGCAGAAACGGCAAGCTTTTTCGCCTCATCAAGTTCCGTTCGATGGTGGTCAACGCCGAGGAACTGCTGGAAGACCTGAAAAAGAGGGGCATTACCATCAAAGACCCCGACGACCCCACCTACAAGATGAAGGACGATCCCCGTATTACCCGCATGGGTCGCTTTATCCGCAAGACGAGCATTGACGAACTGCCCCAGCTCATCAATATCATCGCGGGAGATATGAGCATTGTTGGTCCCAGACCGCCGCTGCCGAGCGAAGTGGAGCAGTACAACGATTTCAGCAAGCAGCGTCTTCTGGTGAAGCAGGGACTTACCTGCTACTGGCAGACCACCAAAGACCGCGACTATGTTCCCTTTGACGAGTGGATGAAGATGGATGTCAGATATGTATTCAACTGCAATTTCTGGCTCGACTGCAAGCTCATCTTCAAGACTTTTAAGATCGTATTGACGGCTAACGGCAACTGATTTTTTTGGGGGTAAATTTTTTCCCGGCGCAGCACGCATGAGTTATGGATGCTGCACCGGGTTTTTTGTTGAAGAGCGGTTGGAGATAATGTTGGTTTTGGCAATATTTTTTCGTGCTTTTTAACTTCTTTTAGATACATTCACGGTTTTCATTTTTTTATGCGATTCCTCTTGACAATTGAACCGCTATGTACTATAATAATTGAGCAATCGGGTTACCGATGGAATCAATGAAATATCGCGGGATGGAGCAGTTAGGTAGCTCGTCGGGCTCATAACCCGAAGGTCGTTGGTTCAAATCCAGCTCCCGCAACCACATTTTTCATCAAGAAACGCCGAATTTACGCGGTTTTGCGTAGATTCGGCGCTCTTTCTTTTTTGGCGGCTTCTAACGGTTTTCTAACAAATTCCGTTTTTTTCTAACATCGGCTTCCAAATTCACGGTTGATTTATTGTGCATTATCATCATTCGGCACGATTTCCGACGTGATGGTTTCAATCATTTCCTGTTTGTGTCCCATTCCCGCATGGATGTAAACGCTTTCCGTGAACGCGCTGCTGCTGTGTCCCAACAGCTCCTTGACATAGAACGGTGTGTAGCCTGCCTCAATCATATAGGTGGCGCAACTGTGTCTCAGCTCGTGAAAAGTGATTTTCTTGAGGCCTGACTTTTTAAGCAGGTCGCCATAGTGATGTGTGACATAATCCGGATTGATAGGTTCGCCCATGCGGTTGACGCAGACAAAGTCGCTCTCGGTGTAACAGTTGCCGCAAAGCACTCTGTTTTCCTGCTGTCGTTTGATGAGCTGCCGAAGATAGGTTTCAACCGTTTCACTCATGGGCAAGACTCGGTTGCTGCTGTCGGTCTTGGTGGTCGGGCGTTCCACTCTCGTCCACTTTCCGTCCACCTTGCCACGCACAACTGTTTCACAGATATGGAACTCGTGCTTCTCAAAATTCACATTGCTCCACCGCAAGCCCAAGATTTCTTCGCGCCGCAGTCCGTACCACAGTGTCAGGAAAATAACGGATTCCAGCACATCGCCCTTTGCTGCTCTCATGAGTTCTTTCAGTTCCTCCGCGTCGTATGTCTCATGCTCTGCCTTACTCTTCTTGGGGCGTTTGACAAACTCGGCGGGATTCTCTTTCAGAATCCGATTGAACACAGCGTATTTCAGGCTGGTATAGATGATCTGGTGATGATTCAGCGCGGTCTTGCCCGACAGCCCGATTCTTTTGAGATAGCGGTAATACCCCTCAATGTCTGCCGGTCGCAGGTCGAACACCGTTGTCCCTTTCTCACTGAAATAAGGGTAGATGTACTTGGTGATCATGTGAGAATAGTTATCATAGGTGGTAATCGACTTGTCTTCCTTTGTTTCTTCGTTCCATTTGACGATAAAGTCACAGAATCTGGTTTCCACTGCTTCAAGGTTGGCGATGTCGCTGTACTGAATCCGTATCTCGTCGAACCGCTCACGCTTTTTTCTCTTGGGTTCCGTGGATTTCATACCCATATTGACCCATTTCTGCTTGGTTTTGCCTTCTCCCGTGGGAATACGCAGTACAGCATACAGACAGCCGTTTTTCTCTTGGATTGATCCGTTAATCATTTGCTATGCCTCCAACTGACAGGTGAAACTAATTGATCTGGCTCGAAATGAAGTCAATCACGCTTGTCTTGGGGATTTTAATGATTCTGCCGATTCTGAAATGCTTGATCTTGTTTTGGTGAATCAGATTGAGCGCCTGATTGTTGCCGACTCCCAGCATTTCCTTGAGCTGCTTCACGGTGACGATATCGGGATAGTTCTCAAAACGCGGTGCCTCAATTTTCTTTGCTTCTTTACTCATGATGAATACCTCCTGATGTTTTGTTGGCTTATTGGGTTTTGCCAAGCGTTATTGTAAGCATTTCTGCTTTGTTTGTGAAATGTACAAATGGATAGGAAAACAGACTTTTGCACACTTGACAATTGATTATCGAGCCTATAATCGCTCATACTGTTTTTTTATGTTGCTATGTAAGCGATAGTAAGCCTGATTTGGTGAATGTAACAAAAAATACGTTTCAGCATATTTCTTAAAATCATGGCATAACATTTAATGATATACAGACAGCTAAAGCCTGATCGACTTCTCTCATAAGGCAATCCGGCAGACTGCCGATGTATTCTTTCAGCCGCAGCTTGTCAATGGTTCTGATTTGCTCTGTAAGGGCGGTAGAATCGTTTTTGAGCAGTTCCGG
>CAMHAV010000154.1 GCA_946182865.1 uncultured Clostridia bacterium
TATCTATTATCTATTATCTTAGCGCAGCTCCGCTGCGCGCTTAAATTCTCATTTAGCGTAGCATATTACCGCCATCACAGGGAGGTTTTGATCAAATGGATTGGCAAAAAATCAAAGGCACGGCTCATTATCCGCTGCTGGAAATATATAGCGAGGAGCCGAACGAAATCCCCGACTTCATCATCCGGCTGGCCAATACGCCGCCTATGCAGCGTTTGAAAAAAATCGGCATGAACTGCGGCTGCGAATATGTGGCGCTTCACGCGGAGGATATGTGCCGCCGCTATACCCGATTGGAACACAGCGTCGGCGTGGCGCTGATCGTGTGGCACTTTACCCACGATGTCAAGCAGTCGGTGGCAGGACTCTTCCACGATATCAGCACCCCCGCCTTTGCGCATGTGGTGGATTTTTTCAACGGCGACCACCTGACGCAGGAATCCACCGAGGAACCTACCGCCGCCATGATAGAAAATTCACCGGAAATCCAGACCATATTGGCACAATTGGGGCTGACAACCGCCGATGTGTGCGATTACCACCGCTACCCCATCGCGGACAATGCCTCCCCGCAGTTGTCGGCGGATCGGCTGGAATACACGCTGGGCAATTTCATCCAGTACGGCGTGACGGACGAAGCGCATATCAAGAAATTCTACCGCGCCATTTCGGTAGGCGAAAATGAACACGGCGAGCCGGAGCTGGTGTTTATGGACAAGGCGATAGCGGAGGAATTTGCCCTTTGCTCCATGCGGTGCGCCTATGTCTATATTTCCGCGTCCGACCGCTTCACCATGCAGTTTCTTGCCGACGGGCTGAAAGGGGCGGCGGAAAAAGGCTTGCTGACGGTGGATGATCTCTACACCACCGAGGAAAACGTCATTGAAAAGCTGCAAGGAACCCCGGAAACGGCGGCTTTCTGGCAGGAATACACGCAGATTCGGGAGGTAAGAAATACGCCGGAGAAGGTCGAAGGACAATACGGCGTGCAGGTCAACGCCAAACGCCGCTATCTTGACCCCTATGTGCCGGGTATGGGGCGCGTGACGACATGGAGCGAATCCTATCGCGCGGCGGTGGAGGCGTTTTTATCCGTCAGCTTTGCGGGATGGCTCAGTATCGCACAATAAAAAATCCGTCCGAACGTCAAAACAGACATCCGGACGGATTTTTTTGTGTTGAGCAAAAAATCGAAAGAAACGGCTCTACAAAAAGCATACAGCCATCTTACGCCGTTAAAAAATTTCGTGTATGGCGTGGGTAGGACAGTTTTCGATGCAAAGTCCGCAATTCATGCAGTTCTCGCGATCGACATGAGCGACAAAATTTTCCACCTTGATGGCGCCTGTGGGGCAGTTCTTCTCACATTTCATGCAGCCGATGCAGCCGACGCGGCAGTTTTTCCGCGTGACGGAGCCTTTGTCGTGATTGGCGCACATAACCTGTGCCGCTGCCACGCGGTCAGTGATTTCGATGAGCTGCTTGGGACAGACTTTGGCGCATTTGCCGCAGCCGACGCAAAGGTCGCGGTCTACAATGGCAATTTCGTTGCAAAGCTCGATGGCGTGGTATTCACATTCCTTGGCGCAGTCGCCCAGACCAATGCACCCGAAGCGGCAGGTATTCATGCCGCCGTAAAGCAGGACCGCCGCCGCGCAGGATTCAAAGCCCGTGTAGTCCATTTTGACGGTGGTGTTGTCGCAGGTGCCGAGACAGCGCACAATCGCCGCCTTGGGCGTGACTTCTTCCGCGTCCGTGCCGAGAATGGCGGCGCATTCCTCCGCGACCGCCTTGCCGCCCACGGGACACAGCCCCACCTTGGATTCGCCTTTGGAGAGCGCCGCCGCGTAGCCCGCACAGCCCGAAAAACCGCACGCGCCGCAGTTGGCGCCGGGAAGCGCCTGGGTGAGCTGTTCCGCCGTTTCGTCGGTCGGCACCGCCATGATGAGGGAGGCGGCCGACAGTCCCAGCCCCGCGATCAGTCCGATGGCGGCGACAATCAGGACAGGTATCAGGATATTCATAAGCATTTACCTCTGTTGAAAGAAATTACACCACGCCCGCAAAGCCCAAAAAGGACATGGCCACGAGCGAAGCGGCAACCAGTGTGATGGGAAGTCCCTGCAGCGTTTCGGGAATGTCACACAGTTCCATGCGCTTGCGGACTCCCGCAAAGATCGCCATAGCGACCAGAAATCCCAGACCCGAACCGAAGGCGCAGGACAGCGCATAGCAATAGCCCTCGCCAAAGCCGTAGGACGCGCTGCCGAAATCCTCGGTCACAAGAATCGTGCAGCCCAGCACCGCGCAGTTGGTGGTGATGAGCGGCAGATAAACGCCCAGCGACGCGTGCAGCGCTGGCATATGTTTTTTGAGTACGATTTCCACGAGCTGCACCAGCGCCGCGATAATGAGGATGAACACGACGGTTTGCAGGTATTCCAGCCCCAGCGTTTCCAGCACGAACCGCTGGATGGGGTAGGTGACGGCGGTAGACAGCACCATGACAAAGATAACGGCGGCGCTCATGCCCATGGCAGTGTTGAGTTTTTTGGAAACGCCGAGAAACGGACAGATGCCAAGAAATTTGGAGAGGACATAGTTATCGGTGAGAATGCCCGCTAAGATCACCGTGACAATGGTTTTCAAAAAAGTCATGCGTTTCTACCTCCTTGCTCCGCTGCTGCGTGGCTGGTCATGGCATGACCCGTCATGCTATGACCGGACAGGCTGCACGTCGCTGCGGCGGGACAGTCGCCGCAGCCGTTGCGCACGGGGAGTTCCTTCTTCCTGCTGAGCCGGTTGGCGGCCGCCATCAGCATGCCAAAGACGAAGAAGCCGCCGGGGGCAAGGCTGAAAAAGAGGATGGGCTGCATGATGCCGCCCTCCGAGAGCAGCGGAATCTTTACGCCAAAGATCGTCCCCGCGCCGAGAGCCTCGCGCAGGATGCCCATGCAGAGCAGCGCGGCGGTGAAGCCCGTGCCCATCGCCAGTCCGTCAAGGGCGGAGAGGGCAGGCGCGTGCTTGCTGGCGTACATTTCGGCGCGCCCTAAGATGATGCAGTTGACCACGATGAGCGGCAGATAAATGCCGAGTGATTCGTCCAGCGCAGGCGCAAACGCCTTGACCAGCATTTGTACGATGGAGACAAAGCCCGCAATCACCGTGATATAGGCGGGAATGCGCACCTTGTCGGGGATGATGCTGCGCAGCAGCGAGATGACGGTATTGGAACAGATCAGCACCAGCGTGGCGGCAATGCCCATGCCGATGGCGTTGGAGGCGGCGGTCGTGACGGCGAGCGTCGGACAGGTGCCGAGCACCAGCCGCAGCACGGGATTTTCGACAATCACGCCGCGCTTCATGGCCGATTTGAATAACTCCGCGCCGGAGCGTTCGGACGCTTTGCCTGCCTGACAGGGAGGCTGTTCGGCGGAAAGGGCTTCGCCGTCTCGGCTCACGGTGTTGTCGCCTGAAAATTCGTCACCGTCGAATAACGCGGCGATGGCCGCCACATCTTTGGAAAGATCGCTCTCCATGATGGCGGAGAAGTCCTGTTTTGACTTGGTGACCGCGGTGTCGGCATTGTCATTTGACGGTGTGACAGCGGACTGCCGACCAACGGATATGGTTTTCTTTGCCATGTTACTCCTTACCTCCTGCCGTGATTTTGTGGCCCTGCTGTTCGGGAAGCGTCAGATAGCTGCGGGAAATTTCGACCGCCTCGTTGACGGCCTTGGTGACGGCGCGGGAGGTGATGGTCGCGCCGGAGAGCGCGTCGATGTCGCCGCCGTCCTTGTTCACCGTCGCTCCGGAACCTGTCAGGCCTTTGAACTGACGGAGAAACCTGTCATCTTTGGCTTTTGCGCCCAGACCGGGCGTTTCCTCCATCGAGAGGATGTTTACGCCCGAAACGGAGCCGTCGGCGCGGATGCCGGTCATGACTTCTATGGTGCCGCCGTAGCCGCCGGCTTGGGTGGTGACAACCACGCCGATCAGGCTGCCCTCCGCGTCGAAGGCTTTATAGACCGTGCCTTCGGCATTGGCGGGCGCGTAGTCGGCGGCTTCCAGCACCTTGTGGCGGCTTTCGGCGGCCTTGATTTCGGCGTTGCGGGCAATCCGGCCGACGGTGAGCAGATTGGTGAGCGCCAGCAGCAGCGTGACGGTGGTGCAGATGGCGGTGAGAACCAGAGTGGGGCGGGCAATGCCGCCGAACGTGAAGGCTTTGTTATTTTCCACTGTTTCGCACCTCCGAACCAAAGGGACTGGACTGCGTGAGCGCCTCGATGTGGGGCGTGAGAATGTTCATCAGCACGATGGCATAGGAAACGCCCTCCGGCAGCGAACCGAAGAGACGGATGGTCATGGTAATCAGACCGCAGCCGATGCCGTAGAAGATTTTGCCCGCGCGGTTGACGGGGCAGGTGGTGTAATCGGTCGCCATAAAGACAGCGCCCAGCATCACGCCGCCCGACAGGAGATGCACGAGGGGATTTTGTCCCGCTGCCAGCGCCGTGAGCGCCACCGTTCCGAGGAAGCAGAGAGGAATTTCGGGCGTGATGATGCGGCGCAGCAGCAGATACAGACCGCCCAGCAGCAGCGCGAGCGTGCAGGTCTCTCCGAGACAGCCGCCGTGCAGACCGATGAACAGATCGGTATAGGAAGGATGACCGTTTCCGGCGGCCGCCTGTGCCAGCGGCGTGGCGGTGGAGACGATGTCGGTGTCGGCGTTGTCGCTGAGGTAGAAGAAAGGAATCGACCAGCGGCTCATGTGAGAGGGAAAGCTGATGAGCAGGAAGATACGGGCCGCCAGCGCGGGATTGACAAAATTCATGCCGATGCCGCCGAACATCTGCTTGACCACCACAATGGCAAAGACCGAGCCGAGGACGGCGTAAACGGGATTGAGCGTGGGGGGGAGGTTAAAGGCGAGCAGCACGCCTGTGACCGCCGCCGAAAAATCCCCGACCGTCTGCGGGCGCTTCATGACGCGGCGGCAGACATATTCGGTCAGCACGCAGGCGCCGGTGCAGAGCAGGATGAGCAGCACGGCGCGCCAGCCGAAATAGACCGCCGCCATCAGCGCGGCAGGCGCGAGCGCGATGAGTACGTCCTGCATGATCGTGGCCGTGTTTTCGCCGCAGTGCGCGTGGGGAGAGGATGAAACCGATAGCTTTTGGGGGTTCTGATTTTCCATGATAGTTGCGGAGTCCTTTCATCAGGATTTGACAAGATTTTTTGCCATGCGGAGAAACTGCACCAGCGGACGGTGAGCGGGGCAGGAATAGGCGCAGCAGCCGCATTCCATGCAGCTTGTCACGCAGAGGTCGTTCAGACCGTCGATATCCCGCTTCTGTACGAGGTGCTGGATGTTGACGGGGGTGAGCAGCATGGGACAGGCGGACACGCAGCGGCCGCAGCGGATGCAGTCGGTGGGACGCAGCGCGTCGGTTTCGGCTTCACCCATAAAGATCAGCCCGTTGTTCTGCTTGATGATGGGATAATCGAGGGAATAGAGCGCGGTTCCCATCATGGGGCCGCCCATCAGCACCTTTTGCGGCGGCTTGTCAAATCCGCCGCAAAAATCCGCGATATCCGAAACAATGGTGCCGATAGGAGCGACGACGTTTTTGGCCTCGGCAATGGCGGAGCCGTCCACCGTGATACGCTTGGCGACGAGAGGTATGCCGGTTTTGAGATAGCGCGCGATAAAGCCGACCGAGGTGATATTCAGCACGATGCAGCCCGCGTCGGCGGGGATTTTGCCCACAGGGACAGCACGGTCGGTACACGCCTTGATGAGTACCTTTTCCGCGCCCTGGGGATAAGCGTTTTTCAGCTTGAGGACGCACATTTTGTCATCCAGCGAGCGTTCCCTGATGAGGGAGGCGAGATACCTGATGGCGGCGGGTTTGTTGCCCTCGATGCCGATGATGGCACGCCTCAGCCCCAGCATTTCGGTGAGAAGGCGGGTGCCTTCGATGATATCTTCGGGAGACTCGATCATTTCCCGGTAGTCGGCGGTGAGATACGGTTCACATTCCGCGCCGTTGACCACCAGTGTATCCACCGATTTGTCGGGGGAATAATTGATCTTGACCGACACGGGGAAGCCCGCGCCGCCCAGACCTACCAGTCCCGATTCCCTGACGGCGGCGTAAAGCTCGTCGGCGTTGGTCACGACAGGCGGCTGAATGTCGGAACAAAGGGTCTGCTGCCCGTCGGACGCAATCTCGACGGTCTTGACTTCCGTGCCGTTTGGCATGAGCATGGTGCCGATGGCCGTCACCTGCCCCGATACGCTCGCGTGAATGGGGGCGCACAGGGGAGAATCGCTGTCCCCGATCTTCTGCCCGACCGTGACGCTGTCGCCTTTTTTGACAATCGGTTCGCACGCCGTTCCGATGTGCTGCTGCATGGAAATCACCACCCGCTTCGGGACGGGAAGTGCCTCGGACGGGATTTCGGCGGTGTTTTTCATATGGTTGACGCGTACACCTCCGTGCGTTTTAAAGGGCTTTTTCGGCAAAAACGGCGCGTCGGGGTCTGCGGCCTTTTTGGATTTTTTTCTTTTTTTCTCTTTTTTGTCTGTCTGTTCCTTGTTTTCCTTTTTTGGTTTCTCTTTTTCTGCGTCCTCTTTTGACTCTGAGATTTCGGGTGTATCCGTTATATCCGTTATATCCGTTACATCCGTCATATCCTTTGTCTCCATTGTATCCATGAATTCCTTCCTTTCTCGCGGGTGAGTCGGAAATTTGCGAACACTTTATTATACCATAGATATGCTTTCTTTGCAATAAGTTAGAAAAAACTAATGATAAAATGACATCCAACCATATTCGCTGTATAGGGCGGTTTTTGTTGACAGGGTTTTTGAGCGAGTTAAGAATCTATGAACAAAGGGGCAAAAAACAGAAAAATGTAGGGGACGGCCTCTGGACGTCCCGTGCAAAATCTACAAAAATAAAATGATATTTTAGGCG
>CAMHAV010000155.1 GCA_946182865.1 uncultured Clostridia bacterium
CGCATACGCTCGCTAGTTACGCTTCGCTTTTTCTTCTTTTTCTTTTTTTACCCCTCTAAATTCTCAATTTGATTAACTATTCAACCAAACAGTTGTGCGATTGACATTTGGTGAATGTCATAAATTTCCCGATACCCGTTATAATGTTAATAGGAATAATGCGTTAAGGGGGGTTTATATGTTCAACAACAGGTCCTCGGACGGAAGAAACAACGTGTGCGGCAAAAATATTGCCGCGTTGCGCAAGCAGCAGGGCATTTCCCAGCGGGAATTGGCCCAGCGGTTGCAGCTGATGGGTTACGACATGGACAAAAATGCCGTCCAGCGGGTCGAGTCGGGGCAGCGTTTTGTCACCGATATCGAAGTGGAGGCATTTGCGAAGGTGTTCGGCGTCAGTCTGCCCATGTTGTTCCGGGAAACGCTTTCCCTGGAAGATTTTTCCTCGGAAAATCTTGCTCCGAAAAAAGATTCCGAGCAATGACCCGATGTTGCTTTTGTTTTTTCATGCGGTTATCGTCATTTTGAAAATGATTCTTTAAAATTGAACAAAAGAAAAGCCGCACTGTCCGTAAAAATTGGTTGACAGTGCGGCTTTGCGCATATATAATTGAATTACGCTGTTTTTAATTATTTTTGAAATAACCGATGGATGATCTGACGGAAAAATTGTCAGAACAAATGATCGGTGATCTTCTGTCTTAAAACAGATGATCGGTGATCCAGGATTTGGCCTGAGAGAGAACCTTTTTGTCGTTGTTAAACCGGAAGGTTTTCACAGCGAGGCTGTAGTCCGCCCAGATGAACCGTTCGATTTCGGATTGCTGAATCACCACATCTTCTTCGGGCATTTCCGCCAAAAAGAAGATAACCTGTTTGGTGATCTTTCCTTTTGGGTGGTATTCGCTGATGGTGCGGAAGCCGTCTTTGAGATGGATGCTGAGTCCGGTTTCCTCTTTTACCTCGCGCACAGCGGTCTGGCGTTCACTTTCGTAAACCTCCATATGCCCCTTGGGAAAGCCCCAGTTGTTGCCCTTGCGGTTTTTGATAAGCAGATACTCGACATTGCCGCTGTGACGGCGATAGATGACCGCGCCGCAGGACTTTTCATACAGACAGGTGATGCGTGCCGAGGATAGATCGAGCGAACCGGCCAGTACTTCCCGGATGACAGGGGCGAAGAGAATGGCGTTTTCACCGCAGCATATGTAGTAAATCTTGCCTTGCAGTTCGGTTACGGCCATCACCTTGACACGTACGACGGGGCGCGTGAGGGGAGCGTCGGGACTGAAAACCAGAATGTTGCGCAGGGTGTGCGCATCACACGGTTTGCCGTCGTCGGTAGCGATGCCGGTATGCACGACATATTGTCTGCCATCGTAGCAGCCGGTGTATGACTTGTCAAAATTAATTTTTACATTGATAATATTGCCAAGCAAAACATAACCTCCGTTCAGTGTATTCGTTATATTCGTTATTCACAATAATTCTATTTTACTACATTTAACGGAAATTACAATATGGCTTTTGTATATTTTTTAATTATTTCTCAATTTGTTTTTTATTTTTCCGTTTTTCGGGAAATAGTTACTATTACTTAGGAGGAATTTTCACTATGTTACAGGTTTCTTGGGGCGCACTGGCTGCGCTGCTGCTGCTGCTCGTCGTATGTTTTGTGTTGCCGCTGGGATTGTTCGGCGGATTGTACAAGCTGGCGGACGGCAGATTCAAAACATGCGGTATCGGAGCGGGTGCGTATTTTGTGGGCGGCTTTGCGGCGGATGTGCTGCTGCTGACAGGCATCAGGGCTCTGACCGACATGAATCAGAATATGCCGGTTTACATGATCTATTCGCTGGTGCTATCACCTGCCGTTTTTATGGCGGTCAATTATTTTGCCATGAAGATAACGGGCAAGGAGGAACTGAATAACACAGGAGATGCGCTGATGTATTCTGTGGGATATGCGGGACTGCAAAATATGGTTACCACCGGATTTATCGCAGCGATGTATTTTGTATCGCTCTGGAATATCAAGCTGCACGGCGGCAGCTATGTCGTGGTGAGCGAATCGGATTATGTCAGCTACAGCCAGCTGGTCAGTGCGTCCAATCTGATTACCGACAGAATTTATGAGCAGATGCAGGAGCTTTGTTCCCGTCCTGCGTCCTATTTTCTGTCGCTTTGTCTGGACAGGCTGTGGGTGATCGTGGTATATGCCGCGCTGCTGCTGGTGGTATGGCTGGCGGTCAGAAAGAAAAATAAGCTGCCGATTCTCGGCATTGCCTATGTCATGCGTCTGCTCATCGGGCTGCCCACCATTTTCAGTGATTTCCATGTGTTTTCCAGCACATGGATGGCGACGGCCATGATCGTAGTGGTTTCTGTTATCGTATGGGTAGCGGCGGTCTTCTGCTGGAAGCTTTATATTGACGAAAACTAATGCAATGTGTAATGCGTAATGCGTAATGGATGCGGACGGCGTTGCCGTCGGGCAAGTGGCGCGGAAGGGGGGAAAACGACATGAAAACCAACCGTTATTTTTCCGACAGGCTGGATGAAATGCTGCGAAACGGCAGGGTGCCTGTGGGGAGAACAGCGTCTCCGCAGGGCGGCGAGCAGCCGTTTTATGACACGCTGGGCAGCGGGTGGGTGTTCTGTGTGTTCGCGGAGCAGTCCGACGCGGCCAAACGACGCGCCGCCGGGTATCTGGCGGAAGTGCTGCGTGACGCGGATTTTGACAAGGTCTGCCGACTGGATCGGGAAATGCGCGACCGCACCTCCATCGACTGGTCTTTCAACTGGAAAGAATTGCTTATCGACAGCTTTTTCACTTCGGATATGACCGAGGAAGAAAAGAGCGCCGTGGTGATTTTCGCGAGTTTCCACCCGAACGGCTATCTTCGTGAGCGGGCGGTCAAACGCCTTGCTTCCCGGCAAGGTATGCTGCCCTATATCGCGCTGCGTCTGGGGGATTGGGCTGCTCCCGTGCGCCGCGCGGCACAGGAGGCCTTTTGTCAAAAGCTGCCCGCATGCGACGACAGGGAACTGCTGGCGGCCTACCCCTTTTTGACAAAACTGCGGCGGAGCGAGCGGGGCTGCTATCAGGAAGTGGAGCCGCTTCTCATGGAAAACCTCCGCACGGTGTACGGCAGAGGTTCCTTGCTCCGGGGCTTCACGGAGGGAACGCTGCCGGCGCGGAAACAGTGTCTTACCATGATGATGAAAATGCAGCCGCCGGACATGGGGCTGCTGCGATGCTACTATGACAATGAAAAAGACCCCTTTTTGCGCCGCGAGATAGGGGACTATATGATGAACAGCGCCCAGCCGGCGCAGGTTTGGGAGATGGCAAACCCATTTTTGCGTGACCCGTGCCCAAAAAACCGGGCGCACGCGCTGCGGGGTTTTTATGAGAGGGACAGGCTGCGCGCAGCGGATTACGCGCGGGACAGACTTTTGGATAAAAATTCCCTCGTCCGCACGACCGCGCAGGACATCCTGCGGGAAGTCAGACCCGATTTTGATCTGCGCGGCGTGTATATAAACGCCCTGCAAGAAAACCCCCGCGTCGCTATCGCGGGCATAGGGGAGACAGGCGGCGCGGCGGACTGCTCCCTGATCGAGCCGTATCTGCAAAGCGGCATTTCGGGTGAGGTGCAGGCGGCAGCGGCGGCGCTCATGCGGCTGCATCCTGACGGATACGGCGGGGCGGTGACGGAACTGCTGCTGTCGGAGGAGGCCGCCGTTGTCAAGGCGGCGGTCAGAGTGCTCGCGCGGTACGACGGGCTGGATTTTGAACGGGTGTGTGAGATCGCCTGCGCCGTGTCCGACGAAAAGAAGCAGTACCGCATCACGCGGCTGCTGTGCGGCGCGATGAAATGGCCGCGTGTCATCTGGCTGCTGCGTGTCCGGCTGCACACGCGCCATGAGAAAGTGCTGGCGCTGACCGAAAGAGAAATTTTTTCCGTTTTATCCGGCTATAACCGTTTCTTTTATGTCCGCCCGACGACAAGCCAGATCGCGCAGATGCGGGAACTGAGTCAGGCTTTGTCGGCGCAGGACGACGGCAGCGGGCAGAATCAGCGAATAGCCGCATTCGTGCAGAAATTGGCAAAATAAATACAGACAACAACAAAGCGGGGAGGTTCTGCTATGAGAACCTCCCCGCTCCATCAAAAGGAGAAATAAAAAAGCCAACCGCTCTATTGAGCAAGGCTGGCTTGCGATGTCAGCGTCTACCTATTTTCCCGGATCGTCACCAATCAAGTATCGTCGGCACAAGTGAGCTTAACTTCCGTGTTCGGAATGGGAACGGGTGGACCCTCACCGTCATCAACACTGACTATTATGTTTTGTCGCTTTCGGCGTTTTCCGCTCTTTTTTCATTCCCGCTTTTGGCGGTTCTGTTTTTCGGTGTTTCCCTTGGCGACTTCAATATGATATCACACCCAAACGCATTTGTCAAGTGTTTTTTTCATTTTTTTCAAAATTTTTTTGTTCGTTGTTCTTGTGGACTTTTTTACAAAATCCGACGAATTTCCGGCGGCGGATTTGTGGGAGGAAAAACGCGTATAGAGGTTGACGGAGGGCTTTTTTGGATATATAATGAAAACAGAGAAAAAGTCGGTTTTTGTAGAATTGCGAGGGAAGAGCAACATGAAAAAAATAACGGCCAATTTTATCGTCATCATGTTTTCGGGACTGCTGCTGATGACTCTTCTGGTGCAGAGCATCATCCGCCAGGACAGAGCGGTGTCCGTGTTTTCGGATCATGTCCTCACACAGGAGGACAAGGTGGAGGTAGTGCCGCCGCCGAATGAACTGGTGCCCCCTGATCAGATAAATGATAAAGACCTGATGCGGCAGATTACATCCCGTCAGGGAGGAACCGCAGACGGCGGCAAAGGCGATGCGTCCGGCACCGTGGAAAATACGACCACTGTGACCACAACCACCACCACTACCGTAAAGACGACCACCACCATTGCGGGCGATACGGATGAAAACGGCTCCTATATCATCAATCAGAATTACAAATCCCCCTATTATATTGTAGTTTACACCGGCAGCCAGTCGGTAGGCGTGTACGGCAAGGACGACGCCGGGGAATATACCCGTCTGGTAAAGGCTTTCACCTGCTCCACCGGCCGCAAGGATTCCAGCCCCACGCGCAAGGGCATGTACAAAATCCGCGCCAAGTACAGATGGAGAAAGCTCATGGGCGACTGCTACGGCCAGTACAGCAGCAGTATCAGTCCGGACTATCTGTTCCATTCCGTTCCCTATGACAGACAAGACCCGTCCTCACTGTATAACGCTTCCTATGACAATCTCGGCAAAGCGGTATCGCATGGCTGCATCCGCATGTGCGTGCGGGATTGCAAGTGGGTTTATGACAACTGCCCCATCGGAACGCAGGTGCATGTCGTCTGGGCGTCCGGCCCGCAGGGCGACAGCGTGCCGCAGCGCAAACGGGCCGCCAAATACAGCGGCTGGGATCCTTCCGACAGATGGTCCAAAGGCAATCCGTATTTTGCCGAAGGAGAGGATGACGTGGCTTCTGCCGTGACGTTATCCACTACCACCGTCGAATCCACGTCTCCATCCACTACCGCTGCGGAAGCTGCTGCCGCCACAACCGCCGCGCCCCCTGCGGTGACGGCCTCTTCCGAAACGGCTGCTTCGGAAACAGAAAACGCGGCATAAGAGCGGTCGGTTAAGAAAAAAATGGGAAAAATGTCAAAAATATCTCGTTTTTTACAAAAAAATTCATAGATTTGCTCTTTACAATTTCGAAAGCAAAGCGTATAATATTATATGCTGAAATGGAGTAGTAGCCATAGCCGCCTGTCGGTCGGTCTGGTAAGGCAACTTTTCGGCGATTGTGTATGATGTGATTTTGTTTAAGAAGGGAGGGACTGCGTTGGACAAGTCTGTTGCTCAAAAATTCATGATTGTTATGTCGATGTTTATGGCGGTGTTTGCTACGGTGTTTGTCTGCGGAAATATTGTCAATGGCAGCGTTTCGTCCGACAGTTATCGGCAGCCCATCCCAAAAACCAATTATGATATATCTTACAGCGACACTTCCATCAGCGACGAATATGACGAAATCGCAGTCAGTGCCTCCGATTCCCGTCGGACATCCGAGCCTGTCACTCATTTTGAAGGCAATGTGACGGTGGTGGAGTTCTTTGACGATGAGGAGGACGAAGCCACTTCCGAAACGGTTGACATGCCGGAGGAGGATGTGGATGAGATGTTCCTCTATATGACCACCGTTACCACAACGGGACTGGTGACGGAGCAGCAAACCACCACCACCACGGCGCTGCGAACAACCCAGAAGAAAACTGCGAAAACCGCGAAAACCGCCAAAACGACGAGAGCCACGACCAAGCGCGCCGCTTATACCCCGGCGACTACGGCGGCGAGAACGGTTAAAAAGACCACGGCTGCCACGACCGCCAAAACCACTGCGAAATCGACTTCAAAAACCACAACGACCACGGGCATTTCCGCCAAGCCTACGTCGGCCGTGACCACTCCGTCCACGGCAAAATCCATTACGGTAAATTCCTCTACAACGAAAGCCACCACAAAAGCGGTTGTTTCCACTACGAGAACGTCTTCACAGGCTACCGTACAGACCACAACCCATACATCCACGTCTGTGACTTCCAAGGCAACCGAAGCGCCGTCTCATTCCACGACGACGCAGGCGCCCGCTCCGACGACTACCAAATCCACCACGGCGGCTCCGCATCCTGTGAAGACGGCGGAAGCGGTTTCATCGGTCAAAACGGCCGGTGAAACGTCGGAAACCAACGGTTGATGGATGGATGCAACATGATTTAAAATGAAAAAACGGCTGTTTCCTTTGATGGAAACAGCCGTTTTTTGTAAGTGATGAAGAGATAAATGAGAATTTAGAGCGCTCGCAAGCTCGCTAAGATAATAGATAATAAAGA
>CAMHAV010000156.1 GCA_946182865.1 uncultured Clostridia bacterium
TTTTCGCAAAAGGAAAGGACAGCATTTTTTAACTGAACTAACGGCTATCGGCTAATGGCTAACACTTACTCCGCGTCGGTGATATAATACACATTCTGCTCGACCTGAAAATTGGCGATGAGTTTCTTTTCGCCGGATTCGGTGTGGAAGAAGTAAACGTCTATGAAGCGGTTTGCGTCGTTCTCGTCATAGTATTCATGCGAGGGAAGTCCGGGGATTTCGCTCCCTTTCATCTGCGTCTTGCGCTCAAAGACGCATGTCACACCGAGCTGTTCCTCGGCGTTGTCCATGTAGTAATAAATGTCATGATGTTCCATATCGTCGGTCACGTCGTCCTTGAAACGGTAGAACGCGAATTCTTCCCAAAAGTCCTTCTCGCTGTTATAATGCTTCGCCCACAGCTCACAATTATCATATTGATGATGAACGTCCGCGCTCTTGACGAGATGGCCGAGTTCTATCATTGCGTCGGAAATCTGCTCCAGTGAGCGGTCGGTCTGCAGATCGGCATAGGGGAGAATGGGCGGATGGTCTTCTTTTACGAGGGTGAATCCCGCCTGTTTCGCAATCGCCTCGGCACGCGCATTGGTCGTGTCCCAGACGTAATCGTAATAGCATTGTTTCCAATCGTTTTCGGTGGTTTCGCGATAGCCTCCCGGTATGCCGTCAAAACTGGAATAATAGGCGTAGCTGGAAACGGTAAAGGCAAACCCGCACGCGTCGTCGGTGAAATGGCAGATTCTTTTGTTCTGCTGCCGTTCCATGCGGACAAAGGTGCAGGGCGGACATTCCTCCTCCGCGATCTGCCGCAGTTCGCTCTCGCTTTTCAGCTCTACCAATTCCGCCGCAGGCACATCAGTGCACGCCGTCAGCAGCAGAACCGGCAACAAGGCCAGTGTCAGACAAAAGATTTTTCTTGCAATGGATTTCATGATGCTCACCCCCTGTGTTATTTTGTGAATATGATACCATATTCACAAAAATTTGTCAACAATCTTGTTTGCGTAAATCATTGTTCTCGGTGTCTTTCGTCAGATTCTTCACGCTGTCTCCTACCCAAAGCCTTACCGGAATACAAACCGTTTTTGCGTCTGTTTCGCCGTTGATCATTTCCATAAGCAGATGAATGGCCGTCCTTGCCCGAAGCGCATTGTTCTGCGCGACGGTCGTCAGCTTCGGGAGGGCATTCTGCGCTTCCCGGCTGCCGTCAAAGCCGATCAGGGAAAGTTCGTCGGGAATACGCACGCCGTTTTTCTGCAAGAAGCGCATCAGTTCCAGCGCGTAAACATCCGACACGGCGAAGATAGCGGTATAGGTTTTGATCGTCGCAAGCCGTTCCTGATAGAATAATTCTCTTTCGGCTGCCTGCATCGGAATTTTCATAAAGTCGGCTTTTGCGCCCCATCCCTCGCACAAGCCCTGATAACGCAGGTAATCCATGCATATCTCATTGTCGGCCACGCAAAGCACACGGCGGTGTCCCATCTCTTTCAGATATTGCCCCGCCTGTCTGCCGCCGTCGAAATCGTCAATTGTGAGATTGCCAAAGCGGTTCTGCTCATCGAGGAATCCGTCGTAAATCACGAAGGGGACGCGGATTCTGTCGCGCAGATCCTGGTATTCATCCTCGCAGAAGCCGATGACCACCACGCCGTCCAGATTCCACATGGAGGCAAAGGTGACGATTTCCGTGATTTTCTTTGCCTTTTTGAGCATCATAAAATAGCCGTTTGCCTCGGTTTCGTCCGACAGATAATTGATCGCCGCCGAGATGAACGAATCCTCAAAAACGTGTCCCTCATATTTGGGGTGATCGTTGACCACCACGCCGATAATGCGGGAATTGTTGCGGGCAAGCAGGGTGGCCGCCATATCGGGAATATAGCCGCGTTCCTCCAGCTTTTGCTCTACCGCCTTGACGGTTCTGTCGGAAATCTTCTGTGTTTTGCCGTGGAGCACATTGGACACGGTCGCCGTGCTCAAGCCTAATTCCTCGGCGATGTCTTTGATTCTCACTTTATTTTCAGACCACATTCCATTGCATCCTTCCTTTTGAAAATTGCAGCGATAATAAAAAACACCTCATAGCTTCCTCATCCAGTTTTTTCTGACAAAGACAATCCAAGTCAGCAGCAGCCGCACACATTCCTCCATCGAGAGGATAAAATATACCAG
Organism: uncultured Clostridia bacterium; assembly: GCA_946182865.1. Lineage (GTDB taxonomy): Bacteria > Bacillota > Clostridia > Oscillospirales > Acutalibacteraceae > RUG762. The sequence continues at coordinate 2,176 of CAMHAV010000156.1, forward strand.
CGGTATTGAAAATTTCCAGACATACGCGCCCAGCAGCGCCAGCGGCACGCCGAATCCCCATGTGCCGAGCAGTTCAATGATCATCATGGTGCGCGTCTGTCCTCCGCTGCGGACAATGCCGCCGCCGAGAATCATATTCAGCACCTTGACGGGCAACACAATGGCGAACGCAACGAGAATCTGCCGCGCCGTCGCTTTGACATACGCCTCTACGTTGTAAAGTTCGGTGTAAATGCCCATTGCAAGCACCGTCAGAGCGGCAAGGGCAAACGAGCCGGTCAGTCCGTAAAGCAGCAGCCTTTTGGATTTTTGGTAGGCGGCATTTGATTCGCCTTTGCCGAGTTCTTTGCCGATCAGAATGCCTGCCGCCTGTGACAGACCGCTCAATGCGCCGACGGTCAATCCCTGCACCGGATAGGTCAGCGTCATGGCGGCACATTCCGGCGTGCCGATGTGACCGTAAACCGAAGCGTAGAGGTTTTCGCTCAGGCTCCACATGAATTCAATGACCAGCACGGGAAGGAATATGGCAAGATAACTGCCGCAGGTCATTTTGGTAAGTTTGGGCGTAAACCGGAAGGGCAGACCCCTCTTTCTGTCAATCACGATCATGGCGGCAACCAGCAGCAGCGCGTTGAAAACCTGCGAAATGACGGTGGCCACTGCCGCGCCGTTGGCGCCCATGGCATGGAACCCGAGCCTGCCGAAGATCAGCAGATAATTCAATGCCGTGTTGAGCACACTGGCGATCACGCTGCACGCCAGCGGGAGGGAGGCTCTTTCCAGGCAACGCATTCTGACCGAAATCATCATACTCAGCGCATAGGGCAAAAAGCCGAAAGCGATGATTCTCAGATATGTTGCTGCGACGGCAACGGTATTTCCGTCCGTCGAATACAACCCCATCAATCTGACGGAAAGCGCAAGACACACAGCCATAAACAAAACGCCTATTCCTATTGACAACAGCGTATGCAGTGAAAATCCCCTGTCGGCTTCCTCGCTGTCATTGGCTCCGAGATACTGTGAAATGATGATGCCCGCGACACTCACCACCGCACCGATGACAACGCTGTATAAGGTGCTGAGCTTGCCCGCAATGCCCACCGCCGCCACGCTGACGCTGCCCAGCGAGCCGACCATCACCTGATCGACAATGGAAAATGACGCTTGCAGCATACACTGCAAGGCAACGGGCAGCGCGATTTTGAATACTTGTTGAATAAATGAATCCCTTCGAGAAAATGACTTAAAAAACATAAAAATAATCTCCTTGATTTTTTCACCTTTTCAGGTCCTTTCAAGGAGATTATAATGGATGGAGTACCTTTGCGCAAGAGGTTAATCGCGTAACCCATCACAAAACGGATGGCTTGCTTTTATGGCATTTGCCAATGCAATTACATCGCGTACACACGCACAGCGAATCTTTTCCCGATAGGGTTGTCCGCTTCCGAATCAACCCGTATCACGTCATTTTCGGGGTGATTTCTCCATCTTTTTATGTAAAATGTGAAGGAACGCAGGCAATCGGGCGGCAATTCATTGGAAATGTCATATCGAGTGTCCTCTATAGGCACGGAAGAACTGAATCATCTGGAGATGATCGGGGCGATCGTGCATCAGCTCACGCGCAATCTGAGCCGGGAGCAGATCATGAATTCCGGTTTTGCGCCGTACTATGTCGATCATACGACGGGCATCTATCCGGTAGCCGCCAGCGGTATGCCATGGACCGCGACTTATATCCAATCCAAGGGTGATCCGATTACCGACCTGCACGAAGACCTCGCCGCAGAACAAAAAGCGCGCACCACCTATGACAACATTCTGCGTATGTGCGATGATCCAGATGTCCGCGACCCGATCAAATTCCTGCGTGCAAGGGAGATTGTGCATTACCAGCGTTTCGGTGAAGCGCTCCGCCTGACCACCGACCGACTGAATGAAAAGAATTTCTACGCCTTCAACCTGGCGTTTGATAAGTGATTTTTGCCCACAACATGAGTAACAGAAAAAGACCACTCCTACAGCGATGTGCTTTTTGTAACAACATCCTGTATGGAATGGTCTTTTTGTTTGTGTTCAATCCCTTATAGAGGTTAATGCAAGTACCGAGACTACCGAGACCGCCGAGGCTACCGAGGAGTATCAATCCCTTATAGAGGTTAATGCAAGAACAACAGATTGTGTTCTGAAAAAATTATACCCCCAACCGCTTGTAAAGTTAAGTGAACAATTTATGAACAAGATGCGTTTTATTGAGTTAATATCTCTGCTCAGTGAATTAAAAAGCACTCTATATTAGAATTATCAGCGTGAAATATACTACTATAACTAATATAATTATGAACAAGTTATTATAAACCTGCTCTGATTGTGAATAAAGTTTTAACATCAATTAGCTAACCACTCATCACTAACCACTGTCCACTGCTAAAAAATCCTTCCCGGCTTCCGCCGTCGCACACCGATCTCCTCTATGTGCAGACCGGAGAAACGGTCGTACCGGTAGATAACGACCGAATCGTGCTCCGGTTCGATCAGGGGGAAAAGCTCGCGTTTGAGGCTGTTCAGCCCCGACGGGGTCAGATGTCCCTCATAGACCAATTTCTGACGGGCGGTCAGGTATTTTTTGACCGTCTTCATTACCTTTTTGATGCGCTTGCCGCCTATGTCATACGCCAGTATCACATACATTCTTATCCAAATCCTTCCTTTATCGAATTTGTTTGAAGGGCTTGTATCTTTCGCCGTTTCTGAAATACCTGATCAGCTTCTGCACTTCCTCCCGGATGATGCTTTTGTATTTTACGCTTTTTCCCTTGACGGTCACGCCGGTGTCCAATTTATCATAAAACGCGCTGATAAAAATTCTCTTGCCCTCGGCATTGAGATAGACGCCGCTGCCGTCTGAATAAAAATCGTCGAGCGTAATGGCGCGGCGGTTGATAAGCGAAAAGACTACGCGGTCTACAATGAGCGGACGGAAGATTTCCGCCACGTCGAGATTAAGCGACTGCTGGCGGCGGTTGGTGGCATGGAGAAAGCCGACTCTTATGTCAAGCGGCGTTTTGTTGATTTCGGTCGCCAGCAGATTGTAAAGTATGGTATTGCCGAAGCTGATCATGGCGTTGACCTCATTGAGCGGAGGACGGCGGCTGCGTTTATCAAAGACAAATTCCTCCACTCTGATAAAACTGTCGTAGCACTGGTAATAGAATTGCCGCGCCTGCGCTTCCAGCAGAAGCAGTTCGTCATAATCGCCTGTCTCCTTAATCTTCTTTTCCACGCGCTCTATCTTTCTCAGCATACTGTCATAATGGGCGTCGGAGTACATCTTATTGTAATAGCGGATGACCAGCCGGAGGTTGTGTACCGAGGCAAGCACGAATTCCTTTGCGAGTGCAACCCGCTTCCGAGCGTCGAAATACTGCTCAAACTGCTCCAACGTCACTCTGGGAGAAAGAAGGGAGGAAAACGGCGTGAACTGCCCCAGCAGCTTGCCCGTCTGACTGAAAATATTGACCGTAATGCCGCAATCGGCGGCGCGTTTGAAAAAGCCGGTGTCAAAGATCACACTGGAATAAATATTGATCATATCAGTTGCCATGACGGGAATGTCCTTCTGCTCCGTTTCGTCGTCAAAGAGAAGGGAATACTCCTTCTGACGCAGAATGCCATCGTTGAGAAGATCGACCGCGCGGTTTTCCTTCTCCGGCGTGGAGATATGCCAGCCGCGGTAATACACCTGCTCCGGCGCGTCCTCCTCCACGGCGGTGTAACTTCCGTTTTTGCTCCGCTCGAACCGGTAGCTGAGAAAGGTCAGCTCTGAGGGCGAACCGACGGCACATTTGGCGGGATTCTTTTTGAGCTTGAGTTTTTCCGACTGGAAGTTCTCTGCCTCGCGCATAAATTCCCGGATTTTCTCCAGCGAGTCAGCAAAAAGCACGGTGTCGTCCGCGTACCGCACGAAAGGAATATTATGCTCTTCCAGAAACATATCGAAGGAATGGAAATAGATATTGCACAGCAGCGAACTGAGCGGCGCGCCTTGCGGGATTCCTTTGTGTATTTCCTGTATCTTACCCGGTTCGCCGTCAATCATGACCGGCATTTTCGTCAAGCGCATGATAAGCCGCGTTAGCGCTTCGTCTCCGAAAAAGTCAGCGAGGGCGGCTCTCAGCACGCTGTGGTCGATGTTGTCAAAGCAGGCGGTCGGGTCGAGCTTGGCGGCGAAGGGATGCGCCATTCCCTCAGCGCAGTACTGGGCAACAGCGGTAGAAACGCCGCGTCCCTTGAGGTAAGCGTGACTGCGGGGCGAGAATTTGCTCTCCGCCTCCTCGTGAACCGCGTCGAGCAGCGCCTGCTGAATGACGGTGTCCAGCGCGGTCAGACGCACAATGCGGCGGTAGCCGCCGTGCTTCTTGGCAATGTTCGTACCAATGGGGGGCAAAGGCTTGTACTTGCCGCTGAGCAGATCGCGCGCCAGTCCGTCCCCGTTGATTTCCAGCCAGATCACCAGCGCGTCGGCGGTCATGCTGTCAAACCCCGGCTTGAATCCCCTGTCCGCCAGCGCTTTGGCAAACCCCATCAGTACATTTTTGTCACATATTCTTTCCAGCATCTTTATCACCCGATTTACATTATACACCACAAAGAATTAAAACGCAACAATTATTTTAGTTTAAATCTATTTTTTCACGATTAATATATTGAAAAATTACTCTATAAATCCCGACTTGCACACAGCACCTAAGCAGAGTATAATAAAGTCACTTCAA
>CAMHAV010000157.1 GCA_946182865.1 uncultured Clostridia bacterium
TTTCTCTTTTTTATTATTATACCACATCTTCGCTAATTTTGGGATAAGTTCTAAGAATTTTTCGTTACAAAACGATGATTAATGGAAAGATCTTCTTTTCATCCCGTCACTCATCATCATGGAAAGGATATTTGATCCATGCGCAAGAAAATTATTAAAAGCATTCTGGTCGTTGCCGCCACCCTTTCCGCATCGCTGCTCTTCGGCATCATCGGCGTCGGCAGGCGTTACAGTTCCATTATGCCCGCCAACGCACCCGCTAACGGTCATATTGGGGTTGCCCTTGTCATAATTGGGCTGCTTGTGGCGCTGGCCACCTCGGTATTTATTCTGCGGTATTTTATCTTTTTTACAAGGACACAAGTGATTGACGCCGTGGGCAATCCTCTGACTGACAACAGCACGATCGCTATCGGCTCCGCCAAAGTCCCTCCCATCGTCATTGCTTCTGCTGCCGCACTGCTTGGCATGATCTTCATCGGCATAGGCTTTGGCATGCTGTTTGACACCCTGACGATGTATATTTTGTATATTGGCTCTATTTCCTTTGTCTTTTTCATATTGGCTGCCATTCTCTTCCTTTTCTCTGTCATCAAGCACAAGATCCGCCGCCGTTTTGCGTGGATAGCCACCAGTCTGTTTCTCGCGGTTTCCATCATGATCTTCAGCAAGGCGATACCCTCTATCAACGATTTAAGCGTAAGCGACAGAGAATTGACAGCCGTGACGGGAACCATTTCCCGCACCTCCTCCTACTCCGGACTGCTGGCGGGTCCCGGCAAAACCACCGTGGTCATCAAAGGAACCAGCGGCGAAACCATCACGCTGCACTACAGCGGCAGCTACGGGGATTTACAGAAAAACAAACGCTATACCTTCTATTACCTGCCCCATACCAAACTGATCGACAAGATGGTCGAAGCGGAAAATATAAAGTATTAACAGAGTAAGACAGCGGTTTTCGTCAAACATCAGCGGCGAAAGCCGCTGTATTGTTTTTGTTTTCCGTGATTCCGTTGAAAAACGTCTTTACAAACCCGCGATTTTGTACTATAATAGTTGATAAACAAAAAAACCCTTTTCAGGAAGTGAACGCAAATGCCCATTAAGATCAACAACGAACTGCCGGCACGGAAAATTCTGGAGAACGAAAACATCTTCGTTATGACGGAAGAACGCGCTATGACCCAGGATATCCGCCCGCTGAAAATTATTATTCTCAACCTCATGCCCACCAAGATCGAAACCGAAACACAGCTGCTTCGCCTGCTCAGCAATTCCCCCTTGCAGGTGGAGATCGAGTTGCTGCAAACCGCTTCCCACGAAGCAAAAAACACTCCTACCAACCATCTGCTTGATTTTTACAAGGTATTTGACGAGGTCAGAGACAACCGCTACGACGGCATGATCATCACCGGTGCGCCCGTGGAAAAACTCGCTTATGAAGATGTCGATTATTGGGAGGAGCTTTGTGAGATCATGGAGTGGAGCAAGCGCAATGTCTACTCCACCCTGCATATCTGCTGGGGCGCACAGGCGGGGCTTTACTACCATTTCGGCATCAACAAGTACACCCTGCCGCAAAAACTTTCGGGCGTGTACCGTCACCGCGTCACTGCCCCGCTTCATCCGCTCATGAGGGGGTTCAATGATTTTTACTGGGGTCCCCATTCCCGCAATACCGACATTTCCCGCGACGACGTGGAAAAGCACGAGGAACTGGTCATCCTCGCCACCTCCAAGGACGCGGGCATCGCGCTGGTCGGACACAAAAACGGACGGCAGTTTTTCTCTTTCGGTCATCTCGAATATGACCGTCAGACCCTTGCCAACGAATATTTCCGTGACCAGAACCGCGGACTGCACCCCGAAATCCCCTGTAATTATTTCCCGAATGACGACGTCTGCGCTGTCCCCAATCATTCATGGCGCGCTCACGCCAATCTCCTTTTTGACAACTGGCTCAACTACTACGTCTATCAGCAAACCCCCTACAACCTCGCCGACCTCAGCGAAATGATCCTTTAATCAGTGTGAAATAGGCTCTTGATTTTTACACGTATTGCATATATAATAGATTACAGACTGCATGTCATAATTTACCAAGTCAGGAATGATGAAAATGAAAACCTATAAAATTGCCGTCCTCAAAGGCGACGGTATCGGCCCCGAAATCGTCAACGAAGCCATGAAAGCCCTCGACGCGGTAGCCGAAAAATGCGGCTTTGCCGTCGAATATGACGAGGCGCTTCTCGGCGGCTGTGCCATCGACGCCACAGGCGTTCCGCTGCCCGATGAAACCGTCGCTAAGTGCAAGGCGGCGGATTCCACACTGCTCGGCGCGGTCGGCGGCGCGAAATGGGACACCCTGCCGGGGCATCTCCGCCCGGAAAAGGGGCTGCTCGGCATCCGCAGCGCGCTCGGCCTCTTTGCCAATCTCCGCCCCGCCCGCATCTTTGAACCCCTGCGGGAAGCCTCTCCCCTGCGCGCCGACATCATCAACGGATCGCTGGATATCATGGTAGTGCGCGAACTGACCGGCGGTATTTACTTCGGAGAAAGAGGCCGCTTGGAGGAAAACGGCGTGCAGGCGGCTTACGACACCGAGAAATACTCCGTCCCCGAAATCGAGCGCATTGCCCGCATCGGCTTTGACCTCGCCATGAAGCGCGGCAAGAAGCTCTGCTCCGTCGATAAGGCCAACGTCCTCGAAAGCAGCCGTCTGTGGCGCGAAACCGTCACCAAAATGGCGGCGGAATATCCCGAAGTGGAACTGAGCTATATGTATGTTGACAACTGCGCTATGCAGCTTGTCCGCAATCCCTCGCAGTTCGACGTCATCCTCACCTCCAACATCTTCGGCGACATCCTCTCCGACGAGGCGAGCATGATCTCCGGGTCTATCGGCATGCTGGCATCCGCCTCCCTCGGTGAAACCGGTTCCGGACTCTACGAGCCGATTCACGGCTCCGCCCCCGACATCGCCGGTCAGAATATGGCCAACCCGCTGGCAACCATCCTTTCCGTCGCGATGATGCTCAAATATTCCCTCGGTCAGCCGCAGGCTTCCGACATGATCGAAACCGCCGTGGCGCAGGTGCTCACCCAGGCCCGCACCCCCGATATTTATGTGGAGGGCATGAGGAAAGTCACCTGCTCCGAAATGGGCGATCTGGTGGCAGAGTTAATTCGTAATGCGTAATGCGTAATTATGCTGGCGGAAATATCATTTCTTCCATAAATGAATAAAAATCTCTCGGCTAAATGAAATTCGTTCGTTTAACCGAGAGTTTTTTTTTCTAAAACAAAAAGCGAAGTTAATCTGTCAACCTCGCTTCTTCCTTCTATTTAGTTTCTGCGGCCTTCCACATAACCTTCGCCGCCGACAACCACGCCCACGGTCTTGGCAAAAATCAGTGCGTCGAAGATCAATGAACGGTGAATGACATATTCCTTGTCGAAATACACTTTTTCTTCGGCGGGAACACAGTCTCTGCCGTTGACCTGCGCCCAGCCCGTCACACCGGGACGAACATCATACACGCCCTCACGCATACGCAGCTTGTGCACATCCGCTTCACTCTTGATCAGCGGACGGGGGCCAACCAGACTCATATCGCCTCGCAGAACGTTGAAAAGCTGCGGCAGCTCGTCAATGCTGGTCTTGCGGAGGAAACGACCCACGCGGGTGATATGCGCGTAAGGATCGGACAAATCGGAAGTGGCCGTTTCATGAGGCGCGTTGACTTTCATCGTGCGGAATTTGTAAACCTGAAACGGATTGCCGTTTTTACCCACGCGCTGCTGGCTGAAAATCACCGAGCCTTCGGAATCGAGCTTGATGAAAGCCGCAACCACCAGAAAAAACGGAGCCAGCAACGTCAGCGAAACCGCCGACACCGCAATGTCAAACACTCTTTTGATAAACGTATATACAGGCTTTGTCTGGATGCGTGTATCATCAAAATACAGGCTGCCGACGTAATTTTCACGTACATTAACCATGACAAAAACCCCTCCTTGCATTATGATCCATCACACAAAAGCCGGAAACCATATCTGCCGTTATGATTCTCACAGCTCTCATTTGATTTCTTGATTATAGTATATCACATAGCTTATCGAATTACAATATATTTTTTTTGTTTTTTGTATTTTTCTCAAAATCTACAAAAAACAGCCGCCGATGACCGACAAATACTTATTAAATAACGATAAAGCTTTGATTTAATAATACCGCAACAGGGAGGATTTGTCAATAGGTTTATTGAATATCAATACTACTTCACACAAATTTCACATTATTCAGACTTGTTTTGTCACAATTTCGTTTTTATCGCTCAAATCACTCATCAAACTCGATGATTTTCGTGCATTTCAGCCACTCGCATTCGCGCCGATCATGCGTCACCAGCAGCAGTGTGCGCCCGTCAAGATAGGTGTCAACCTGTCCGATCACTCTTCCCCGCAGTTCTTCGTCCAGCCCCTTAAACGGCTCGTCCATCAGCACCATGTCCGAGGAATACGCCAGCGCGCGGGCGATATTGACGCGCTGCTGCATGCCGCCCGACAGACTGTCGGGATAGCTGTCTTCCTCTCCCCCAAGTTCCAGCGCGTTCAGCAAGGCCAGCGCCGTTTCCCGCGAGCATCCCGCCGCGGCGGTGATATTCTCGGCGGCGGTCAGCCATGGCAGCAGACGGTATTCCTGAAAGACGAACGACACGCGGTCATAGCTGCTCTGCACCTCGCCGCTGTCAGGTCTGAGCAGCCCCGCGGCGATATTGAGCAGTGTCGTCTTGCCGCCGCCGGAAGGGCCGAGAATGCCCACCCGTTCCCCGTCGGCTACATCCAGCGAAACATCATGCAGCACGGTCTTGCTGCCGAAAGAATGGTTGATATGTTGAAAAGAAAGCGGCATTATTTGTCCCTCCTTGTCAGGTGGAGCTTCCGGCTGAGCCGATCCACCGCCCACACAAAGATTTTTTCCAGCAGGAGGCTCATGACGATCACCGTCACTGTCCACGCAAACAAATCCACCGTTTCCAGATAGATTTTGGAATAATACAGCTTTCGTCCGATGGAATCCTTGGTCACGCCGATCACTTCCGCCGCCACGCCTGCTTTCCACGCCATGCCCAGCGCGGTGCGGCAAGCCGCCATGAAATAAGGCAGAATCGACGGAATGTAGATTTTGCTCACTTTTTGCAGGCGGCTCATGCGGTACACCGCCACCATTTCCAACAGCTTGGGGTCTACCTCTCCGATGCCCTGATAGACATTGGCATACACCACCGGCAGCACCATGAGAAAAGCGATAAAGACCGGCACATGCTGTCCCGTCAGCCAGACCAGCGCCAGAATAATAAACGAGGCGACAGGGGTGGATTTAATCACCGTGACCGCCGGAGAAAAAAAGGCGCGGGCAAAGGCATAGCGGCGGCAGACCACCGCCAGCAATGCCCCGGTGACGCTTCCGAACAGAAATCCCTCAGTGATTCTGCCCAGTGAACGCAGCGAGTCGCTCCAGAATTCCGCCGTTTGCCCCAATGCCAGCAATCGGCGCGCGACAGCGGCGGGAGAGACCACCAGCAGCTCCATATTCACCGCCATACAGACAAGCTGCCACAGCACCAGCCAGAGTGCCGCGACAGCCGTCTTGATTGCGATGTTTTTCAGTTTTTGAGAGTGCAGGATTTCCCGGCACTTATCAGCCGACATAATAGAAGCCGTCGTCAGGAGCCGCACCGCCCACGGACTGAGGATCCGCTTCGAGCAGCACATTGATGAAGTCGGCAACCGCTTTCTGCATTTCGTCGCCGGTCTTGCAGACGATGTTGCAGTTGGGGATCGCCTGCTTGGCAAGCGCTTCGTTGGGAATCACGCCGAGTGCCACGACATTGGCCACCGTGCCGTCAAGGTCATTCAGCGCCGCGTCGGAGGAAGCCGCAAAGTCATTGAGGAAGGTCTTGAACGCGCCCTCGTTGTCCTTCAGCCAGTCGGCACGCACAACGACAACGCCCTGTGCCACGGGGGTTTCGCAGACCTTGTTCCACTCTGCCTGGAGGTCGGTCACAGTGAATTCTTTCTCGGCTTTCTTGAGCTGACCCTTGGCGGCGGTCGCCTTGGGTTCGGGGATCATGGCGGTTGTCACGTCGCCGCTGACCAGCTTGGCGACCAGCTCATCCACGGTGAAGTCAAAGTTGACCTTCGCGTCAGTAAGATTGTTCTTCTGGATGAGGTAGTTGAGAATATACTCGGGGTTTGCGCCCTGTGTGGAGGACGGCGCATAGATGGTCTTGCCCGCGAGATCAGCCACTGACTTGACTTCGCCCGAGGTGTCAATCATATACAGCACGCCGAGGGTGCTGACAGCCGCCACCTTGACATTGCCGCTCGTGACCTTGTAGAGCTTGGCTGCCAGATTGGTGGGAACGCAGGCAACGTCCACTTCGCCGGAGGAGAGCTTCGCGACCATGGTGGTCGGCTCGTCCACATAATCCGCCACATAGGTGTTGACATACTGGTTGTCGCCGTCGTTGTACGCGTCGGCAAAGGTGGCCTTTTCGGTGGCGATCTTCGCCATGGAAACGCCCGTGGGGCCGATCAGCGCGCCCACCTTTACTTCGGTGGAGACGGTCTGTGCCTCTTTGACGTCGCTTTTGGAAACGTCGTTCTTCTTGCCCGACTGGCAGGCTGCCATCGAGACGATCATTGCCAGCGACAGCACAGTCGCCGCAATCTTTGAAATTGTTTTCATGTTCACAATTCCTTCCTGAAAATGATGATATTTTATTGCAAGGACAGGCTTTCGCCCGCCTCTCAATAACAAAATGATTAGCCAATGTAAAAGAGAAAAAAGCATAGCGCAGCGCATAACTAGCGAGCGAATGCGAGCGTGGGAGTCC
>CAMHAV010000158.1 GCA_946182865.1 uncultured Clostridia bacterium
CCCCGTGTTTACGCCGTTTTTCAATTTTTACAATCGGCTAATAACTCATTTGGTGCAGGAGACCACATCGGCGCCGGCAGAAAGGAACGGTGACAGCATGGGAAATATCATTATGTATGCGACGGAATGTCTGCGCACTTTTGACGAAAGCCCTTTCAATGAGGTGGACAGCCTGATTCTTTCGTGGCTGGCCTATCTGCATTATCCCGACGATTGCGTCGAAAACGGCGATTTCCGCGTGAAAGATCTGTTTCGCGCGGAGATGTTCGACAACATCGCGCATCATGTGTGGTTTCGCAAAAAGACCATGGAACTGCTGACGGCAGCCGCTGCCAGTCCGCGCTTCCGCGACATTCGGATTATCGGCTATAAGCAGGAAACCGACTCTGACAAGCAGTTTGCCGCCGTCACTTTCGAACTGACGCCGCATGTCTATTATGTGGCCTATCGCGGAACGGACGCGACTTTTGCGGGCTGGCGGGAGGATATGCGGCTGGCGCTGCCGGAACCGATTCCGTCACAGCAAGCGGCAGTGGATTATCTGGAGAAATCCGCCGCCGTGCTGGACGGCGGCCTGCTGACAGGCGGGCATTCCAAAGGCGGCAATCTGGCGGTGTATGCGGCGGCCATGTGTTCCCGCGAGGTGCAGGATCGGCTGATTGCCGTGTATTCGCACGACGGCCCGGGCTTTCAGAGCAGCTTTTTGGGAGAGGAGGGCTTCCGGCGGGTTCGCCCTCTGATTCATAAGACGCTGCCGCAAGCCTCCTTTGTGGGCATGGTATTCGAGCAGGAATGCGAGTACGGCATCGTGGAAAGTGACTTCATCAGTCTGGCGCAGCACAATCCCTTTTATTGGCGGGTGGAGAATCAGTCCTTTTGCCTGGCTGACAGCCTGACGGTTGACGCGAGACTGCTGTACAAGAGTATGAACCGCTGGGTGGACGGTCTGAACGACGAAGATTGCGAGAAATTCATCGGCGAGGTATTCAACATGATCGGCAAGACCGATACGGCCGACATCATGGAATTTTGTTCCCATTTGGTGCCAAACGCCGCCGTGATCGCCAAGGCGATTTTCTTTTTGAGCGTGGACACCAAGGTGTTTTTTATCAAAATAATTTACCGTTTTTGGGCGAGCTGTTTCAGGAGCTTGCCGGAGGTTTTCGGGAAAAAACTTTTACGGGCGGTCGCCGTTTAACCGTTTAACCGTGTGATATAATGATAACTGTAGTAAAAGGAAGTAACAGTATGGCCTATCAGCTAAATGAAAAAATCCGCGATCTGGTGCCTTATGAGCCGATCAGCGGCGAATATCGCATCCGACTGGACGCCAACGAGTCGTTTTTGGAAATCCCCGAATATGTGAAGGAGGATATGCTGGCGCGCATCGCGAAGCTGCACCTCAACCGCTACCCCGACCCGCTGGCAAGCGGCGTGTGCGAGGGGTTCGGCAAATATTTCGGGGTCAGTCCCGACCTGCTCACCGTGGGGAACGGTTCCGACGAACTGCTCACCCTGCTGACACAGGTGATGATGATGAAGGGCGAAACACTCGTAACCACCACGCCTGATTTCTCGATGTATGGCTGCTACGGCTATTTAGCGGAAAATCACTGCGTTGCTTTCCCGAAGCGCCCGGATTATACCATTGACGTGGACGCCCTTATCGCGTTTGTCAATCAGAAGAAGGCGAGGATGCTGATTTTTTCCAATCCCTGCAACCCCACGGGCGTAGGTCTGCCGCGGGAGAAGGTGCTGCGGCTGGTGGAAGGCGTGCCGGAATGCCTGGTGGTGGCGGATGAAGCCTACATGGAATTCTGGAACCAGTCGGTCATGGATTGCGTGGAACAATACGACAATCTGATGGTGCTGAAAACCTGCTCCAAGTCCTTCCGCATGGCGGGCGTCCGCTGCGGTATTGCAGTGGCGAACCGCCGCATTACCAACGCGCTGCGGGCCGCCAAATCCCCCTATAATGTCAATTCCATGACGCAGGCGGCGGCGGAGACATTGTTTGACTATCCGCGCGATCTTGACAGCGCCACCGCCAAGGTGATTGCCTCCCGCGACGAGCTGTATGCTTCTGTCAAGGCGCTGGCAGATCAATATCCTGACAAGCTGTCGCTCCTGCCGACGGCCGCCAATTTCGTTTATATTCAGATGCCGGACGGCGAGGCGAAACGCGTCTTTGAAGCCATGAAGGAAGAAGGCGTGGTCGTTCGCCTGATGGGCGATCATCTGAGAATCACCTGCGGCACCGAGCAGGAAAACGCCGAAGTGCTGCGGCTGCTGGAGGCGAATGTATAATGGCGAGAATCGGAGAAGTGACCCGCACCACAAAGGAAACCGACATTACGGTAAAGATCGACCTTGACGGCGGCGAGGTGAAGACAGACAGCGGCATCGGTTTTCTCGATCATATGCTTACCGCGCTGGGCGTTCACGGCGGCTTCGGGCTGACCGTGACCTGCAAGGGCGATCTGGAGGTGGACGGACACCACACCACCGAGGATATCGGCATCGCGCTGGGGCAGGCCTTTGCGCAGGCGGTGGGCGACAAGAAGGGCATTGCCCGCTACGGCAGTTTTTATATCCCCATGGACGAGGCGCTTGCCTTTTGTTCGCTCGATATCAGCGGCAGACCGTTTCTGGTGTTTGACGCGGCGTTTCCCCAGTGGCGCTGCGGAGAATTTGACTGCTGCCTGACCGAGGAATTCTTCCGCGCATTCGCTGTGAATGCCGGTGTGACGCTGCATATCCGGTCGGTCTACGGCAAGAATTCCCACCACATCATCGAGGCGATCTTCAAAGCCGTGGCGCACGCACTCAAGGCGGCCGTCAGAATCGAATACGAAGGCACGCTGTCCACCAAGGGCGTGCTGTAACCTATCAAATCAGGAGTGACAATCAGGTATGAAAATTTTTCCCGCCATAGATATCAAAGACGGCAACTGCGTCAGACTGGTCAAGGGCGATTACGCGACGGCGCACAAGGTGGCAGAGGACCCGCTGGTGACGGCGCGTTCATTTGAAGAAGCCGGCGCGGAGTGGATTCACATGGTAGATCTGGACGGCGCGAAGGACGCGGCGCTCGTCAACAAGGAAATCTTTGTCCGTGTGGCAAATGAAACGGGACTGAAAGTGGAGGTCGGCGGCGGCATCCGCACCATGGAGGCGGTAGAGGAATACCTCTCGCATGGCATTTCCCGCGTCATCCTCGGCTCGGCGGCGGTCAAAAATCCTGCTTTTGCCAAGGAAGCCGTTGCCAAGTACGGCGATCGCATTGCCATCGGCATCGACGCACGCGGCGGCATGGTCGCGGCGGAGGGCTGGCTGGATACCTCCGACGTGTATTTTGTCGATCTGGCAAAGGAAATGGAAAAAATCGGCGTAAAGACGATTATCTTTACAGACATTTCCCGCGACGGCACACTGTCGGGACCCAATCTCGACCAACTGCGGGAGATCAATTCTGCCGTGTCCTGCGATATCATCGCAAGCGGCGGCGTTTCGGGCTTAGCGGATATCGTAACGCTGCGGGACGAGGGCTTGTACGGCGCGATTGCGGGCAAGGCGATCTATACGGGCGACCTGAATGTGCGTGAAGCTATTGCAGAAGGTGAAAAGCTGAGAGACTTGTCACGTTATTTTGCCAAATCGGAGCTGATTCCCGCCATTGTGCAGGAGGCTTCCACAGGCGAAGTGCTGATGCTCGCCTACATGAACGAGGAATCGCTGCGCCTGACGCTCGAAACAGGCCGCACATGGTTCTGGAGCCGTTCGCGCGGCGAATTGTGGAACAAGGGCGAGACTTCGGGACATTACCAGCGCATTGTCTCGGTCAGCGGCGACTGCGACGACGACACGCTTCTCATTCGCGTGGAACAGACCGGCGCGGCGTGCCACACAGGGCATCATTCCTGTTTCTTCCAGCCCATCGGCTTCAAGCCCTTTCGCGGCTGATGCTCCGGCAGGCTACATATTTTTTCACAAAAAGGGAAATGATAACGAATGAATGAATCCAACGCAGAGGCACCCGCCGCCAACAATCCTAATAAGGCGTATATCACCACCATCGGCGGACGGCGCTTTGACCCGGTAGACCCCGCGCGGGGGGATATCGACATCGGGGATATCGCCCATTCGCTGAGCCTGATTTGCCGCGCCAACGGGCATTTCCGTGTATTTTTCTCGGTGGCGCGGCATTGCATTAACTGCGCCAAGGAAGCCGAGGCGCGCGGGTATTCTCCCCGTGTGAAGCTGCTTTGCCTGCTGCACGACGCGACGGAAGCCTACATCGGGGATATGACACGCCCCCTCAAGCGGCAATTGCCCTATTATTGTCTGTGCGAAAAGCAGCTTTACAGAAATATTCTCACGGGGCTGGGAATTGCGGAGCCGAATGAGACAGAGGAATCGCTCGTGAAAGCGGTGGATGACGCGATGCTGTACCACGAATTTCTCACTTTCAACGGGGACAGGCTCATGACAGTGCCGCCGGTCATTCATGTGCCAATCGAGCAAAGTGAAAGATCGTTTGCAGAAACAAAAGAGGAATATTTGCGGCTTTATCGGATATTAAGAGAGGAGACAGGGGTATGCTGATTTCGGTGGTGGTGCCGTGCTACAACGAAGAAAAGGTCATTGCCATGACCTATGACCAGCTGCGCGCGGCATTGGAGAAAATCACCGACGATTACGAGATGATTTTTGTCAACGACGGCAGCAGCGACGGCACGATCGGCGCATTAAAACGTTTTGCGGATAGCGACAAACATGTAAAGTATATTTCCTTTAGCCGCAATTTCGGCAAAGAATCGGCCATGCTGGCGGGTCTGCGCTTTGCGTCGGGGGATTACACGGTGATCATGGACGCGGATTTGCAGCATCCGCCGGAGCTGATTGCCGAAATGCTGACCTACGCGCAGGAAGGATATGACCAGGTGATCGGACGGCGCGACCGTGACGGCGACGACAAACGCAACGCCTTTTTTGCGCGCACCTATTATCGGCTGGTGGACAGGCTGACCGACGTGAAGCTGGCGGACGGCGTGGGAGACTTCCGTATGCTCAGCCGCAAGGCGCTCGACGCGCTGCTGACCATGAATGAATACAACCGTTTTTCCAAGGGGCTGTTTTCGTGGATTGGCTTCAAGGAGAAAATCATCCACTACAAGAACCGCCAGCGCGCGGCAGGGGAGAGCAAATGGAACTTCGGCTCGCTCATCAAATACGGCGTGGACGGCGTGCTTTCCTTCAACAACAAGCCGCTGCGCTTCTGCTTCGTACTCGGGGCAGCCGCCATCGGGGTGAGTCTGGTGTATCTGCTGAGCCTGTTTCTGAGCATACTCTTTGAGGGCATCGACCTGCCGGGTTATTTTACCACCATCTTCACGATTTGCTTATTCGGCGGCGTGCAGCTCATCTCCATCGGCATCATCGGAGAATATATCGGGCGCATTTACTACGAAGTCAAGCGCCGACCGCATTTTCTGATTGACGAAACCAATTTTCACACTAATCTAAGCAAAAAAGAATTGTAATTATAAAAAATGCCCCCATGCGGAAGGAAATTTTGTTTCCTTCCGCATGGGGGCGTTTGTTTTTTAGAATAAATGTATATTTCTTCCAGAAATGCCCATCATAAGGATGACGCGGATGCCACGGTCAAACCAGATCGTTGTCCTTGCAGTATTGAATGTTTTTCAAATGCTGCTCATAGGTTTCGGCGTAGTAGTGGTTGTCATATTTGTCGTTGAAGAAAAAGAACGCCTTGCAGTCGGGGTCGGGATACGCAGCCGCGCGGATGGAACTCAGCGACGGGCTGCAAATGGGGCCTTTGGGCAGTCCCGCGATTTTGTAGGTGTCGTATTCGCTCTGGAAGCCTTCAGGCGCGTCGGTGACGACATAGGGATAGTAGTGGGTCGCGTCGGATTGCAGCTTGCCGCCCGTGCCGGACACAGAAGGATTTTCAATGCGGTTCCAGAAACAGGCGGAGATTTTGGGGCGTTCGTTGTCGGTGGGGGATTCGCGTTCGATGATGGAGGCGAGAATGACGGCGTTGTCCAGACTCATTTCGGTGTTCTTGAATCCCTCGCCGTTCGAATTGGTATATTCGACCAGCTCGTCCGGAATTTTGGCGGCAAAGTTATTGAGAAATTTCTTGATAACGGAATTGACATTTTCTCCCTTGTAAAAGCTGTAGGTGTCGGGATAGAGGTACCCTTCGAGAGGATACTCGCGCGATTGCAGCAGCTCGTTGGATGGGAGGAAATCATAGTTCCCGGTGAAATCGGTGTCCCGCATGGCGGCGTAAAATGCCTCTGCCGTGCAGACTTCGTTTTCCTCAAGCAGCGCGCCGTATTGCCGAACGGTGCGGCCTTCAGGGAAAGTCACGTCCACGATGCTGTCGGCAAGCGCCTGCTGTGCTGCCTGTCGCTGCTGTCTCTTGTGCGTGTACGTAATCGCCAGGCTCACGACTACGGCCGCGGCAACAGCGACCGCGAGGAAAGCCACCAGTTTGACAAATGCATTGTTTTGTGCGCTTTTTTTATTTCTTCTTGTTTTAGCAGACAATTGAAATCGCTCCTTTGTTTTTTCTATCTGTTACCTTTTTTATTATACAAAAACGCATAGGGCTTGTCAAATAAAAATATCAGGTAAATCCCACAATGCGACAAAACCCACGGGAGAGCTTGATTACAATAGATAGGCGCTCCGAAAATCAGTCATAGGCGATTGTAAAAGTAATAAATGAGAATTTAGCGGGGTAAGAATAAACAAAAAAG
>CAMHAV010000159.1 GCA_946182865.1 uncultured Clostridia bacterium
TCACTGACAATATACGTTCACTTCTGGACGACAAAATACCCGGGCGCTGACACTTACGTTAAATGTTCCATCAAAAGACCATACGGTTCACAAAAATAACCCGATCTATTACAGAAACGATCAAACCGTCAAGTAAAAGATCGGGTGTTTTATTTTGTATTGTATTTTTCCGGAGATGGGAATTATATGAGTAAATTTAATAATCCAAGAATGAATCCAATCAAAGCACCGAGGTTGATAATGGCACCGAGTTCCTTTTTCATCACGTCCTGAACAAGTCCTTCCAGCTCATCTATGGACATATCGTTGATTTTGTCCTCTATCAGTTCTGAAATGTTGATGCTGCTGAGTACACCTTCGACACACTGGTCAACGAGCTTGCGATAAGATTTGATCTCTGTTTCCCTCACCGTTTGTTCGTCAATCTCAAAATGAGACATCAGCTCCAGCCCTGAACCGTTGGCTGCCTCTTCCAGTTTTGTTGCAAGAATAGGCGAAATGTAATCTGCGCCATGCTCGTCAATCATTGTGTCGAGCACTTCTTTTGCCGGTTCCATTAAGGTACTTAATGTGGTGTCATTTACGAACAATCTGAGAAGAGTGTTATTATATCTTTCTTTTACTACTACTTTCCCAAATCATAAGACTATACAACGATTTGTTGATTTCTGTAATGCCTATATCGGTGCATACAAACTAATTTCGCTTCTTAAAGTATAGTCTTATAATAGCTAAAATAACACTATACTTTAAGAGCAATCATGTCCTTTTTGTCGAATAGAAATATCTCTATATTTCCAATGTAATAGGCTGAAAGGATCGCTTTGCATGATATTATCTCAGTATTCGAGCTGATTCATGCTATTTTCGCTTTGTTTTACTCTGTTTGTATAGTCTTATGGACTGGGAAAGTACTGTTTTACTGTTTCTCCTACAGCAGATAAAACGGTTTCCGTTGCGTTGGAAGAGCGGATTGCGTTTACGACCTGCAGACTGACTGCCTGACAAATAAGAGTCTTTTTTTCTTCAAAAGCAGCACTGTCCATATCAGCAAAGCGACATATTTCGTGTTTAATATTGCAAGAGAGTTTAGCAACAGCCACATCTGTTATCTTCTTTTCGGCTTGTTCGGTTAGCAGATGCGTTTTGATATCGTCTTTTGTAAGGAGGTTCTTTTCAATTACATTGCCGATGGAAGCTGCGAGCCGTGGACGCCCTTTTGGTATTACGCCAGGGTTCAAGGGCAGTCTTCGACCGAATACACGAATTTCATGTTTAGGATAAAAAAGCATTTTCACGGCAATCATGTTAGTGAAGTATCCGATTACCGCGCCAATTAACGGACCTGAAAGGATTCTTATTATTGGTGCAATATCCATATCCAACCCTTCTCTTTCAGTTTGTTATACTGTTATTTCACCGTCATGCGAGAGAATAGAAGCGGAAGTGACGCCCTCGATATTGAGTACTTCGCGTACCAGACGGCTTTCCGCGTCCACCTTGATTTCTATGACCATATCTAAAGAAGAGGGTGTGAGATTCTTTGATTTGACCTTGTAGTTTTCGCTGTACTTAGCAACAGTTTCGAGAATGGCAGTATCGCTGTCAATATCAGTGCTGTTGACCACTAAAATCATCGAAAGCTTTTTCAGCGGGTACTTTTGCATTCCAAGTACCACAAGAGAGATCAGCAGTGTCAAAATGACGGCAATAACTGACAATCCCGCTCCACAGATAATGCCTATGCTGATGGACCAGTAAAGGAATACAAGATCAAGCGGATCTTTGATAGCCGTTCGGAATCTGATGATTGACAACGCGCCAACCATTCCCAGGGAAAGGACAATATTGGATTGGATGGTTAAAATAATAGCGGCGGTGATCACTGCCATTGCGATCAACGACAAATTAAAGGTTTGCGCATAAAATGTTTTTCTTGTGACCAGGCGGTAGATAAAAAAGATATATAGAGAGAGTACGGTGGTGATCGCCAGTCCGATCAGAATCGTTTTGACATCAATGCCGCTTGAGAAGCCGTTCAGAAACGAATTTTTAAAAATATCTTTGAAAGTCATAATGTTCCTCCTGTAGAATATTTTCTGCATAAATAGTATTTTGAGAATGTGGTTTGCTGTAAATCGCCTAACTGTAAGATTTCTTTGATAAAATCAGGCAATAGATTGTCGTACTTTACCTCCAATAAGTGCCGTCCCTTTGGCATAATAGGTCTTGTCGGAAGGTTGTCGTCAAAGAAATGAGCAAAATCATTGGACGAGCGAATGTTGCGATCCAAGGTAATGCGAACATTTCCGATTTTGTAAACATAAGGCGTACGGTCATACTCTACAATAACGGCCGGACGGAAAAGCTCTGTCTTTTGCAGTACCGAGAATTTGCGTAAAAGAGGGGCTTTATCGTCGATACTCACAAGAGTTCCGCCGCTGATAATGTCTGCATATTCCTCCTTTGACAGTAAGCAGGAGGTCTTGTATGTTTTGCCTCTTTCTTTGCGCTTACATTCAAGCGAAATACGGCTGTCATCGGCGTTGTAGATGCGAATCCGAAATTTTTCCCGGGGATCGGTGCCGCTTTCGTTTCCATGAAAGCAGCGGTTTTCAAAATTATCAAAATACATACTGCGGATGGTATATTGTCCGTTTGCCGCATGTCGGTCATAGGGGATGACACCTTGCAGGCGATTGCGGATAATGGCCAGATGCGCTTCGCTGCATTGGTACTTCAATTCGTGGCGGAATTTACGGTTCTCGTCCATCGTCATACCTCCTTTTTTTTGCCTTTCGTATGTCCGTTATCACAAAGTATAGAATGGCGCATACCATGATGATCAGCCCGCCGGATAAAAGGACGGATTCATGCAGCGGATTTGCCTTAATCCGTTCTATGAGCGACAGCAATGCCGTTGCTTTTGAACCTGAGTCGCCATATTCCTCCCATTTAGCGTTGTAATTGACGCTACGCGTTACAGTCTGGTTAGGAACGTACTCTTTGCCGTCCGCATCATACCAGCCGATAAATCTGTCATCATTGTTATCGTAAGAGGGAATTGGCTCCTCCGTCAGAACGTCGCCTTCTCTCACTGTAAAATAATCGGTATTTTCCGGAGTCGAGAAGCTCACAAAGCAATAGGTTACATCGTCAATCCATGCCGAATCGAGAAATTGAATTCTTTGATTCATAAAATCCGATATATAGCTTATGTGCTCATCTAACGTATCAAAATGGTGTTGGCTCTGTCTGCCCCAAGTAGATGAATCAGTTTTATCGGTATCGCTTACCGTATAGCCGTTGTTGGCCTTTCTCCATCGTCTTTTATCCATGGCAAACGAACTGCTGACAGTGTTTCTGTATTCCTCAAGTCGGTGATAAAGGAGAGTGTCAAGATCGGATTTGATAACGGATGCATACATTTCTTTCAGTCTGGATTGGAAGATGGGATTGTCATACAAATACTCAAACCAGTTGTCAGTATTTCTGTACAGCACCGACGGATTGACATTGGAAACCAGCCAGCCGTTGCCGATACTCAAATCGAAATCCCATATGGAACAGGCATACACCTGGCTGTCCACCTCATCAGAATCCTTGCAAAAAAATACGCTGTTCTTGTCTTTATTTGCGAAAAGTTCCTGTATAAGATAATATTTCACAAAAGAATCCACATTTATGTTGGATAAATCGCCTTTTGCAAGTTGAGATTCCACCGTATTGAAGTAATCAGACAGATATGTAATCTGCTGACGACTTGCATATTTGGGCGAGGAGACCGAAAAGCTTAAACTGTCCGTCCGAAATAAGCTTTCTCTGGCCGCCAGTTTTTCTTCATGGTGTTCGATCTGGACAAGATATCCGCCTGTTATGTTTTTGGGATTCTCAGCGATATCATATCCTCTTATCATTTTTCCGTTGTGTTCCTCTTCAAAACTTTGATAAAAGGACAACGGGTACGGATTGATGCTTTTTGTCTTTTCTTCCAGATTGGTAATATCAACATGGTTGTTTCCCACGTAGATTTTTTTCGCTAAAAGATACAATCCGTAATAAACATTGTCGATATAGAGATCCACATATTCAGCGTCAACCGCAAATGTGACGCCAATCGCCTTTGCCGTATCATATACGAGTTTATTTCTTAGTCCCGATTCATCAAAGGAATTAGAAAGCAGCACCCACTCTTTTCCGGCACCCATACCAAGCAAATCGGCTTCTTCCGGTAACGCCAGAGAATAGGATTTTTTTGCCTGGTCCCAGGTTGAATTGCCGCGTCCGTGAATGGATTGAATCGAACCTGCGTAATTGACGGTTTTGTTCTCTGTGATTAAGGTGGCCAGACCGGTTTTGGAGATCTCTTTATCGGCGTTTATATTTTCGATTGTGCCGTCAGTAAGATGAATCGACAAAGCGGGAATATGCTCTGCTTTCATAATAATCAGCTTTTCGTTACATACAGTGATATGAAACGAATTCTTCATTATCATCTCGTATGATCGATTGGGCTCAAATGTCGAAAACTGGCTGTCGGAATCGTAGTATTCGCCGTCAAGATACAGAGAATAGGCATTGTTATAGACAATGCTCAATGAGTTTGTATCAGCGTACGACGGCAAAAAAGCGTAATAAACACCGTCATCGTAATATAAACTGACGCTCTGCGTTATGTGATCCTCAGCCTGCGCAACCAATCGCACTGTATTTACCGCGTCATGCTCTTGCATACAGAAGCATACGATAATAAACAAAAATATTGTGGAGAACAATATCGATATTTTTTTCCATTTCATTCTTTTCTTTCACCTCATGCTGATAACGCACGATATATAGTTGTCATAATGATGCCAAAAATCAGAAAAAAGGCCTGTCGATAAACTTCAACAGTTTGTAAATGATGCGAAATAGATCAACAGGCGAATGTCCTTAACGGCGTTATTTATTTTTTTTAGTTGTAGGGGCGGAAGTATTGTCAGCGTCAGATGTTTCGGAGGTTGTGGTGGTTGGCTTGGTTTTGTAAATCACACGTCTGCTCCGTTCAGTTACATTGTTAGATGTATCAGTCACAGCGTAAGTCACTGTAGCAAAACCGTCTTTTTCCATTGTAATGCTCTTGATTATCATTCTATCGGTCACATCACCGTCGACAAGGTCGGAAGCTGAAACACCGGTAAACAATATGCTTGTGTCGTCGCCCTCCGTATATGACAGAATAATGTCGTCAAATGTGATTTCCGGAGGTGTGTCATCCTTTGCGAGAGCCAAACACACACACACGATAGCCAGCATGAAGCAGATGGTGGAAAGAATGCCAATCAAAATGGTTTTTATTTTGTTCATATAATCACTTCCATACATTTTATGGTTTGGTTTTTCTAATCCCAATGGTTATTTGCCTGGATTGCTATAATGCTTTCAGGCGTTTGCCTTCTGTTGTTTTTTCAGGAATTCATTTTCAAGCTGAAAAATATAAATGCCGGCTAATACCAAAGAGGATACAAGGATACCAATGATGGCGCCGAACATCACATAATACCGTGTGTAGGAGGGCATTGGATTGTGAGGGATGTTTTCTTTCTGAATTATTTTCGAGCCTGAGACTTCGAGGTTATCCGTTATGTAACGCATGGAAACTTCCCGCAGCTTTTTGACAATAATCATTGCTTGAAGCGGATCCTCATCGGTGACGCTGATTTCAATGATACGGCTGTTACTCATAAATGACACGTCGATCTTTTCAAGCAGCTCGGAGTAGGAGATAGAAAGATCCAGCTCTTGTATGACGTCCTCAAGAACGTCACGGGATTTTACAATCAGGGAGCAGTCAGTCAACAGAGTAAAGCTTAACTGCAAATCATCCCATGAAGGCTGCGATTCATTGTTTGCCTCAGCCGTGAAGATGATAAGCTTAGTGTTTGAGACATACTTGTGCTTCACGAATTTCTGGGTAAAGATATAACCAATCATGCTGCACATCAGAGCTGTCAGTATAACGATGAGGATGTTTTTGAATATATAGCCCAGAATGTCTCTGAGGTTTACCACAATGGTAGATGAGTTGGTATTCTGAAGGTCAGCGTGAGTTTTTGATATTTTCTGTGAAGCGCGGCTGACGTCTGTCTTTTTTGTTTTGACTGATTTTTTACTGGTTTTACTGAGATTACTGTTATTTTCCATTTTATCACTTACCTCATTCGATTTTGATTTTCCGTCCAAGATTCCGGATGTTTCCAAAGACGGAGGGGAAAAACCATCGCTGACGGAAACGTTGCTTTGTTCAAACGTTCCGGAAATATCTTGTTTGGCGTCGTTGGATTTTGTGTTGTCCACCGATTTATCAGTTGTGTCTTTGGGGGATGTGGAGTTATCCGGCAACGGTTCTTCCTCGGGCTCATCAAAATCATCCGCTATGTCCGGAAGAGGTT
This sequence comes from uncultured Clostridia bacterium, assembly GCA_946182865.1. Classification (GTDB taxonomy): domain Bacteria; phylum Bacillota; class Clostridia; order Oscillospirales; family Acutalibacteraceae; genus RUG762. Next base: position 6,432 of record CAMHAV010000159.1, read on the forward strand.
GTTCCTCGGGTTCATCAAAAAGAGGTTCTTCCTCGGGTTCATCAAAATAATCCGTCATATCCGGCAGAGGTTGTTCTTCGGGTTCATCAAAATAATCCGCTATGTCCGGCAGCGGTTGTTCCTCAGTTTCATCAAAATCCGCTATGTCCGGCAGCGGTTGTTCCTCAGTTTCATCAAAATAATCCGCTATGTCCGGAAGAGGTTGTTCCTCGGGTTCATCAAAATCATCCGTTACATCCGGCAGCGGTTGTTCTTCGGGCTCATCAAAATCATCCGTCATGTCCGGAAGAGGTTCTTCCTCGGG
>CAMHAV010000160.1 GCA_946182865.1 uncultured Clostridia bacterium
GTGCGAATATAACAAAAACATGAGAAAAGAAGACGCTATCTAAAAGTGGTCGAATTCGACCACTTTAAAGTACAAATCTTTGTAAAAGTATTGGTCACAAAAGAGGTTTGAGTATGCATATCAATGAACTGACTAATCCCAGTCATACAAGCATTATTGATAAAATAGCCGACTTGCTTGAAATGGTATCATCGGAAACTGAAATCGCCTATTGTCCAAATTTTCGAATTAGCCGTTGCAAGCCTTTTCTTTGATTATTTGAGGAGGGATGAACAAGAGAATGCATATTACAGATTTCTTGAATCAAGTTGACAAACTGGCGGTTTCCATGACGAAAGTGCAACTGGTTGAATTTGTGCATTATCAGGCACGTAAACTACCGGAATCCATGCGTTCCGAATTTTTAAAGGAGTTGTCGGGCGATACTGACGAATCCAGTTCAAAATCAAGGCAAGCCGCATCGGCGGAATCTTCTCCTGATGCTTTGATAGAGGATGTCTATCGTGATTTGGAGCAAATCAGGAACAGCGAGGTTTGCCTTATCGAAGAATATGCCGAGGGATATAATGGAAATTATAATAGCTGGTATTACGATGAAGATGAACCGATGACATATTATGACCCTGAGCATATTGCAGATATGGTATCGCGTGCCTGCTCGCTTCTGTATTCGCTGATTGATTCGGAAATGTTCCAAGACGCCATGCAGCTTTCTGAAGTACTTTTAACGCTGAATATTCAAGTGGAAAGCGAATACAATGACGAGCCGTTTACGGTCAGCGATTTGTATGAACAGGAAATGATTTCGGGAAGCTATGAGAAGCTCATTTATGATATGCTTTACGCCGCTTATCTTGGTTCATCACCGCAGGAGCGACCGAAGGCGATTTATCATATTATGCTCCATGCACAGTTAGATGATATTTCCGTTGATAAGATGATTCGTTACAGTCAAAAAGAACTGCCGCAAATGCGGGAGTTTTTGTCGCTGTGGATACCGTTTCTTGGACAGCAGAGTGAGAGCATGACGGAGTCTCTTCTCAGGGAGGCAACCCGAATGGAAATAGACGAAAACGAACTGATAGAAGCTGCCAAAAGCTGTGGTCAGCGTCATCCCTGTCTTTATGAGGAATTACTGTCCGGCGAGAAAATATCCGATGAACAGAAAAAAATGGAAATCGGTCTGTATGCTCTAAAAGATATATCGGTCGAGTATACCATTCGTAGCGATATTGCGCTGATTGTCGCGGAAATAGCGGCGAACAGGAATGAACCGGAAATACAGGATCGTTGCTTTGCGGAAGCCTTTCGCTCTGACCCTGATGTGACTAATTTCCTTAGACTGGTGTTGGAAAGCAACGATTATTCTCAGTATCAATCGGAGACACAAGGCATTATTCAGTCTTATGACCCTGAAAAATGTGGGTTTGAAGTGGCATTTTCAAGTTTCAGAGGAGAATTGACGAAGCTCCACTGTGGCATGATGGATTATTATGGCTTGTCTTTTTTATCCGGAGATTACCTGCGTGTCTATCAGGAAACAATGTTTCCTGAACAGGGAGTAGGCTGGTCAAGCTCGTTTGTTAAATGCGGTATGGCATTGATTCTGCTTTTGCTCTTTGAAGAACCGCAACTGCCTCCTGCCTGTGAAAGAATGTGCGCTCATGCTGCCGGGTATTTATCTTTTGATGCTTCTGATTATTGCAAGGGTACCGGAAGAAAAACCACCAAGAGCAACGAGAATTTGTTTTGGGAAAAATTCAGTCAAATCACAAATCCTGAAAAATTGACAGCCGAACAGCAGGAAAACATCATTATACATTTGCTTGTACTCCTGGATTTAAGGGTAAATGCGATTGTTTCTCAGCAGAAAAGAAACTATTACGGAGAATGCGCCGAAATGATCGCCGCAATCGGTGAGGTGATGGAATCCCGTGGACAGGAAGGCAGGAAGCAGCAGCTTTTGCTTGAATATAAGTGCCGCTTTCCCCGTCATGTTGCGTTCATAAGAGAGTTGAAATCGTTTGGGCTGAAGTAGCTTTTTCAAATGTTTTTCTTTGATTCAAGCGACGCAATTTTTGCATTTCTCTCGTCAGATCACTGTATCCAGCAGAGCACAGGCGATGTCGGCGCTCTCCAGCCGCATGATGCTTTCCTCTGCAGTGCCAAAGCTGAGAAAGTTGACGCTGCCGTACCATACGGTTTTGGTGTCGATCACAGTAAATTTCTGGTGAAATCCGCTTTTGAATTTGACTGTTACGCCAAGTTCACAGAGCAAAGCGGCATTTTGTCGGGTTAATTGTTCATTTGCGCCGGAAAAATCCTCCGGTGGTCGGGTAACAACCGTGATTTTGATACCGTTTGTAAGTGCGCTTGCAAAAACCGGTTTCAGATTGCTGAGCCGGTTTTTGCGCATAAACGGACTGACAATAATGATTTCGTGCAGGGCGTTGGAAATGTCCTGCTGAAAGACGTGGTAAAAGCTCTTGCCGTCATAGATGACGTCGCTCTTCACATCCGGCAGCGGTTCAGGGCGTGTCTGGTAGCCGATAGATGCATAGCTTTTCAGACGTCGCTGGTACATCTTTTCAAGCACCGGAATGTGAATGTCGGCGTAGTCGTAGATCAATACTTCATTCTTGCCCGAATAGTTCCGGTGAAGTCGTCCGGCGTACTGTGCCAGTTTTCCCTTCCATGAGATGGGGAGAGCGAGAAACAGCGTGTCCAGTCGGGGATAATCAAATCCTTCTCCGACATATTTTCCGGTTGCGAGAATAACCAGCGATTCATTGTCCGGAATGGCGGCAAGCGTTTCCATTGTTAGCCGTTTTTCTTTTGCTGACATAGCGCCTGTGAGAATGATGATATTTTCGCACTTTCCATCAAGCATTTCCCGCAGCTTTTCGATGTGGTCTTTTCGTTCGGTCAGGACAATTGGCGTTCTTCCGCTGTTTAGTGCCTGAAGAATATCGTCGGCAATTCTGCGGTTGCGCAATTCGCTTTCCGTGAGGTCTTTATATATTTCTGTAATAGGCGCGTTTTCAGAGTAATTCTTCCGGAAGGATGTAAAGCGAGGAATCATGTAATGTGAAAACGGTCTTTTCTCCGCCTGTGCCTTTGCGTCTACGCGGTAATGTATTTCACCGCACTGCATGAAGATAATGGGATGATGACCGTCCTGACGTGTCGGTGTGGCTGTCAGTCCGTAGACATATTTTGCGTTGGCAAATCGCAGGATGTTTTCAAAATTGACAGCCGAAACGTGATGACATTCGTCGACAATTATCATGCCATAATCCCGCACCAAAGGCTTTACCTCGTCTCCGTCGAATAAGGATTGCATGATTGCAATATCCACTGTACCACGCAAGCTGTTGCTCCCTGCCCCAAGCGTCCCCACCGGAGACCATGCTTTCTTTCTGCCTCGTCCTTTAGGTAGTTCAGGCTGCTCTATATTGAATTGCAGAAACCGCTCCATTGACTGCTTCCACTGATTCATCAATGCTTGTGTGTGGACTAAAATCAATGTGTTCACTTTTCGCTGTGAGATGAGATAGGCTGCAATCACGGTTTTTCCGAAAGCGGTGGTGGCGGACAGAACGCCGTTGCTGTATTTCAGAAGTGCGTCTGCCGCAGGCTGCTGTTCTTCACGAAGTTTACCGTTAAAAGCAACGTCTATCGTTTGTCCGCTATTGGTCTGATCGTCAAAGAAATAATTGATCGAAGCATTGTCCAACAGTTCACGTAAAGCATTCTCACACCCGCGAGGCAAACCGATATAATTCTCGAATATTTCGACATTACAGATAATGCGGGGAATTTTGAAGGTTGACTTTCGCATTGCCTGTGCCCGGTAAAAATCAGGATTTTTGAAGGCGGCAAGTCGTTTGATTCTGTTCTGCGCTTTTGAGGAAATGCCTTGAGTCGGGATGTATATCATATTGGCTCTGGTGATTGTCAGTGATGTTGGAAAATCAAAATGCGTTACGTCTTCCCGCTTGGGGGTTATCCACGGCTTTTCATCGGAATCGCTGACAAGTATGCCAATTCCTCCTGATGCGTGCAAACGGGAGGTAATTTCCGAAACCGCCGCTTCGCTGATCTTTTGCACTTGGGAAAGGTACGCCCATTGATCGTCATAAGGAATAAAATCTTCATTGACAAATACGGAATTGCCCTGTTTACGGGCTTTTCCCTGTAAAGGCAGGGCGATGAGATTTCCAAAGCCGCCGTTTGGCATGGTGTCCTGATTGGGAAGCATCCGGTCGTAGGACTTGAACGAAATCTTGGTGCAGTTTTCCATCGCCTTTGTGAGCAGACTTCCGGCAAACAATCGGACGTTTTTGGCGGGAATCGGCGATTCGAAGAACAGCCAGACGTGAGCGCCGTTGCCTGATCTGGATCGTTCCAGATAGGCGGGAATGTTGTGTTGACGGCATACGGACAAATACGCTTTTGCGGATTCCTGATAACCTTCTTTGTCAAAATCAATGCAGCAGAAATGACAGGTTTCATCTGTCAGCATAGGATAAATGCCGACCACATCTCTGCCATACTCGTCCTTGCCGGAAAGATGACGGTAAATATCATTGTCCGTCAACTGCATCAGTTTTCGGTTAGGACACTGTGCGCATTTGAATTTCCGTTTGTCACAGAGTCCCGGTTCCCATTCGTTGCCGCAGACAGGCTGATAACCGCTTTTCTCGCTGGACTTGCTGTACCAGCGTTTTGCGAATACGTCGGTTCTGCCAACGAACAGCGAACGGAACAGGGCGATTTTTTCGTCGGGTGTGCTGTATTTGTTGATGCCTCCACTTTGCTCAACGTGAACGGTTTCTATTGAAACTTCTTTAGGAGTGTCTTCTACTCCGTACCTTGAGCGCAATTCGCTCAGTTCAGCTTTTAATGAAGCATTTTCTCTGCGCAGTCGTTCGACTTCTTGTTCAAGTTCTCTGTAAGAAAGCATGGTAGCACCGCCTTTATTGGTTTAATTCCATCCGTTTTCAGGAGTCCAGCTCTTCTGCCATTCTTCTTCGTTTACAATTGCATTGAATACCGGTTCAAGGAAAATCTGTATTCTTTCAATCACAGCGGAAAAATCAAGAGTATTGTCTTTGATGCTCTTCAAAAAATACTTCCATCGTTTTTGCATATCTTCATTTTCGGCAAGGGCGACCACACGCTGAAAACTTTCCCGTTCATAGGGAGTTCCTCGACATTGCAAGGTTTCAAAAACAGCGGTTTGCAGCTTTTCTCCATCAAAATCAAATCTTCTGGAAAGGTAATAAATATCGTAAAAGTCTTTCATTCTCCCCGTCAGTTCAAAACGTTGCAGGATAGCGTCGAATTTTTCGGCGATGGTGCTTTCAAGGGAATAGGTCTTGATAACAGGGCAATCAAAGCCGGGAAGCTGAGTTTGTATTTCCCGTTGTTCCGCTTTAGGGATAATAACATCTCCCACTCCGATATCCACATTAAACGGAACACGCACATTCTTTATCCGACCGATAATCTGTGCGCTGATACCGTGATACTTCCGCTGCGGAGAGATTTCTTCAAAACCCCTAGCCGTCATTTCGATGTAATCATTTCCCGTCGGTGTGGAGAGTATTTGCTCGATTAATCCTTGCACCGTATCTATGGAATTTGAATATCCCTGAAGCAGAAAATCGACGTCAATGGTTGCCCGACTTTCAAAATTGGTAAGGGTATAGATAAACAATCCGCCTTTTAGTATCAGATGATCATGGCAGCCGGATTTCGACAGCTTTCTCAGAAATTCCTCCTGCATAAAAAGCTGAAGACATTGCTGGTAACTGATACCCGATGCTTTTGCACTGTTTTTCAGCCTTGCCAGCACAGACGCCGCAATATCAGCCATTACAACCACACTCCAATCCATTCACTTACTTTTTTCTGTATGCGGAGCACCTGTGCGTATTTCATAAGGTTCGATATGCTTTTTTTCGTGTCTGCAACATATCCCTGTATTGCTTTGTTGAAGATTTCTTTATCCATCTTTTTCATGTTTCGCAGTACATCGCAGATGGTTCGGTCGCGGTCGTAGATCCGAACCTTGTGCGTATCAATTATACCTACAGTTTCCCCAAGCGTCAGCAATTGTCTTTCCAAACGATATGCCTTAATGAACGGATAATCAATATTCGTCCGAAGCTTGGAAACATTTTTGTCAATGGCGAAACTCCATTCGGATGGATTTCGGTCACTGTAATGATAATAAAACAGGGCAGTTTCCATACAGAGTACGGCGTCAGGAAACAAGCGGTTGATAATGACAATTTCGCTTTCTCCCTCATCCTCAACCCAATGGTAATACCCTCTCCGAACCCGTTCAATAAAGCCTTCGTCCAAAAGTTGTTTGATATCCGCGTAATACAGCTTTGCTTCCAGAAGCTCGGAGGTAGTCATAACGTAATTATTTTGTATAAACCGCATTCGCAGTTGTTCAATTTCATTATCGTGAAGCATGATACCACCTCTACTTAACTACCATGAAATATATCAACGATATGGCACTTTACTAATAATATATCATTTTCTATGGAATAAGTCAATGACTATGATGTGAACAAACGAATTATTTTCAATTGCTTCTGCGGATTCCCTTTTCTTTGTTTAACGCGACGCAAATTTTGAGCATCAATGGTGGTACGGAGAAGAATCGCTATGCATTCTCTGCC
>CAMHAV010000161.1 GCA_946182865.1 uncultured Clostridia bacterium
TTTTTGATACTTATTTTTGTAAATTTTTTCGCGATGGTTACAAAAATATTAAATCTTTGAGAATACTATACAAGTCTTGTTTTTTTATGTTATAATAGTTTAGATGTAAGTTTTACATATAGAGCTCCATATTGATTCTGTTGCTGCTTGGCCTGTGCCGCGGGAACCATTCTTGGCCGACACATAGGCAGACGGGTTGTGACCCGGCACGACAGGCATATCCAAATTTGCGGGAGGCGATATTTTAATGGGAGTTCAAAACTCATTTGACAGCTTTTCCAAAAAACTCAAAAACGGCATGGAAAAGGCGGCCGACGGCGTGAGAAAAGGTGTAAATTCCCTAAAAGGCGGATCAGGAACCGCTTCATCAGGACGTTCCTCTGTTTCCGGCAGAAGAAATGCACTGGCTGTCAGACGTTCGGGAGCGATTAGCGCCGAAAGCCGGAAGTCGTCAAGACCATTGTGGCTGAAAGTGATGATGAAAACCGGCAATTATCTGGCCAAGACGCTGGCCACCATTTTGCTGATCTGTGTGATTACCGGCTGCATTGTGGGCGCCACGGCGATGGTGTATGTTCTCGCGTTCCTTGACAAGAGCGTCAAGGATATCGACCTGACGCAGCTTAAACTGAATTACACCACCACGATTTATGCCTATGACAGCAGCGGCGATCTGATCAAGTATGAGACGATGCACGGCACGGAGAACCGCGAGTGGATTGACTACGATGAAATGACGCAGTACACCAAAGACGCGATTGTCGCGGTGGAGGACGAGCGTTTCTGGAAGCATCACGGCGTGGACTGGAAGAGTACCACCTTTGCGTTTGCCAACATGTTTCTCAATCTGACCAAATCCGACCGCGGCGGTTCGACCATCACGCAGCAGCTCATTAAGAACGTCACTAAAGAGGATGCACACAGTGTCAACCGAAAGCTCAAGGAAATCTTTAAGGCGCTTGAGCTGGAAAAGAAATACACCAAACCACAGATTCTCGAATCGTACTTGAATGTTATCGCGCTCGGCAACGGCTGCAACGGCATTCAAACCGCGGCGCAGACCTATTTCGGCAAGGATGCCAAGGATCTGACGCTCTCCGAATCGGCGGCCATCGTGGGCATTACCAAGTATCCCTCGCTTTACAATCCGTTTTATCATCCCGATGAGAACCAGAAGCGTCAGCGCTATGTGCTCAAGAAAATGTATGAAAACGGGTTTATTACACAGGAGGAATACGAAGAAGCCAAGGCGGATGATTACATCTCCCGGCTGAATACGGAAGCCAAAAACCGGAATGCCGCGACAACCTATTGGAGCTGGTACACCGAGCAGATCTTTACCGACATTGTCAACGATCTGCAAAAGCGCAACGGTCTGACCGAAAGCGAAGCCAGATTCCAGATGTACAACGGCGGTTTCAACATCTTTGCCAATGTGAATGTTGATCTCCAGAATAAAGCGGAGGCTATCTTTAAAAATAAGAGCGGCAATAATACCGATTATTGGAAGAAGTTCCCGCGTTCGGTGCAGCCGCAGTGCGCCATTGCGATTCTGAATTATGAAGGTGAACTGAAAGCCATTGTCGGCGGACGCGGCGAGAAAACCGCCAACCGCTTGCAGAATCATGCTTCACAGTCCCGCAGACAGCCGGGTTCCGCCATCAAGCCGCTGAGTGCCTACGGTCTGGCGGTGGAGCTGGGCGTCATCGAATTCTCCACCCCCGTTACCGACGCGCAGATGACCATCCGTGACAACGGCAAAACCATCCAATGGCCGAGAAACGACAGCCGCAGATACCGCGGCAATATCCCGGTGGTCAAGGGTCTGGAGGTTTCCGCCAACTGCGTGGCCGCCAGAATCGTGCGGTACATGTCTCCTCAGCAGAGCTATAAATTCCTTACGGAACGGCTTTCCATCAAGCTTAACGAGAAAGACAACAACCTTGCGCCGATGTCGGTCGGTGCTCTGACTGACGGTGTGACGGTTCTGGAAATGGCGTCAGCCTATGTCATGTTCGGCAGCGGCGGCATCTATTATTCACCCGCGTCCTATTCGCTTGTCACCGACCAGCAGGGCAATACCGTTCTGGAAAACACTTCCGCGAGAGGCGTGCGCGTGATGAAATCGGAGTCCGCCTCCATTATGAACCGGATGCTGCTGGCTCCGGTCAACGGTTCCAACGGTACCGCCCGCAGAGCGAAGATTTCCGGCTTTGATACCTTTGGCAAGACGGGTACTACCAGTGATAACAAGGACCGTTATTTCTGCGGCGGTACACCTTATTATGTAGGGGCCTGTTGGTTCGGCTATGCCGACAACAAAAAGCTGGAATACACCAGCGTCAACTACGCAACACAGGCGTGGACGTATGTGATGAAAGCGGCGCACAAGGGTCTTAAATCCAAGAGCTTTGACCTGAGCGATAATGTGGTGAGACGCCAGTACTGTCTCATTTCGGGCGGTTTGGCGAGTTCCAACTGTCCCTCGACGGCAACAGGTTACTATTCGAGAAATACGGCTATGCCCATCTGTCCTCTGCACGGCGGCGGTACGATGACCAAGTCTTACACCGCGCTTCTGGAAAACGCGAGAGCTTTTGAGACAACGGCCACTACTTCTACCACCGCTTCCACCGACTCCTCGCAGTCTACCACTGGCAAGACCGATAAAACATCGGGCAAGACGTCCAAAACTTCCAAGACATCTAAAACAACAGCGAAGACTTCCAAAACGACAGCTAAAACGACCAAAACTACGGCTGAAACAACAACAACGACGACGACAACGCCTGTAGCCGTAGGATAAAAGCGTAGCGAATCCATTTTTGCGGAAGGTAAACGGCAGCCAAATGCTCCTGTATCTTATTATGCGGACATTTGGCTGCTTTGTTTTCCCGTATGAAAACAGTTGAATGATGTACGGCATTGTTCTTTACGGAAAGGGGAGAAGAAAATGGCAAAAAATAACAGAGATGAGGTGGATTTGTTTGAACTGTCACGCAGGAGAGTGCAGGCAGATATGATACAACGCAGTGTCAATGAAGCTGACCTGATGCAGCAGCATGACAAACATGTCCCTGTTGTCAATGAAATGCAGGAGCGGCATACGTCCCTGGATGACAGGAGAGTGAAACGAAGCAGCAGTCAAAGCAGTGAGCGAAACTTTGAGAAAATCGTAAAATTGTTGTTGATAGCGGCCATTGTTTGTGGTATAATAGTGGTAACATCGGTGTATAAGGCTTTAAGCGGGGTGAAGCATGTTAATGTCAACACGCAGTGGAGCGACCTCAAGGCGGACGCGGCTCCTGATTGGCCTGTCAGATCGGATCAAGGCATTGACAACCTTCTGCTCCTGGGGATTGACGGTGACGGAGGGGAAAACCAGCGCAGCGACACGATTATGATATTGACGCTGGACGGAAACGATCATGTGATTAAAATGACGTCTATTCTCCGCGATACTTATGTTTTCATTCCCGGAAGGGAAAAAATGACCCGCATTAATCACGCATATGCCTATGGAGGGGCAGCGTTGACGATGCGCACGGTGGAAAGTAATTTTCGCATTGCTCTTGACCGTTATGTCGGCATTGATATGGACGGTCTGACCGTTGTGGTGGAAAGACTGGGGGGAGTAGACATTACTCTGACCGAGAAGGAAGCAAGCGTAATTAATCAGCATGTGAAAAACAGCCATCTTACGTCCGGCGTGCAGCATCTCAACGGAGCGCAGGCGACGTATTATGCGCGTATCCGAAAGATTGACAGTGACTTTGGCAGGACAGGAAGGCAGCGCAAGCTGATCAAGGCCATGATGGTCCGGATGAGTCAGTTGCGTCCGTTGGAGCAGCATTTGCTGGTTAGCGAAGCGGCGCCCTATTTTACTACCAATCTTTCCAATACAGAGCTTCTGGGCCTTGCGTTCAAAGCGGCCGGAATGCTGGAATCCGATACCCAGGAGATGAGTGTACCTGTAAAAGGAGCGTATCAATCGAAAACCATTTCTAAGATGGCGGTGTTGGTGCCGGATCTGCCTGAAAATTGCAAGGAAATGCATCGTTTCATATTTGGCAGCGTTCCCGATTGACCGGACAGAAGAGGAACAACGCTGCTGCGCTATATTTTTTTAACTGTCAACAGACAGTGGTGTTTTTGCTATAAAATTTACATTAAAGGGGAAGATTGCAAATTGACAGCAAAAATAAAATATAAATTCGGCAGAATGTTGTCGCGCTGGCCGGAACTGACAACAGACGAAAAGATTGTGACAATCTGCGTTATTTCGTTGTTTCTGCCCTATTATCTGGTCGCGGTTCCCAGTCTGCTGGCCGTGATGAGGGCTCTTCTGAAAAAGGACGTCCGACAAAGAATGAAAAGTGTTTCTTCTTCTGCTTACGTTTTTGCATCGTTTCCGATCTTTACGCTGCCGCCTATCTTTTTTCATATCAGTTTTAACCTGTCAGAAAACGGGGCAGTTGGTACTGACCAAGGACTGGTCAATTTTCTGTTAAAGTGGTTCGGACTATGGGGCGGCATGGTCATCTGGCTGTTGCTGGTGTTTATGGTGTATCTGTTTTCTTTTATGAAGGTGAGATTTTATAACAATCTGATCGATTTGATGCTGATAATGAGCTTAGGGGCAACAGCGTTTGGCGTAGCAGATAAGTTTTTTCTCCATCTGTTTATTTTTCAAGGCAGAACCTCCTCCTTTTTTTTCAATGCGAATTTCTATGGCTACATGATCGAAATGTTTGTGATCATGGCGCTTTATCGGTTTGAAAAGCGTCATTCCCCCGGTTATCTGTTGATTCTGTTTGTCAATCTCGGCAGCATTCTGCTGTGTGACTGTCGTACAGCCTGGGCCGCGCTTGCCGTGGCGCTGGTCTTTTATGCGGTACATTACAAGCATAATGTGAAATGGATTATCATTATCATGCTGGTGACAGTGGTTATCATCATCTTGATCTTGTGGGTGCCCATGTTTTCAGACAGACTGGTGAGCAAGGTACTTGACCATGATGTATTTGTGCGCTCCCGTATTTGGGGGGATGCCATTGAATGGATCCGCAGACGGCCGCTTTTTGGCTATGGCATGAATTCCTACCGTGACATATGCATCCTCACCCATGCCAAAAAGATTCGTTGGCACTCGCATAATTTGATTCTCAATGTGATGCTTGATTTTGGTGTGGCTGGGTTGGCTTATTTTAGCTGTATGATCGGTAAATTTGTAAGTGTTCTGAATAAGCCGCAGTTCTGTGCGAGTTATGTAAACATACGCAATATGATTATGATTGCTGCGCTGGCTACTATGATTCACGGTGTTACCGATGTACCGATACTTAGTCTGCAAACTGCTCTTACATTAATCATTATCGTCTCAGGATGCAGTGTGGAGCGCAACGAGCGCGTGTTCAAGCGTCTGACCAATTTCTGCGAAATATATGAACGGTAAACTTTTGGATAAGCATGCATATTTTCTTACAAAAACGGCCTCTCATTTGCAAGAGGCCGTTTTTGCGTGGAAATAACGAAAATTCATAATTTGCGATTTTCCTGAATATAAATGTATCACAAAATATACGGTATACATTGCTGTTTGGGGGAATAAGCTATGAAGGAAATGATATATGCCGCCGACCGGCGCGCTGAAGAACTGGGGCGTTATATTGTTGAGCACAAGGCGACTGTGCGTACCGCTGCCGCTGCCACAGGCGTTTCAAAGTCAACGGTACACAAGGAGGTCAATCATCGCTTGAAAGAAACAGACTACAGTCTGTATCTTCAGGTGAGGGAAATATTAGATCTGAACAAATCGGAGCGCCACATACGCGGCGGAATTGCTACCCGCGAAAAGTACCGTAAAATGGCGGAAAAGAGTGTAGAGGCGTCAGAGAAGCAAGCGCGGATTGAGAAAAGCTGATTGTGCGTTTTTTGTAAGAATTGACATAAAACTGTTGCAGTATTTTTTGATTTATGATATAATACATAAAATACTGAAAGGAAGTGTAAGCGTCATGGCGGATATCGCCCAGCTTTTGGGGACGATGATTACCTATTATAACGGGGATCCCAAGAGGATCCAGCATTTTGTCAAGGTGCACGATCTGGCGCGTACCATTGGCGTGCTGGAGGGGCTGGATCAGAAAACACTGCTGATTCTGGAAGCAGCGGCAGCGGTGCATGACATTGGCATTCGTATCTGCGAATTGAAATACGGCAAGTGCGACGGGGCGCTCCAGGAACTGGAAGGGCCTCCGTTGGCAGGGGACATGCTCAGAGCGCTTGGCTTTGACGAGAGTGTAACGGAACGTGTTTGCTGGTTGGTAGGGCATCACCATTCCTATAACGAAATTGACAGCTGGGATCATCAGATTTTGGTGGAAGCCGATCTTTTGGTCAATTTGTATGAGGACGGTTCCTCAAAAGAAACCATCAGAAATGCATACGAAAAAATGTTTTCCACAGAAACCGGAAAGCTGTTTTGCAGAAAGATATTCGATTTATAATGATACTTATCGTTTTTGGTTCACCATCTTCTAAAAAAATATATCATTTTATTTAAATTTTATGTTGATTTTTTGGAAAGAAATAGTATAATATTAATTGTAGGTTATTTCTTGAGGGATCAGTCTTTAGTGAAAGGAAGCGGTTGTTATTTTTAAAAATTTTCTGAAGGGCAGAA
>CAMHAV010000162.1 GCA_946182865.1 uncultured Clostridia bacterium
GATGTTATAATACTATTCGCTGATACGGCACGGGGCATTAGCGCAGTTGGGAGCGCGCAACATTCGCATTGTTGAGGTCAGGGGTTCGACTCCCCTATGCTCCACCAAATGAAAGGCAAAGCATGATTCTGATTGTGCTTTGCCTTTCTCAAAAATATACGGAGAGTTGTCCGAGTGGTCGAAGGTGCAGCACTCGAAATGTCGTACTGCTCAGGCTGTTTCGTCCGTAAGGAATGCCCATTTCAGGGCGTTTCCAAGATTTAAAATACAAATTGAATAAGCTGTTCTGCCCTGAAGTTCTGTCCTAAATTCAAATTTAGATGATGTGAGCTGATGGGACAAAATATCTGGAGAGTTGTCCGAGTGGTCGAAGGTGCAGCACTCGAAATGCTGTGTGGGGAAACTCACCTAGGGTTCGAATCCCTAACTCTCCGCCACTGCTAAGAGCCGGAAAATGGAGGTTTTCGGGCTCTTTTCTTTTTTCTCCGATGGGATTTTGGGTGGATTTTGGCTCGAATTTTCGCTGTTCTGCCCTCGGTTTTAGGCAGAATCGTTACAAAACACGCCTTTCGATTTGTAAGAAATGCACTAAAATCAGCCTTTTCCCATTACAGCGGGTTTTTCATTTGTATTTTGGCTTGAATGAATAGAATTGTGAAGATTTTGCTTAAATGCGCTTAGATTTTAACGGCTGTGAGCTGTTCTGCCCCGAATGACAGGCAGAACACTCACAAAATTTTGATGGAAAATTTGTGCAATTTTACGATTCATCGGAAATGCTTTCCCACTGGCTGTTGAAGTTGCTGTTTTGAGGCAGAGCCAAGCCGCTTTCCATCGCCTGCGCGGAGGTCAGCTTGGACGTGTAGTCCAGATGGGCATAGATGTTCGCCGTGGTCGAAAAGTCGGAATGACCCAGCCATTCCTGAATCTGTTTCAGCGGAACGCCGTTAGCGAGCAGCAGCGACGCGCAGGAGTGGCGGAGATCATGAAAGCGCATACGGCGCAGTCCGTGCTTCTCGCAGAAATCGGGAAATTCCGTGGTGAGGTAATTCGGCTTCATGCGGTTGCCCATTTCATCGACAAAGACATAACCGTCATAGTCGTAATTGTAGCAGTCTCCGCAAATTGTCTTGTTGTAGTCCTGTGCCTGCTTCACCTGCATGAAATACTCCTTAAAGGCTCCGACCAGCGGAAGCGTCCGCATACTGGATTTGGTCTTGGCTGCGTCCTGCGCCCAGTCCATGTGTTTACCATCCAGTTCCACTGTTGTGACCGTGTGAGTGACGGAAATGGTTCCGCGCTCAAAATCAATCGCGTCCCATTTCAATCCGACCACTTCCCCGCGGCGGAATCCGTAAAAGGCGGCGACCATCACCGGCAGTTCCAACTTGCTGCCTTTCAGCTCACGAAACAGCGTTTCCATTTCGTCCGCAGAGAGAAAGACCGGCTGGAAGCTGTTCTTTTTTGGGCGGTCAACCTTGTCCGCTACGTTCTTGGAAAGCATATCGGTTTTCACTGCGTATTTCAGTGCGGAGTGAATCACCGCATGGTAATGAATAACGGTGTTCGGCTTGACCACTTTCAGCTTTTCATTGTAGAATGTCTGAATGTGGCTGGCTTCCAGATCGCACAGCTTGACTTTTGTTTTGCGGAAGTACGGCGCGATGGTACTCTGCACCATATTTGAGTAGGAAGAATAGGTGGCGACGGCAATGCGTGTCTTGGCGACTTCCAGCCACTGCTCCAGATAATCCGCGAAAAACATATCCGAGCGCAAGCCTTCTTCCGTCACCTTGGGCGGCTCGTAGGAATTGCGTACCTTTGACAGCATTGCTTCTGCCTTGCGTTTGTTGCCTTTTTCGGGCAGTCCCGTGGGAAACCACGGGCGATGTCTTTTGCCGTTTTCATCGACGTAGTTGAGGACTATGTAGTAATAGCCCTTTTTCACTTCCAAATGTCCTGATACCATAATATTATCCTCCTTGAAATATTGTAGATTTGTAAGCAGAACAGATTTTTCACGCGACAGTGCCTATTATATACCGTCGCAGATTGTTCTGCCATTGTGCGATTGCAAATTCGATAAAACAACTTTAGGGTTCAAGTCAGCCGTACCCTTGACACGTCCACTTCACGACAAGATTTCGGCAAGCGGGCGTGTCGGGAAGTTTGGTTCAAAATTAAATTTGTCCGTTATCGCGCGTTTTTATTTCTCTCGCGCTGTCGTTTCAGAAGCTCCAGCCCTTTCTGAATATCCGCTTTCATCTGTGCCGCCGAGTAGCCGGCGGGAAAATAACGGCTGAATTCGTCGCGCCGGAGTTTGATTTGCTCCACCTGATTCGGCTTGGGCTGTCCCATGATACTTCGAATCAGGTCATCGTCAAGCGCGTCCACCTGCGACAGCCTTTTCAATTGGATACTCTGCGCATGGGACGGGGTACAGTCGCAGTATTCCATCGCACTGAGCAAGGCGCGTTGTTCCGGCTCTTTCAGAAAGGAAATCTCCACGGCGGGACTCATCGCCATTCTTCCGTCGTCCACCATTTGGAGCAACTCCGGAATCAGGTAGGTCAGGCGGATATACCGCTGAATCTGCCGCCCGCTTTCGTCGGAAATCAGGTCGGCGCTCTGCGTCGGACCGTTGGCGGACGCTTTGCCCTGATGCTTGATGGCTTCGAGCTTCATCTTGTAAGCAAAGGCTCTCTCGCTGGGCAAAATCTTTTCGCGCTGCAAATTGGCGTCTACCATGACAATTACCGCCTCGTCGTCCGTCATTTCACGGACAATCACCGGCATGGTTTCTTTTCCCAGCAGTTTGTAAGCTGCCAGCCTCCTGTGACCGGAAATCAGTTCATACCCTCCGTCCGGCAGCGGTCGCGCCAGTGCGGGCGTAATCGCGCCGATAGCGAGAATGCTCTCCGCCATTCTTTTCAGATCATCATCGTTCAAGACTTTGAACGGATGATCTTTGAATGGGTGAAGCTGGTCAAGCGGAATGTTTTGCACCTCAATGGAGCTGCTTGACTGTTTTTCCCCGCTCTGTCTGTCCAATGCGTTGACCAATTCATCAATTCTGCTTTTCATTATTAACCGTACCCCCTTCGTTTGTTGCTGCCGTTTTTCCGCAAGCCAGTCGGCGCAGGTATTCCGATACGCTCAGTTGGCAATGCGCGGCGCAGCGTTCAATAAGCAGCTTTTCTTCCTCCGTGACACGGATATTGATGCCGTGCGTGCGTTTTCTGTTCCCCATTTTCTTATTTGTCCTCCTGCCTGTGACGGTTATGACAGATGTGACAGAAATGACAGATTATTTTCCCCACCCGAAATCTGTCATAACTGTCATTGCAGTCACTGAGTAAAGTTGATTTTATTTCTTATATAACTCACTTTATCTTATATCGAATCATTTTTGCTCACTTTTCCCTTTCTTTTTGTGACAGATGTGACGGAAATGACGGTTTTTACCCCCTGCCAAAATTAACTGTCACAACTGTCATTTCTGTCATTGCTGTCATTTCTCTCGTGAAATTGCAGCATAATCAGCCGCTTGCTGCCGGTGCGCTTGGTGTCGTAGGTCACGCCCATCGGCACCAGAATGTCATAGTAAAAATGACTGATCAGGCGGGTCACGGAAATGTGGTTGACTTCCGTTTCTCCCATTGCTTCCACCAATTCCGTCGCCGTTCCAGTCCATTCCTTCCGCGACTTGACGAAATCCACCAGCCGGAACAGGAATGGCGGGATTGCTTCGTTTTTCATTTCCTCCTCGGATTTCTTCTCGGTCAGCTCCCAGACACGTTCCTCAAACCTGAGCTTGAGCTGCTGCATTTCAATGTCGCGTCCCTTTGCCGTGAGCGTGGCAGTGTCGCTCGTCGCTGTGGTGCGCTTGAGCAGATAGGCGGTGTCAACCGCACCGGTAATACCGGTGGATCCGGAAATCTGATTGAACGGATCGTCGCTGTCCTTCGTCTTCCTCAGATGGTGCACCAGCATGATGGAGATGTTCTTTTCGTCGGCAATGCTTTTGAGTGCGCAGATGTCGTCGTAATCGTCGCCGTATATGCCGTTCTTTCCGCTGGCGGCTTTGGTGTTGCGGATTTTTTGCAGCGTGTCGATGATGACGAATTTGGTGTTCGGGTACTTTTTCAGAAAAGAAGTAATCTGTTCCTCCAAACCGCCGCCGAGCTGTTCACTGATGACCGCAAAGCGCAGGTTTTCCGGCGCTTCTTCGGTCAGATAATACAAACGGTTCTGAATGCGGTTGTAGGTGTCCTCCAGGCACAGATACAGCACGTCACACGCCAGCGTCGGAGAATCCCAGACGGGATTGCCCTGCGCCACCTGCAAGCCCAGCCAGAGCATGAGCCAGCTCTTGCCGATCTTCGACGAGCCGCAGAGTATGCCCACTCCCTGCGGAATCAAGCCCTCTACGATGAACATTGTTTTCTCGAACGGAGTCGCCATCAGCGTTTCGGCGTCAATCGTAACCAGTTCGTTACCCAACATTCCCCTCACCTTGCCTTTCCATAACGTAATTGATGACACTGACCTTCGGGATTTTGAAGGCATTCCCGATTTTCAGACCGGAAATCGAACCTTCGTTAATCAGATCGTAAGCCAGATGTCGGCTGATGCCCAACATGCGTTGCAGCTGGGCGACGGTGACAATGTCCGGATAATCCGGAAACATCATCTGATAGAGTTCTCTCAACTCACTCTTCTTCATAGCAAATCAACTCCCTTCATGCTATGTAACGGAAAATGCAAGGGAGTTTTTTTACAGCCGCAGATTTCGACTTTTTGTAAAAACCTGCGGCTGCACCTCATTTTTTATCTTGATTGTCTATCTTTGCTGTCCCGCTTTCGCTCTTCCCCTGATTCCATTTGTCGCTCCTGCTCCATCAGTTCCCTGATTTTCGGAATGTGTTCCTCAATACGGTCGGCGATTTTCTTTTGCTTGCGCAGTGGAGAAATTTTTTTGGTAATTGCCTTGCATTGATCTTTCAAAGCGGTTTCTTCCTCCGGCGATTTCACGCGGCGGAGCTTGCAGCGCAGCGAATAGCGTTCCTGCTCCAATGATGCAATATCGGAATCCAGTCCCTCGCGCCATATAGCAAAATCCTGCGGGGATTCAATCGCGTTGTCGCAGAGCAGACGGTATTCTTCCAGATACCTGTCGAGCCTGCGAATTTCTGTACGCATGGCGGGGGAAAGCGGGCGGTTATTGCGCTGTTCAATATTACCGCCTGTGCAGAGTTGCAGCAGCTCCACAAAGATTTGAAAAAGCAGCGTGACCGAATCCATGTGCTCGGCGCGGTGAAGGTTGTATTCCAGTTCGAGCAACGGTTTTCTCTTCCGAGACGGTACCACCACCATAAACAATTCCGGCTTGCGCTGATTTTCAATCATCTTCTGCCGAATGGAATCCTTGCTGTATTCTTCGCCCAGACTTTCCAGACGGACTGCCCGTTTCCAGCCTTCCGCTTTCACGGACGGATATTGATAACGGAAGTCGCGCTCAAAACGGTATCCCAGCCCTTTCAGATACCGTTCCATCGCCTGGAATGTGCTGCATTTGGAAATCGCTTCGTCCAAGTCTTTCCGCAAAATGTCTCGGTGCGTGAGCTGACCGGACTGATGAATCCAGTGTGCTTTCTTGTTGCCGTAGAAATGGCTGAACGGTATTACTGACTTTCCGTGTTCGCGGCAGACTTCATCGGATATTTCCCGCAGCCGGATGTGGTCGCGGATATGGTTTTCAAATTTCCTTCCGGTCTTGAACGATACAGAATTCATAATGATGTGATTGTGAATATTATCTGTGTTCAAATGCGTTGTCACCACAATTTCATATTCCTCTCCCCACATTCGCCGTGCTGTTTCCAGACCGATCTGATGGGCTTCTTCCGGTGTGACTTCGCCTGTGACAAAGCTCTGGTAGCCGTGATAAGCGACATTCCCGCCGAGTTTGCCGAACCGCCGTTTGGTATCCATCATGCACTGATACGCTCGATGTTTCGGGCAGTTGATAGCTGAAACGTACATCTTCTGGTCGGTCTTTTGCCCATTCTCCGCGTAATTGAGTGCCGCCCACAGATCGTCGTCCAGGAATTGCTTGTCGATGGTCTTGTCGGGATTTTCCGCATAATCAATCACATCCTTCAATCGGGACTTGACAGGCCAGAATCCTGTACTTGCCATTGTGCTGCCTCCCTACTGATTTCAGCCGCCGTCTGTTTTGGCGGCTCTGTGATGGCTGCATGGATTTCATCAAACAGCTTCAAAGCAGCGGCTTCCGTTGCCGGTGACAAGTTGCGGTTGAGCAGTTCGCTCAGTCTTGCAGTTAAGCTGTAAAAGCTGTCGGGGACGGACATTTTCGGCATGTAGCCCAATGCCCGTCTGCGGATATATTCAGCGGAAGAAAGACCGCAGCTTTTGGCTAATCCGTCGATCTTCTCCTTCTCCTGCGGGGAAACACGAAGATACAATCTAGTGGATTTTTCTTTCATCAAATTCCCTTCCTTCTCTAAAATGGGGTTAGGGGTGTCCCTTAATTCGTGACAGTAGGCGCATGCTTACTGTTGCCTCGGAACTTGCCGCACAAGTTCCCTGCTTGCTACAGTATAAGACGCGCTCTTAACCTGGGAAAATTCCCGTTCTTCTCGCCTTGCTT
>CAMHAV010000163.1 GCA_946182865.1 uncultured Clostridia bacterium
CATATATTTTGCTCACGGGTAAGCCGATAGCCGTGATAGATAAAATCAGGATATCTTTCAATCAATTCGTTGTATTGCAAGGCAAAAACTCCTTTACTCCAATTCATTGTATTTTATTATACATCAGTTTCCCCCACATTTCAATAACATTCTTCCGTCAAATTTCCGTCTCTCCTCCATCGTTCACGGAATAGGTAAAATATTCAAAATTTATACAAAATATATGTGGTGGAATGCTATTGCATTCACCGCTTTTTTATAGTATAATTTATTGGTATAACTTTATTACGTCTTATCAACGCACACAAAGAGGTGTTTTTTTCTGTCAAATCATATGAAAGAAATCTATCTGGACAATTCCGCCACCACCAGACCTTCTCCCGAAGCTGTCGCGGCGGCAGTGGAGATGATGGAAACCTGCTGGGGCAATCCCTCCTCCACCCACGCCAAGGGTAACGAAGCGGCGCTCCGCATCAAAGAAGCGCGCCGCGCGGTAGCCGCTGCCCTTGCCGCCCAGCCCGAAGAAATCGTGTTCACCTCCGGCGGCACGGAAGCCAATAATATCGCGGTGTTCGGCGCGGCAGCTAAAAATCAGAAAAACGGTCATCGGATCGTCACCACCGCCATCGAGCATTCCTCGGTACTCGACAGCACCGCCGAGCTGGAAAAACGCGGCTTTGAAGTCATCCGGCTCATGCCCAACCAACACGGTCACATCTCTCCGCAGGACGTTGCGCAGGCCGTCACTCCCGACACCATTTTAGTCACAATGATGCTGGTCAACAACGAGATGGGCAGCATTCTTCCCATCGAAGCCGCCGTCAGAGCGGCACGCAAAAACGCCCCCCGCGCCATCGTGCATTGCGACTGCGTGCAGGCGTTCGGCAAAATTCCCGTCAGCGTCAAAAAACTCGGCGCGGACATGATCACCGTCTCGGCTCACAAAATCCACGCGCCAAAAGGAGTGGGCGCGCTCTACAAACGCAAAGGGCTGCACATTCCTCCTCTCACCTATGGCGGCCATCAGGAGGACTCTTTCCGCCCCGGCACCGAAGCGGCGCCCCTCATTGCGGCGTTCGGCAAAGCGGCAGGCATTGCCTGCGACCGCGCCGCCATGAAAGAACGGTATGAAACCATCACGGCGCTGCGGGATTACACCGTGCGGCGTCTGTCACAAATCGAGGGCGTCGTCATCAACTCCCCCGACGACGCGCTCCCCTATATCGTCAATTTCAGCACCTGCTGCGTCAAAGCGGAAACCATGCTCAACTACCTCTCGGAACGCGGCATCTATGTATCCGGCGGTTCCGCGTGCGCCAATGGAGAACCCAGCCACGTCATCCAAGCGCTGCGGCTTCCCCGCGACGCGGCCGACAGCGCCATCCGCGTCAGTTTTAACGCGCACAACACATCCGAGGAGATTGACGCACTGGCCGACGCGGTCGCCGAAGGCATTGCCACTCTCGCACACTTCCATTAATGTGAAATGTGAAGTGAAAAAAGGAATGAATAATATGTTTGACAATGTAGATTTCAATGATTTTTGGGACGATGACGAATACGCTTTGGAAAATTACGTCTCCCCGCCGCCGACCGATGAACTCATCCGCGAGGTGGAAGAAGAACTCGGCTACAAACTGCCCGCCTCCTATATCGCTTTTATGAAACGGCACAACGGCGGTATGCCAAAAAAGACCTGCTGTCCTGTTGAGAATTCTTTTCCCGTCATCATCGAGGGATTCTACGGCATCGGACGAGACAAAGCCAACACCCTCTGCGGCGAAATGGGCACCGCCTTCTGGCTGGAGGAATGGGAATATCCCGCCATCGGCGTGGTCATCTGCGACACGATTTCCGGCGGTCACGACATGGTATTTCTCGACTACACCGAATGCGGCAAAGACGGCGAACCCTGCGTGGTGAATGTAGATCAGGAAGCGAATTACAGAAGAGAACGGCTTGCCGGTAATTTCGAGGAATTCATTGAAAAACTCAGCACGGAGGAAGAACTGGGGCTTGACTAATGCGTAATGCGTAATTCTTAATGCGTAATGGATGCGTCCAATGGGAAGAAAGGAATGACCGTATGACTGACCGATATGAATACATCAAATGGTACTTAAAAGACAATGTATGCGATGATACGGTTGTTCTCTTGTATGAGGTGGACTTGGAAAACGGCCGCTATGCGACCCGCGCCGCGGAAATTTTCTCCGATCGGAGCGTCTCTCCCATTGTGGATGAGGGGAATCCGTGGATCACCGAAGCGCCTGTGCCGACGGTCGATGAAATCAACACCGACCCTTATTACAGCGCTCCCGAATTTTACGCGGAACCTATCACCCGGAATGAATTTGAAACCGTTTACCGGGCCGATTTCTACACAGGAGCCATTACGTTTCCCGGGAAAAAACGAGGGCGTTGATGGACGCGAAAAAACATCAAAAGAATGATTTTGCAGATCAATCTTCCTGACGCTTTAAATTACTTTTTGGAGGAAACTTTTTTGAACGAAATTATACTGATCAAAAACGGCGAGCTGGCGCTCAAGGGACTCAACCGCAAGACCTTTGAGGAAGTGCTTGCCAAAAACATCCGCAAAGCCGTTGCCCCTGTCGGTGACGTCAAAGTATGGCGCGCGCAGTCCACTATGTATGTCACGCCGCTGGATGACACCGACATCGAGGAAGCCGCCGAACGAATTGCCAAGGTATTCGGCATTGCCGCGCTCAGCCGCGCCGCTGAAGTACCCAAGGACATGGACACGATTCTCCCCGCCGTCTGCGAATACCTGCGCGACGAGCTGGAGGAAGCCAAAACCTTCAAGGTCAACGCCAAGCGCGCCGACAAGAAATTCCCCCTCAAAAGCCCCGACATCTGCGCGGCGGCAGGCGAATATATTTTAGAGAAGTTCCCCCATCTGACAGTAGATGTGCATGAACCCGACGTCACCGTGACCATCGAGATCCGCGACACGGCGGCCTACATCCACAAGCAGCCCATCCGCGGCGCGGGCGGATTGCCTGTCGGCACCGGGGGACGCGCCTGTGTGATGATTTCGGGCGGCATCGACTCCCCCGTTGCTTCGTGGATGATGGCCAAACGCGGGCTGGAGCTTTCGGCGGTCAACTTCGCCTCTCCCCCCTACACCAGCAAACGCGCCGAGGACAAGGTGAAAGACCTGCTCGGCAAGGTATCTGAATGGTCGGGCGAAATCAAGCTCCATATCGTTCCCTTTACCGAGATTCAGGAGGCCATCCGCGACTACTGCCCGGAGGATATGCTGACCGTCATCATGCGGCGCTACATGATTAAAATTGCGCAGATCATTGCCCGCCGTGACAATGCGCTTGCCCTCATCAGCGGCGAAAGCGTGGGACAGGTGGCAAGCCAGACCCTTCGCGCGCTCGAATGCACCGACGCGGCGGCGGATATGCCGATTCTGCGCCCCGTCATCGGCATGGATAAGGAAGAAATCGTCAGCATTGCCCGCAGGATCGACACCTTTGACATCTCCATTCTGCCCTTTGAGGACTGCTGCACCGTCTTTACGCCCAAGCACCCCAAGACCAAACCGATTCTCGACAAAATTATACAGGCGGAAAAAGCGCTCGAATCCGACGAAATCAACGTGGCGGCGATGATCGAAAAGGCGGTTGCCAATACGGAAGTATTTACTATAACGCCTGAAAAATAAACGTCCAACAGGAGGTTACGGCAATGAACGAATATGAACTTTCGGCAAAATTGGTGGCCGAATTAACCAAACGCTCTATGAAAATCGCGTCTGTCGAATCCTGCACCGCCGGACTGATTTCCAAAATCATCACTGACGCGGCAGGTTCCTCAGAGGTCTTTGATTTAGGCATTACCACCTACTCCAACGAAATGAAAACCAAAATGGTGGGCGTTCCCGCCGAAATTCTGGCGGCGCACGGGGCGGTTTCCCCCGAAACGGCGCAGGCCATGGCGGAGGGAATCCGACGCGTATCCGGCGCGGACATCGGCGTCGCCACCACAGGCATTGCAGGACCCGGCGGCGGCACACCCGAAAAACCCGTGGGGTTGGTCTATACCGCCATTGCCACAATAAACGGCACCGAAGTCACCCGCCTGATGCTGGACAAACCCGGCGCGGACAGAGCTTCCATCAGGCAGGCAGCGGCCGAAACGGTGCTGTCCAATGTGCTGCAATATCTGGAGCGGATGTAATAAAGCAAAACCGACATACGGAAAGGAAGGGACATTCATGGCAAAACGCCATCGTAACGATGCATTTGATGAGCTGGAAAACACATTTCAAACGGAATACACCAATTACAGCCGCCAAACAAGAAAGAAGAAGAAAAAAAACAAGATGGACCCCGTCAGCAAAGTGATTCTGACCGTTTCGGTCATTGTATTTATCGGTTCCGGCGGATTTTTGCTCTATAAATATTTCGGAGAACCGATGCTGGAGCAGTGGAGCCTCGCTTCCTACAAGAACGACTATGAGGGCAAAACCACCAACTCAGCCGAAAACGGCAAATGGAAGGGCGAAAAGGAAGAAGCGGAGCCCCGGCTGGAAAACGGTGTGCTGGCTTCCTTTGAAAATATTATCAAACAAAACAGCGATGTGGTGGGCTGGATCAGCGTTCCCAACACGCCGATTGATTATCCGGTAGTCCAGACTTCCAACAACAGTTTTTACCTTAATCACAATATTAACAAGGAGCAAAACTCCTCGGGCTGTCCTTTTCTGGATTACAGAGATGTGGTTGACAGGGACACCCTTTCCAAAAACTCTTTGATCTACGGTCATCACCGCCGCAACGGTACCATGTTCGCAAAGCTGAAAAACTACAATGACATAGATTTTTACAAACAAAATCCTGTCATTCGCTTTGATACTATCTACAATCGTTATGAATGGGTCGTCTTTGCCAACATTCGCACAACCGCCAACACTGCCACCGGTGTACCCTTCAATTACATCCGAACCGACTTTCAGACCGATGAAGATTATGCGCAGTTTATTGCCGACATCAGAAAGCGCTCTTTAATCGACACACCAGTGGATGTAACAGCGGACGACAATATCCTGCTGCTCTCCACCTGCTCCTATGAAAAAGCCAACTGGCGCATGATTATCGCTGCACGTAAAGTGCGCACCGGCGAAACCGACATCGACGTGTCTGCCGCAAAGCTGGCATCCAATCCTCTGATGCCATAAAGTTTTTATATCCTTAAAAAGGGGGATTTATCGTTGTCCGCAGGTATGATATGGTACAAAACACAGCCGGATTCCTCCATTGCTTCAGCGGCAAGCGATCTTCTCACCGATTACTGCGGCACCATTGCCAGCCACGATACTACGGTGAAAGCGGAGAAAATCGCACCCTTGCTACGGGATATCCTGTCCCGCTCGGAAAACGTCATCATCGTTGGTGGTCTGGACTGTCGGTCACAAGAAGAAAATATTGTTTTTATCCTTTCGCGCATACTGGGTATTCCGTTAGAATCCACCTATCGGAGTCGTTCCCGCTATTGCTATGACCGACTTCACAACAGGCGGCTGCCCTCTTTATCCGGCTCTGTTCTTTTTCCCTGCCGCTTTGGAGGACCTGAAGGCGTATTGCTTCTTGCAGGAGAGCAAAGTATACTTCTGCTTCCTGCTGCGGTTCGAGCGGCAATCTCTGTCGCTGTATCTGTCAGGGAGTTCTTAGCGCCAAGGGTGGCACAAAGACAAAAAAGTGCCGTCGTCGCTCCGCTTTCAGATGACTATGTGCAGAAAGACTATGAGAAATTCATACGCAAACCCCCAAAAAAAATTGTCACCAGAGAATACGACGAAGATGAATTGCGCAGCGTTATGGAACAAACCATACGGCGCGTTCATCGCAATGACGGCATGCACTATTCCGAGTCGATGTACGACAACAGCAACAGGGGAACGCCGAAAAGAAAAGTCTCAAAAAAGGGGTACGGATTTTTTCAATAGCATGAAGTATTTCGTTTGTCTGTTCTCTCGACGGGGCCTCAGATTATCCTTTTGATCGAATGAGAAATTTAAAAAAAATACAAACATTTATCCAAAATGTATGGTATAATATTTTATGTAATGAAAGAGGTGTTGTCAAATGTATCATAAACAGAACTTCTGGGTGAAAGTAGTTGCCCTGATTTTAGCCGGTATGATGGTTATTGGTATTATTTCCAGCGTAGTTTTCAGTATTTTTTAAGTGTTTTTGTGAATAATTCATATCATCCTACTATGTTTAAGAGGATGCTTTTATACATATTATCTAATTTGTAAAATTAACAGTGAGTTTTATTCACCCCTACTGGAAAAATGATTTTATTTGGAGTATAATATATACTAGGTACTTTGGTACTCATTATAATCTTTGTGTTATTCAATTTATTAATCAGGTGGTGCTATTATGACGCTAAATCAAAGATTAAAAAAATTCAGACTGGCTTCGGGCCTCACACAGCAGCAGGTAGCGGATGTATTGAGCTTGGATCGTTCAACATACGCTTACTACGAATCGGGTAAAACGACGCCCGATATCAGATCTGTCAGCAAGCTGATTAAAATTTTCAATATCAGCTACTA
>CAMHAV010000164.1 GCA_946182865.1 uncultured Clostridia bacterium
TGCGACCGGAACATTTAAAAAGGCATTCCCTAAGTATGATGCTCTGAATGAGTCTGTCGTAGTCGATGACCGCTTTGGACTGCACGCGGGCATTCCAGTACTGGCTGACAGCGGGGTATAACATCACGGAGAGACCTATGAAAAAAACAATCAGCAGAATCAAGGTAAACATTTTATTGGTAGTGTTTTTCATACGTATCTCCCTGATGTTATAGAGAAAAAATTTCGTTTTTTTTCCATCATTTCAATATTTCAACAAGGGCGAGAGGAAGAACGGGAAACCTCCTCTCCCTCTCGCCTGTTGAAATAATGGTTTATCCTTTACGGATGGAATGATGGATTAAAAGGATCTGACTGTTCAGATTTCTTCCTTGGCAATTCTCTTGTTGGTTACGAGGAACACGCCGGCGGCGAGGATCGCGAACAGACCGAAGGTGGTGAACAAGGTGGTACCCAGACCGCCGGTTGCGGGGAGAACGACATTCGCGGTGTTCTTCACAGTCACATCAGTGGTTGTGGCAGCGGTCGCTGCAATTGTAAAGGACTGACGGTTCGCAAGCTTGTTGTAGCCGTCAGGCGCCTGGGTTTCCTCAAGGTAGTAGGTACCGGAGGCAAAACCGCGGATGTTGACGCCTGTGCCGTCGGCGGCGTCAATTTCTTCGCTGCCGTTGGCATCCACATAGTAGCCTGTATTGTCCTTGCTGAACTTCATGGCAGTGCCGCCTTGGGCAGCAGTGTAAACCTTGAACTTTGCGCCGGACAGATTGTCAGCGGACTCGGTCTTGTCGTTGGTCTTCATCAGCTTCATGTCAAAGGTGCTGAACTTGACGGTATCTGTCTGGGTCTGCTTGGAATAGGAAAGCTCAACGGTGTTGGTGTTGGTATCGCTGTTCATGGCAGCGTTCTCATTGACGGTTCCGGTGTAAGTAACGGTGATCTCCGCATTGTTGACCGTCTTGACATAAGAAGCAAGAAGGGTCAGAACAAAGTCATTGTCGGTCACGGTAACAGTGTAGTCGGTGTCCTTGACCAGCGTCTTGTTGGTGTCCGCAACAACGATATTGTTATTGAAAGTAATACCGTCGGTCATGGTGTCGGTGAGCTGGATGTTCTTGTCGGTGCCGGTGCCGTCGGTGACAACGATCTGATAATAGACGGTCGCGCCTACCGCCAGATCAAGAGCGTCATCGGCATAGCTGTTGCCGGTCGCGGACTGCTTCTTGTTCACGGTAGGAACGGTGTTCTTTTCCACGATCAGTGCCTCATCGTCATAGGTGGCAAGGGTGCAGAGAGAACCGGTGGTGGTGGTGACAAACCAATAACCTGTATCCAGACCGCTGAAAACAGCTTCGCCGTTGGAGCCGGCGGTTTTCTTGGCATACGCCAGCGCGTTGCTCTCCGTCAGACCTGCCGTTTTGAGAGCGGCCACGATAGCGTCAGCGTCCATAGCGGTTGCGTTGAGATAATACAGGGTCTTGTCAGCGCTTTCGGTAAAGGTGAAGCCGGCGCCTTCGAGAAGAGTCTTGAGAGCGGCCGTCTTGGCATTGCTCTCCTCAAGATAATAGGAATACGCGGATTTGTCGGCATTGGACTTGTACTCCAGAATCTTGAATGCCTCGTAGGTTTCGCCCTTGACGACATCGGTAACTGTGATCGTGCCTGCAAAGGCGGTCATTCCGCTGAGTGCGAATGTCATCAGAGCGACAAGCGGCACAGCGAGAACTTTGTTGGTTTTCTTCATGGTTCATTTCTCCTTTTTGTAATAAATATTTTTTGAATCAAGTAGTCGCGCTTGGTGAACGATCTGTTACTCCTCATCCTTGTTACACCACTAAGATCATGTCACGTCTGCGTTGTATGCTCAATCCTATCATAATCGGCAACGCCATGAACGTCAGTCCGACTATCAACCAGTTTTTGGTGCCCGAGCCGCCTGTGCTCGGAAGTACCGCGCCTGAATCGGCGTGGAGGTAAAATTCGGGAGAACCCTCACTTCCCTTGTGGGAATGGATGGATGTCTGCGTATGCAATGGGTCGTTACAAGCCTCATAGGTGAAGATCGTCGAATCGGTAATATTGACCGCCTCACCCTCTCCGTATCGGGCAAAAACCCAGACATTGACAGGAGTATCGGTATTGACCACAATCGGATGCTCGTCATCGTAGGGCGTCCCTACGTTATTGACGAAAGTATAGCTCAACGTGCCCGCCGAACCTGTGGCAGCGGGCGCATTGCCGCCGTCCGTCGTATATTTCCAGCCGTTGTCCGCCACCCAATCGACACTTACAAAATTGTGATCGAGGCAGTCCTGCTTGGTATAGGCCTCGCTGCAAAGCACGCGGTTGTCGCGCCACTCGACCTGCGGCACGAGGACATAGACATGGGCGGTCGCGCTCTTGGATGTTTTAATCTCACCTGTGCTTTTCCGCTTGACCTCCACCTTCACGGTATATTGGCCGGAAGCGTCATTTTTGATAGCATCGTCATCGGGAATATCAAATGTATATTCCGTGTTCGTCTCCGTTTGAGCGTGACTGCTCTCGACAAACGCTTTCAGCGTTCGCACCTTATCCAGACCGTTAAACAGGTCGTCTGCCGTGAGCGTTGCGCCCTTGGCGTAAATCGTCTTGTTATTGGCACCGAACAAAGTGTCGGGAAGCATTTCGTCGATGTCTTTTTCAATATCAACGGTAGGAACAGGGAAATCCTCAATCGGTGTGTCACCTATATACAGTCCGGAACCCGCCGCATTACTCGGCACATCATAGCCGCCGATGAAGTCGTCCTCCGGAACGACGGGAATTTTTATCACCAGCTTGGAGCCGTGTGGCGTAACGGTACTGCCATTCGTAACATTACCGCACCAATTATTGGAAAATTCAAACCCGGACACAGAAATCTTTTTGCCGTTCACGGTGACGGTCGCGTCGTTGTAGCGGTAATTTTCAATATTAAACCCTGCTTCGGAATCCTTAAAGGTTCGTTTTCCGCCGGCATCCTCTCCGGTGCATGGCACTGCATAGACCTTGACGCTCGACGTATCAGCCCCCTCCGGCAAATCGAAGAAGTTGGACACGATATCCATCACGGTGGTCGAACTGTTGAGCGAATGGTTGGTAGGTCCGCCGGTAGAAACGGACGTGGCGATACTCTGGAAGATCGCCGTCAGATCAGACGCAGCACTCGGTACGAGATAATAGCCGGGGTCTTTAGGCGTACCGTTATTGGACGAAACGCGCTGCATAAAGTTGTTGGCTCTGTTAACGGTATCTGTTCCGGTAGCACTTCCTGAACTGGTTGGATCAGCACCGTCAAAAATTCCCACTGTATATACGGTTGCCTTATAGGTGTTTTTAAGCGTTTGGGCATATTCCAGCGCGCGGTTTGCTACCGTATCGGAAATGCTGTTCCAGCTTTCGCCCTTTCCCGGCACACCGTCGGTAAACATCACGACAACACGGTTTCTGTCAGTGACCGGATTTGCTTCGAAAATGCCGCTTGCTATTTCAAGACCCAGATCCACATTGGTTGCGCCGGATGCGGTCAAGCCATTCCCGTTTCCGTCATCAATCGAGTTTTCCACGTTTTCCACGCCGGTCGCCGTGTTGACATACTCAAACGCATTCGCATAAACCGACTGTGCGGCGCTGCCATAGCCGTATTCCGTGTGGTTTTTCAATATTTCAGTGTTATGGTAGGCACCGGTAATATAATAATCAGAGGTGCCGCCATCCGCAAAGCCTACCATGGCAATTCGATGAGCCGCATCATCTTCTGTCGCGTTTTCCGCCACTTTTTCGACAAATTTAGAGACTGCTTCTTTCAGAGTTTCCTGACGCGAAACAGAGCCATCTATTAACGTGTAAAAGTATGCCGAATTGCTCGCGTATCCCTCGTTTACAAAATTTGGTACTGTGTTGGCGCCAGGAGAAGTGAGAATGACCGTGTCATTATCGCTTCGTTTGTAAGTATACGTGTATTTCTGACCACTTTTAGTTCTGCTCACATTTATTTTAACATAGGTATCATCACTTTGTTTAAGATAAATTCCGCCATAAGAGCTTCGCTTTTGGTAAAATTGGTCATTTGATTTTACAGTGAACGGAGCTTCGCCATACACTTGTGTGCCATATCCCGGAACCTTTATTTTATTGCTCATCGAACCCGACTGGTCAAGCACAAGAATAATATCCGTGGGTGCGGTTTTTTCCACAATAGTAATGCTTTGCTCACCTGTAACATAGGCTTCCATTGTGATAGTATACACGCCATCCGCATCAGGCTCCGAAATGTTCTTTTCGGTTTCCACACCGTCAACATCCATGGAACGCGTCTTTTTGACGTTTTTCAATGCCGCCGCACGCAGCATAGCCTTTCTCGGCAGAGAAGCGACAAACTTTTCGGTTTCTTCTTCCGTTTCACCCGCCGTGGTTTCGGCTGTGTCGGACGGGGTCGTTTCTTCGGATGCCTTTGTTTCCTCCTCGGCTGCCTTCGTCTCCTCTGTTCCCTTTGTTTCTCCGGTTTCGCTTGTCACAGCCGCGGAGGTTTCCGGCTGTTTGGTTTCGGACTGTCCGTCTCCGTCCGTGCCTTCGGTCGGTTCGGTGGTGGGAGCTTCTGCCGGGTCGGCTTCTTCTTCCTTGGGGAAGCAGGCTTCGGCGTGCTTGTGCTCCTGCTTGCCGCAGATAATCACGGAGTCAACCTGATAGCATTCGTCGGTGTGTACGTGTTCGGGGTCTGTATTTTCACAGACCAGCACCGGCGTTCTCTCGTAGCAGTCGGAGGTATGGGTGTGCTCCTCCATGCCGCAGATCACGTCAGGACTGGATTCAAGCGTAATCGCCGGCAAAATAAGCGCGTAGGTGGTGCAGAATACCGTGATACACGCCAGCACGCTCACGACCTTCTGCCATGTGCGGTATTCGCGGTGGTTCGCATTCAGTTTTTCCAGAATCTTCTGAATCTCATCGAACATTATTTTGCCTCCCTTCTATTTGCATACTTATATCACAATATGTCTCTTTTGTCAAGTGGTCAAGCCGAATTTTTTCAAGGGCCAGACCGTGAAAATGATCTTACCTACGATTTCCTCGTGGGAAATACACCCCACTGATGACGATCGCGAGTCGATGGACGTTTCGCGGTGATCCCCGATCATGAAATAGCTGCCCTCCGGCACGCGGTAGGGGAACTGGATGTCACATTCGCCCAGCGCCTTTTTGGAAATATAAGGCTCGTCCAGATATTGTCCGTTGACATAGACATTGCCCTCCTCATCCATCTCCACCACGTCGAGCGGCTTGCCGATGACGCGTTTGACAAGGATGCGGTTGGAGTAGTAAAAGCTGCATATGTCGCCGTAATCGTACGTATTGGTCTTGACCGACACCACGATGTCGCCCTCGGTGAGGGTCGGCGTCATGGAACTGCCGTATATCTGAAGCACAGGGAGCAGCAGCGTCGCCACCAGCGCCGCCACCGCCGCCGTCACGATCAGCGCATAGACCGTGCTTCGCAGCAGTTTGCGGTACCGCAGCATAAACCGTTCGCGTCTGAGTTCCGCTTCGATCTGCCCGGTGGTGATTTCGTCGGACACTTCCGCTATCCTTTGCGTATTTTTTATATTTTTTATATTTTTTATATTATCTTGTTCTTCGACAGGCTGTATCTTTTCGGCTGTGTCGGCTTTCGCCTGTTCCGCCTTGGCGCGGGACAACCCGACGCTGACAAAAAAACCTTTGACGGTCTGGACGGGCTTGGATTGCCCGATGCTCACGAAACATCTCCTGACTGCCTTGACCGGCTCAGACTGTCCGACGTTTGCAAAAAATCCTTTGACCGATTGCACCAGCTTGGACTGTCCGACGCTCACGAAAAACCCCTTGACCGCTTGGGCCGGTTTCGACTGCGCCGCGCAGGAGCACGCCGTTCTGACCGACTGGGTCAGCCGTTTCCACAGCGCCGCCGCCTTGTCCGTGAACCTCTCAAGACCTCTTTTCCATTCTCTTTTCACGCAATGCCCCCATCTGTTGATCCCACTGACGCAGCAGCTTCATGCGTTTGGACACTTCCGCCGCGTACAGACCTACCATCTGACCGATTGCCTTTTTGGCGCGGTTCAACTCCTGCTGTATCTGCCTGTCCGCCAGCTTCTTTTTTTTGGCGCATTCCAGCTTGGTCTGCTGCTCCATCCGATGAATGTTGCTGAGATATTGATCCGCCGCTTTCTGCGCGTCTTCAAACACGCCGCTGAGGGAGAGCGACGCCTCCGCGATGGAACCCGCTTCGGCTATGGCAAGCTCTTTTTCCGACAACTGCTGCCGCGCTTCGTCCAGCTGCGCCCGGAGACGGTCGATCTTTTTGCTCTGCACCAGCAGAACCTCCAGAAGTTCCTGCCTGCTCAGCTTTTTGAGTTCCTTTTCCGTCAACCGCTCCACTCCCTTCGCGAAACCCTCGGCCGCTTCTCGCGGAGCCGCCTTTTTTCACTTATGGTTTTATTCCTGACTCATTATAACAAACCTGTTTCACAATCACTATCCACAACTTAAGGGTAAGAGCAAGAAGCACAAAAAAGAAATAAAAT
>CAMHAV010000165.1 GCA_946182865.1 uncultured Clostridia bacterium
ATTATTGCCCCATAAAAGCCATGCTTTTATGACCCGTGTGCAAGTCGGGATTTTTTTGCGGTTTTTCACTCTCCCGTCCGTCCTATTTCTGACAATGCCATTGTAACACATCTATTACTGCAAATCAATGCAAACTTAACAGTTTTTTCCGTTTTCTCCTCCTCCCCCTCCGCCGCAATTTTTAACAAAAGACATAGAAAAACAGCAAATTCTTATAAAAATGTATTGAAACGCAGCGGATTTTGTAGTAAAATATTCAACAGAAAGCGAAAAACAGTAAAAGAAAGGCAGGGATTCCCTATGATTTACGTGACAGGAGACACACATATCCCCATTGATATCGCCAAACTCAACGCCAAAAATTTCCCGCAGCAAAAAGACATGACCAAAAACGATTACGTCATCATCTGCGGCGACTTCGGCGGTGTGTGGTACGGCACGCAAAAGGACAACTACTGGCTGGACTGGCTGGAGGAAAAGAACTTCACCACCCTCTTTATAGACGGCAACCATGAGAATTTTGACGCGCTCGCGCAATACGAGGAATGCAGCTGGAACGGCGGCAAGGTGCAGTATATCCGTCCCTCGGTCATCCACCTCCTGCGCGGCTACGTCTACGATCTCGAGGGCATGAAGGTCTTCACGATGGGCGGCGCGCATTCCACCGACAAAGCCTACCGCCGCGAGGGAATCTCATGGTGGCCGCAGGAAATCCCCAGCGAGGCCGAGATCACCCGCGCACGTCAGAATCTCGCGATCAACGACAATCAGGTAGACCTCATCCTCACCCATGACGCGCCGCTTTCACTTGCGTCCATGATCAGCATCGAAAAAACGCATGACGACCCGCTCATGCCTTTCTTAGAGGAGATCAAAAACACTGTCGGTTACCGTCACTGGTACTTCGGCCATTTCCACATCGACTGGCGCATCGACGAGAGCCACACGGCGGTTTACAATAAGATCATCCAGCTGTAAATGACGGAGGTGCCGACGTGAAAATCATTGACGAACATGTCCACATCGGTGAATTAGGACCATTCGACATGCGCCCGTCCTATGTCATCGAATCCATGGAGCGCTACGGCATTTCCTATTCGCTGGTATCGTGCGGCCTGGGCGTGGAATTTGACCAGGAACACCGGCCGCTTCCCGACGATTGGGCCTATACACAATACAGCGGCAACCTGCCGGCGGTGGCGTTTGCCCGCCAATACGAAGGCAAGATCGGCGTGCTGCCGTGGTGCAAGCCGCACACCGAAGGCTTCAATGACGAATTGAAAAAGCTGCTGCGCGAAGGGGGCGACTGCATCAAGGGTCTGAAAATCCACCCCTTTTACTCCATGCTGCCCATGACCGCGCCGGAAATCGAACCCTATCTTTCCTACGCCGCCGAGAAGGAGCTGCCGGTACTCATTCACACCGCCAGCGACGAATTCTCCCAGCCGAAGTTCGTTTATGAAGCGGCCAAAACGCACCCGCGCGTCAATTTCATCATGGCGCATGTCGGCCTCGGCACTGACAACAACGATGCCATCGAACTGATCGGTTCGCTGCCCAATCTCTTTGGCGACACAGCATGGGTCAAGCCCGAATCGGGTCTGAAACTCATCAAAAAATACGGCGCGCATAAGCTGCTTTTCGGCACGGATAATCCCATTGACGGCGTAGACACCTACGCCCACCCCTTCTACCGCACCTATTTCAACGAATTTCGCCATTGGGTCACCCCCGACGACTACGAACTGCTCATGCACGGCAACACCGAACGGCTGTATCATCTGTAATTATCACATTTTTTACAAAAAAGCAGTAAAGGCGCCTTCTCCACCGCCGCCGGACGGACACGCTTTTACTGCCTTTTATATTGATAATTCGGAGCCTTCTCTCAAAAAGGATTGTTCGGCTAATTCCCATGAATTGGAGGTAATATAATGAATCTACTTAAATTATGTGAAGGCGATACCGCGGCTTTAATTGCATTATCCTCCTCAGAAACAGAACTGTCTGATTTATTTTCATATCTCTCCAGACTCAACGAAATACTGTTCAGACTTGAAGAAGACATATTGCAGCCATTACATTCATTTACAAACATCGCAGCAGATTCCGAACAAAATAAAGCAACCGTCCCTATCATCAATCCCCGCATTGTTCATACCGATGGCAGAAATAATCCCTTGGATTCTAATTATCAATTCAGATGTCTGTCAAGATCCATAGATCACTTCATCAGCAATTGTACCAAAACACAGGCAATCATATCGGAACTCAATTGGAAGCAGCTGTGTTCTCTGGTTTTGTTATTTGCCTCAAAAAACGATACCGGCATTATTCCTGCAATCTCAGATTTATTTAATCAGATACTTGCTATTATTATCAACACCTATATCATTATCACAAACATGAAACAATCATCTGTAATATTTGTCGATGATACAGGGAAGGGGGACTCAGATAGGTATCTGTCTGATACTTTTGTCAGCGTCACGAAAGACCTTGATGAAATATACAGATACTTCTGCACATTAATTCCGCATGATGAAATGAGGAGTCAGAGCATTTCCGCGTTGTCACCATGAAGGTGCTGACCATGCAGCTCAATTCCATCATCATTATGGACTTTATCGCCTACGGCGGCGCGGCGCTGGGAATTGCGCTCGCCTGTGCGGCTTTTGCAGACGGCAGACTGGGACTTTCGGGCTGTGTATTCATGCTTCTGCTGTCGGCGGAATTTTTCCTTCCCATGCGCCGTCTGGGGAGTTATTTCCACGTTGCCATGAACGGCATGGCGGCCAGCGATAAGATTTTTCGCTTCCTGAGTGAGCCGGAGCCGGAGCCGGAGAAGAAACAGGAAATGCTTTCCGAAGACGGCGGGGATATCGTCATCCGCGACCTGCATTTCTCCTATACCTCCGACCGTGAAGTGCTGAAGGGTCTATCCTTGACGATACCCAAAAACAGCTTTGTAGGCATCGTGGGTGAAAGCGGCAGCGGAAAATCCACCGTTGCCTCGCTGCTCATGGGCAGAAACACGCCACAGGACGGCCAAATGACCATTGACGGACGTGATCTCACCACCGTATCGGAGGACAGCCTTTTGCGCACCGTCACTTATGTCGGACTTGGCAGCGTTTTTTTCAAGGGCAGCGTGCGCGATAATCTGCTGATGGCGGCTCCCGACGCATCCGATGAAGACCTCTGGAATGTGCTGTCCGACTGCGGCATTTCGGATTTTTTGCAATCCGAAAAAGGACTGGATACCATGCTGCTCGAAAACGCGGACAATCTTTCCGGCGGACAGAAACAGCGCCTTGCACTTGCCCGCGCTCTGTTGCACAATTCGCCTGTCTACATCTTCGACGAGGCGACCAGCAATATCGACGTGGAGAGCGAGGAAGCGATTCTGGCAGTCATCAAAAAACTGGTAAGCACCAAAACAGTCATCATGATTACCCATCGACTCGCCAACGTAACCGATGCGGACAGAATATGCTGTCTGGAAAACGGTGAAGTGGCAGGAATCGGAACGCACGAAGAGCTGCTTGTTTCCTGCCCTGCGTATGCGGCGCTGTGGAAAACGCAAAAGGAACTGGAAGATTTTGGAAAGGAGACGGTTTTGCAATGAAGCGAAAGAGCAAAGTGAAGATCCTGTTTCGGATGCTTGGTTTGGTAAAGCCGTTGACCGGGTATATGATGCTTGCGGTATGTCTGGGAACGCTTGGCTTTCTGACGGCGCAGTTTATCCCGATTCTCGGCGGATATGCCATATTGTACGGACTCGGATTGCCCGGAACGCTGTCTCTGAGGGCTATCTTTATCTGCCTGGCCCTGTGTGCGGTGACACGCGCCGTTTTCCGCTTTTCGGAACAGCGGACAAACCATTACATCGCCTTTACACTGCTTGCCATCATACGCGACCGCATCTTTGCCGCCCTCAGGAGACTTTGTCCGGCCAAGCTGGAAGGACGTGACAAGGGCAACCTGATCTCCGTGATTACCTCAGATGTGGAGCTTTTGGAGGTATTCTACGCACACACCATTTCGCCCATATGTATCGCCATTGTGGTTGAGCTTATCATGACGGTGTTTATCGGCTCTTACCATTGGAGCTTCGGTCTTTTATCGCTTTGTGCCTATCTTGTCATCGGACTTTTGCTTCCTGCGGTTATCTCCCGACGCTGCGGAACACTGGGAGAAGAACTGCGCGGGCAGTCCGGCAGTCTGGCGGCGCATATGCTGGAAAGCATACGGGGAATTGACGAAACCCAGCAGTATCACTTTGGTGAAAAGCGGCTGGATGAAATAACGGAGAAGACAAATGCGTTATCCGAAAAGCAGAGCGTGATGAACCGGCTCACCGGAACCAATCTGTCGCTTGCCAATACACTGATTTTGCTATTTGATATCGCCATGTTTGCCTTATGTGCCATTCTTTACTACAGGGGCCTTGTCGGGTTTGACGGCTTCCTGATTCCTCTCATAGCGCTGATGAGTTCCTTTGGCCCGGTGACTGCGCTGGCGGCTTTGGGAACAACGCTGGAGAATACGATTGCTTCCGGCGCACGGGTGCTTGATATCATTGATGAGCAGCCGGAGACAGAGGACGTTTCCGGCATGGCTGCCATTGACTTTGAAGGAGCATCGGCAGAGGGCGTATCCTTCTCCTATGGCGGAGAAACCGTGCTGCGGAATTTGTGGCTGACTGTTCCGGAGCGCAAGGTGATCGGCGTTGTGGGAAAGAGCGGCTGCGGCAAGTCCACGCTGCTCAAGCTGCTGATGCGGTTCTGGAAAACGACGGAAGGCGAGATAAACATTTCAGGCAGGCGCATTGATGAAATCAACACCGTTGATCTGCGAAATATGGAAAGCTACATGACACAGGAAACCCAGTTGTTTCAGGATACGATTGCCAATAACGTGCGAATCGGAAAGCTCGACGCAACGCAGGAGGAAATCGAGATTGCCTGTAAAAAAGCCGCTATCCATGATTTTATTATGACATTGCCGAATGGCTATGAAACACAGGTAGGCGAATTGGGGGATACTCTTTCCGGCGGGGAAAAACAGCGTATCGGACTGGCAAGAGCTTTTCTGCATGACGCGCCGTTTCTGCTGCTCGATGAACCTACCAGCAGTCTGGACAGTCTGAATGAGGCTATCATTCTGAAATCACTGCATGAATACGGAACGGAGCAGACGCTCCTTCTGGTGTCGCACCGCCCATCGACAATGTGCATAGCGGATGAAATCTTTTCCATGGACGGAGGAAGGATTTCTTGAGGGACAGCCTTCATCTCTCGTGATACGCTCAAGATCATCTTTACGGTTTTGCGTCATTTTCTTTAAAACATAAAGCGCCTTATTTCTTTCATTCTCTCACGCTTGTCGTATGATCCTTTTGTAAATCGTTGTGTTTGATCATACTTCTACTTTACACTAACAGTCAGAGTTTGTACAGCCTCTTTCTGTTTTTTGCATTTCAAAAAGAGGCTGCCTCACTTCTTAGTGCGACAGCCCCTTTTTTCTTCCTACCAGTTCTGCTGATTTTCCGAGCACAGTCTTTTCTGCTCAAAATTTGCTCCCGGCAATTTCTTCCGTTGTATCCATCTGAAATGCAATTCGCACAATGCGCATGTTCACCAGATTGTCGCAAAAGTGAATCATCAGTTTATGGAACAACCCGACATTTTGGTAAATGTCCCGATAGCCGCGCATATAACTCTTAGAGCCGACAGAAGAGAAATCCTTGCTCCAGCTTCTCAATTCGTCCGGATTCTCCAGAGAGAAAAATGCGTTCACATCCGTAATACCAGCCTCCTTGAGCCAAGTCTTCCGCATCATCTTTGCCCCGCGCTCGTTGCAGGAGTCAAAAACCAACACTGCGCCGGGAAAACGAGAGCCCATAGCGGACAGCAGTTTCCTGATGTCCTCCGTCTTGAAATAATAGAACACGCCCGCCGCGAAAAACACTGCGCCATCTGCGACGTCTACCTGTTCCATCCATTCGAAACGGTTCAGATCACAGGGGATGTTCTGTTCCCGTTCCCCGGCAGGCAGCAGCTCATTTCGGACGTCTATCACATCCGGCAGGTCGAGGTTATATCCTTTGCAAGTACCGTTGTCCACTTTGGAAAATGTGTCGTCCAGACCGCAGCCGAGGTTAATCACAGATGCTTTCGGATGCTCTTTCAGGTACGCTTCCACCTCGCACCGCAGATCGTACTGCCGCTGCGCCACCTCCAGTGCACCGAACAGTCCGGCGGGAGACTCCATCTTTTTTCGTTTCTCGGCAAAGTCGTAATCCAGCGAGTCGCAGATGCGCTTTGCCTCGGGATCGGAAAACAGTTCCGGATAGTGCTCGGAACATATAAGCCGGCCGAAGAGCGGAATGATCAGCGTTTCCTGTACCGTATTCTTCTCAATATGATATTTCATGCTTATTTCTCCTCGTAAGCCTTGTTTCGCATATGCTATAAGGCTCTGTTAAATAATTACTTGAACATAATATAATAATGTGATATACTCT
>CAMHAV010000166.1 GCA_946182865.1 uncultured Clostridia bacterium
TTTTAAATGTGACATTTATTACCAATCCATCCCACATATAATAGTTATTCTATCATTTTTTACAGTATTGTCAAGCCAATTATATTATTTTTTCTAAAAAAATCCGGCAAGGAAGAACTTGTTCTTGTGTTCCCCCTTGCCGGATTCTTGTTTATTGAAGTGTCATATATATTGTCGCTGTCAAATTACTCAGTCGTTGATGATTTTCTCGTCGTCATCGGGACTGACGGCTTCATCATCCCCGTCCTCGTCATCCTCGAAGTCATCAATGTCATCCTCATCATCCTCGTCGTAGATGTCG
The DNA here is from genome assembly GCA_946182865.1 of uncultured Clostridia bacterium. GTDB lineage: Bacteria > Bacillota > Clostridia > Oscillospirales > Acutalibacteraceae > RUG762. The sequence continues at coordinate 302 of CAMHAV010000166.1, forward strand.
TCTTCGTCAATTCCCTTTTCAGGCATATCAAAGCCAAGACGCGGATAATCGGTAATGCCTGCCTTGACAAACTGATTGGCTCTGTAGAAGAAGAAGTAAATGAAAGCCACAGCCACAGCAAGAACGGCACAGACCACAATCAGTACAATATCCAGCGCATTCAAAGCACTAAAACCCTTAAGCTGAATGGATTGAATCATGGTGTTGATAACCGCTTTGTCAGCATCGTTGGCATTGGCAGTCTGAATGTAAATGACATATCTTTGACCGCCGATAACGGTGGTAAACTGATACTGCACATATTGGTTGCCGGTAGAAGCATCATTGTCCGACATGGTGGTCTGAAGATAGGTCTGTCCATTAATGGAAACAAACTCGGAAGAGGTATTGTCGTCGCTGCCCGCCGCTGCGATCAGCTCCGCCTTCTTTTCCTCGGTAAGTCTGGCGTAGTCACCGTAATAGCTGTAGATGGAATCAAGATCCGTTACAAAGACACTGACGGCACAGTAATTCTGATTGGGTGTAAAGGTATAAAGAATACATCCCTGCTCCATAAAATAAGAGCGGCTATAATCCGACTGATTAAAAACCGATGCGTTGCTTTCCAGCGAAATCACCGTACCCTCAGGTACCTGCATGGAAAAACCATACTGCTTAACCTTAACCATAGAAAGCTTGTCCGCGCTGAGGTCACAGCCCGACACCACTTTTGCCGTTACGGCAGCCGTATCGTCAAGTGCTGCTGTTACCTCGTCACTGTCCTGCGCAAATACGTTCATTCCCCCGATACTCGCGAGAAGTGTCAGTGCAAACACAAGAAGCGTTGCCACCATTTTTTTGTTTTTCTTCATCTGAAAGCCTTCCTTACTGAAATAATTTTTTTATTCAAAGCTTATCTACAATTTCTTTTAAATAAGCTTTAAATCCTTCACTTACTTCCGGGTGCTGCAGCGCTACATCAACGGTTGCCTGTAAAATGCCAAGCTTGTTGCCCATATCATAGCGCTTGCCCTCGAAATCCACAGCAGTGAGTCCCCGTGTTTTGGCCAGCACAGCCAATGCATCGGTGAGCTGAATCTCATTGCCTACCCCCGGCTTGGTATTGTTAAGAATGTCAAAAATTTCCGGAGGACAGACGCATCTGCCAAGAATGGTGAAGTTACTGAGCAGATCCTCCTTGCGCTTCACCTTTTCCACCAGATCGGTGCATTTGAAAATATTGCTCTCGCCGTCAATCGGTTCCAATTTAAGGGAACTGCCCCGCATAACGGTTTCGGGAGACATCTCTTTGGTGCCGACCACGCCCAGTCCGTATTTCTCATAAGCTTCACAAAGCTGCGCGGTCACGGGTTTTTCTCCCATGATGACGTCGTCACCAAACAAAATGGCAAACGGTTCGTTTCCGACAAAAGAACGGGCGCAGTTGACGGCGTGTCCGAGTCCCTTGGTTTCCTTTTGTCTTACAAAGCAGATGTTGGCCATCCTGGTCAATTCTACAATCTGATCGTATGCCTCCTGTCTTCCAGCCTGCAAAAGACGTTCCTCCAGTTCAGGTGCTCTGTCAAAGTGATTTTCAATATCTCCTTTTCCTCGGTTAGTGATAATGAGAATGTCAGTGATGCCGCTTGCCACCGCTTCTTCCACAATGTACTGAATGGCAGGTTTATCTACAATAGGCAGCATTTCCTTTGGCATTGCCTTTGACGCAGGCAGTACCCTTGTTCCCAGTCCTGCTGCCGGAATGACTGCTTTTCGCACTTTATTGCTCATATTTCGATCAACATCCTTTATGTTTTTGTTCCACAATATGGAAATAACCTGTTACTTAACAATTATACCATATATTGTATATTTTTACAATAACTTTTTTATAAATTAAAACAAAAAAACTGTCTGTAAAAGATACAACACCGCAAAATAGCATATTCCAACCGATAAAACAGGAACAATAGCGATACCGCCTTCTTCTTCCATAGCCCTGTTGAACTGGTCGGCATCAGCATGAGCCGCTGTAGCCTGTGCATTGATCTTTTTTATTTTTCTGGTGCAAAAATTCATGTAGAGCTTATTGCCGAACAATCCGCTGAGCAGCATGAGAATCCCCTCCAAAGCGGAAAGCAGCATATAGAGCATCGATCCCCATCCCAGACGGCTTCCGGTCAGACCCTCCATCACCGCCGAAAAATAAATCTGATATCCTGAAATAGCGGTATTCACCAGCATCAGCAGAATGCCGGGCAGGTACATTTTACGCGAGATAAACCAAAGGCCGCTCGTGAGAAAGGCAGTGAAATTGAAACTGATCGAGCTTTTATTTCTCGCCATTTTGATAAAACGCGGAATATAATAGATCCACATACCGCCCACAAACCGTCTGATATCACCTGCGGGAACACCGTTGATTGGCTCGGCCTCTTCAAATTGAAAAAGATGTTCTATATCTTCATATTCGCCTTCCCATGAAAAGGAATCCTTCTGCTCTTTACCGATATAATATCCGCATCGTTCGCAATAACCGCCGTTTACGCTTGTTTCTCTTCTGCAATTTGGGCAAAACACCGTCTGGGAAATTCCCTGCTTTCCCTCCGGACGGTCGTCAGTCTTCGTTTCTGATGCATCCGGTATCACGCCGATTACAATGCGCTCCGGCTGCCATTCATACCCGTCAATATGCTTTTCTTCACAGGCACAGTGTCCCTCGCTCATCCAACATTCTCTGTGATGAGGAGCACCGCATACAGGGCACACCACGATATCTGAGTCCTCGTCAAACACCACACCGCATGCGGCACAGGACATATTTCTGAAATCTTTCATAATAATCTGAGGCTGACGCCTTAAAAAGCACCTCCGCTTCTGAAAGTTGAAAGGATACGACAACAAATCCTGCCTGTCAATCTATCCTTTTGTATATTGTCTTAATTATACACGCTTTTTTGCCATTAATCAAGACAAAACCGTTTTGACATACTGAAATTTATTCTCGGCCGACGGTCACCTTGCATCTGGCGCTACATCCGCTTCCCGTTTCGACGACAATATAACAGGTTCCCTCGCTCAGCGCCGTAATCAGTCCGTCACTGCGCACCACAGCAACCTTTTCATCTGTGGAATACCAGCGAACATTATCGTTGCAGTCCGAGGGGGTCAGGCCGTACATCAAGGAATCGGTTCCGCCGGGATTGAGCGAAAGACTGCTCTTTCGCAGCCTAATCGACTCTGCCTTTTTCATCACCCTGATTTCATATGCCGCCGTGATCGCCTCGCCTGTCACATCATTAACCGCCTTTACCGTAATAACAGCAGTACCTGCCGATTTTCCCTTGACCGATCCGGTTTCCGTCACATAGGCAATCTCGTCATTATCGCAATGCCACTCGATTTTGTCGGTGGTGTTGTCCGGCGTCAGTTTTACATTCAGCACAGTCACTTCACCGATATAGATTTCCGTCTTTCCTCCCGTGATCTCTGCGGATTGTGCCGGCTGTCTGACAGACACCTGACACTTGGAAATCAGATCACCGTTGGTTTTGCAATTGATAATGCAGCTGCCCACCCCCACGGCTGTCACAACGCCGTTGTCGTCCACAGATGCCACTGCTTCATTGGTGGAACTCCAGATACACTTGTCTGTTGTCTCGGGAGAATAGGAAGGAAAGATAACCGCATTGAGCTTATAGGTGTCGCCGCAATTGAGAAGAAGCTTTTTGACGTCTATGCCCAAAAGCTCCGCTTTGGTCAGCACTGTCACTTTGCACTGCGCCGTCACACCGTCCGCAGTAGAGGCGTATACCACTGCACTGCCAAAGGAAACACCCTTGACCTTTCCTTTTGAATTGACCGAAACAACCGTGGGATCAGAGGAACGCCACATAACCGACTGGCGAGATTGTGAAGGTGACAATACAGCATCCAACGTGAATTCTTTTCCCTGATAGACCTCACGCTTTTCCTGATTGAGGGACAGCTTTTCGGCAGAAATCACACATCGGACACTGACGGAAGATTTCAGACCGCTTGCGGTCTCCGCCGTGATTTCACAGCTGCCTTGTGAAACACCCGTCAGTTTTCCCTTTTCATCCACAGTGACGATATTAGGATTTTCACTTTTCCACGTTACCTTGTCCCGCGACTTTTTTGGAAACAGGGCGGTTTCCGTTGCAACGCTTTGTCCCACTGTTATTTCCTCCATCGGAACATGCAGGGTCAGTTCTGACGGCTTTTGACAAACGATAATATAAAAATTATTTTCACTGCCATCGGGAAGGCGGCATGTGATATTGGCAGCTCCGCTCTTGACTGCCGTGACCTGTCCGTCACTGCTGACAACAGCAATCGAAGGATCGGATGTATACCAGTACTTATCCGACGCCAACAGCGGATCCAAAAATTGATTGACAATGGAACTAAGCTCTGCGGTTTCTCCGCAGTATATCTGGCGGGTATCATACGACTTCTTTGCCGCCGTTGACGTTTCTTCCGTTTTAATCACACGCACACTGACCGAGACGGCGTCAAAACCTTCCGCCGATGCGGTGATCTCCGCCGTTCCTTCTGACAGCGCGGTAATTTTTCCCTTGCTGACGGCTGCCACTGACGAATCAGATGATTCCCATACAATGGCAGCTTTCCTTCCCGCGACAAAGGACGATTTCAGTTCAAAATGTGTTCCCACATTCAGCACGACACGCTCACTGCTCAGTAGCAGCGTGTGAGGATAAGCAATAAACGGGATTTCACGCGCGGCACAATACAGTTCAGTGTTGTCACCTGTGGTGCCGTAAACATGCAGATACGGCTCTCCCTTTAGTTCACCGTCGCAGTAATAACAACCAAAGGGAAGACTGCCTAATTTGCTGATCTTCGCGGGCATATAGAACTCGGTGATATCAGTGCAGTTCATGAAAGCAGCCGTCCCGATTTTATCCAAACTGTCCGGCATGGAAACACCGCTGAGAGAAGAACATCCATTGAGTGCAAAATCGCCAATCCGCTGTGTTCCTTCCGCAATTTTTAACTTACCGGAAGCACCTTGGGGGCAGAAAAGCAGTTCTTCTCCGTCTTTGCTGTAAAGCGCTCCTCCTTTGCTGCAGAACACGGCGTTATGCTCATCCACCGTCAGTTCACCAAGCGATGTGCAACCGTCAAAGGCACAAAGGCCAATACTCTGGAGTTCGGCACCGCATGTGACCTTGCGCAGCGAAGTACACCCGCGAAAAGCCAGTCCGCTGATGGATACAGCGTGATTCATCTCTGCTGCGGTCAGGGAAGAACAGCCCTCAAAAGCGGAAGCGCCAATAGAATTCACCCCCGCAAACGATATGGTTTCCAGCGCTCCACAGCTGTGAAACGTATCGTTCGGCAGTTCTTCCAGACTGTTTCCCAGCAAAGCATCCGTCAGCGATGCGCATCCCTGAAACGCGCCCGCCCCCAAAGACTTCAGACTGTCAGGCAGTTTCACCGCCGTCATAGCGGCGCAGCCGCGAAACGCCGCATTGCCTATCAGCTCCAGTTCTTCTCCGAAAGTCACGTTTTCCAAAAGAGTACACTTGTCAAAGGCGTTGTCCCCGATGCTGCGCAAGGATGAGGAAAGGCGCAGTTTCACAAGGTGACGGCATCCGCAAAAAGCATAACTACCGATTTTTGTCACGCTGTCGGATAAATGCATCTCCGTCAGGGAGAAACAGCCGTAAAACGCACCCTCTCCGATATTCCGCAGTGTAGACGGCACCGTTACATCTTGCAGTCCCACACATCCCTGAAAGGCGTATTTTCCGATTTCGGTCACACCCTCCGGAACGGTCACGGCCGTGAGATATCTGCTGCCGCAAAATGCCTCCCGTCCGATGGAGCGAACCGTCAGTCCTCCCAGCGTTTCGGGAATATCCAGCGCCAGGGCATTGCCGTCATATCCTGTGACGGATGCGTAAATCTGCCCGTCGCTGTCGGCATAGGAGGAATACACCCAGTTGCCCTCTTTCATATTCACGGCCGTAGCGCTGGCTGTGGCGTGCGGTTCGGTCAGCGCTGCCGCATACACGTCAGACAGTGGGCCTCCCGCGTTTACCGTCATGGCAGCTGTCAGAAAAAGTATTGCCAAAACCGTCTTTTTTACCGATTTGCCAATCTCCCATTTATGATTTACAAAACCAATC
>CAMHAV010000167.1 GCA_946182865.1 uncultured Clostridia bacterium
GGTCACTGGAGAAAGCCGTTGACGCAGCCATAGAGAAAATGGCGGACGATTCACTGATCAAGCCATTCCTCATTGCAAACAGATCGGAGGTAAAGAGTATGTTCATTACGGAGTACGATGAAGAAAGAGCATTCGCGGAACAGAGAGAAGATGCCCGCGAAGAAGGCAAGGCGGAAGGAAGAGCGGAAGGCGGATTGCTCATGCTGGTTGGTCTGGTGAAGAAAGGAATATTGACACTTTCTCAGGCAGCAGCAGAAGCCCATATGCCTGAAGCTGAATTTAAGTTGCAAATGGAGCAGATGTTATAAGGCATTTTTTATCATTGAGAAACTAATTTAATAGCGACGTATTCCTGCCTGGATGGAGTACGTCGCTTTTTCTTTGATGATTCTTTTTTCAGTACGACATGATGTAATCAACACTTGTTTGCCGCTGATTGCCTTGTTGAGCGGACACTAAAGAGCCATATCTTTCCTGCAAAATATGACGCATCCCAACACATACATAACGACTGCTCCTGCAAATAAGACAATGGTGCACACAATGGCAGATGTTTCACCTGCTATCAACGCGTTACCGTCAAATAATGTGAAAAATGAAAAATATTTTGCCGCCTCCGTTTTCTCTCCGACATTCGCCAGCATTTTCAGCACATACATAAATGCGGGAATTCCCGCGCCGAACGCCATGCTGTATTTGGTGTCTGAGAATATGCATGACGAAAGGAAGCATATGCCGGCGATAAACATCTGCAGTGAAATCAGGCCGGAATTCAATGCCAGCAGCTGCTTTACTTCAAATTCATCCGGAAACTGACTGCCGGCTACAATCAGTTCCAGAACGGTAGTGTAAATCATAAGGAGGAACACGCCGCTGAGCAAAACGGCCAGCTGTGTGCAGACGATTTTCATTCGCCGGACGGGCGCTGCCGTCAAAACCCATATGGCGCCGTTCTCGGTATATTTGGCAATCAGTCCGTTTCCGCGCAGAATGCTGAACACCATGGGGAAAATCAGAAGGATAAACCCGTAAAGATACGATACCATAAAACCGAGAAGGCTGGTTGCCATGCCATTCATCCCGAACGCAGCCATCATTTCCGGCATGATCTGATTGAATGTATCGAGCGTTTTCATCATTTCCGGATCGTACATCGCTATGATGATGGAGACATACATCGTAAGCACGGCGGCAAAAATCAGCAGCATCTTCCAGCTTTTCTTCATTTCACGCAGATACAGGGTGCTATTGATCATTGTGGCCACCTCCATAGTAATCCATGAAAATACTTTCAAGGCTCAGTTTTGAAGCAACCGTCACATTGACGCCCGAAGCGGTACCGCCGAAGTCCTTGGCAAACTCGGATGCTTCTTCCGGCGTATTGAGCGAAACGGTATAGGTCCGCATGTGACGTTCCCGCAAGGTTTCCACTGAGTCAACGGTGACCAGCTTTCCGTCTTTTATGATGCCGATTCTGTCACAGGTACGCTCTACCTCTTCAAAAATATGGCTGGAAAGCAGAACGGTTTTTCCCTTGTTTTTCTCATCGGCTATCAGTTCAATGAAACGGTTCTGCATCAAGGGGTCAAGTCCGCTGGTAGGTTCATCCAGAATCAGTATATCGGGATCATTCATAAAGGCCGTCACAATGCCGAGCTTCTGCTTCATGCCTTTACTCATTTTCCTGATTTTTCCTTCTGGATTCAATTCAAACCGCTCTATGAGTTCCTTCTGCCTTCCGGATTCTGCAATTCCTTTGTACTTTGACACGAATTTCAGATAATCCGTGCCAGTCATGTCGTCAAAAAAACTGATCTCACCCGGAATGTACCCGAGCGACTGATGAATTTTTGCACTGTCACGCCAGCAGTCAAGTCCGTTGATCGTACACTGTCCCGCCTTGTTTCTGATAAAGCCTATCAGATGACGGATGGTTGTGGTTTTCCCCGCTCCGTTCGGGCCGAGAAAGCCGAATACTTCCCCCTCATTCACCTGAAAGGTCACGTCAAAGATGCCCTTTCCGCTGCCGTAATCTCTTGTCAGATGACTGATTTCGATGACACTCATTACCATTTCTCCTCGCGTTATTCTTTGATCAGGCTATAACTTCATCATCCGGTATCCGATACCGATATGGGTCTGAATCAGCGGGTTGGTTTCATAACGGTCATCGAGTTTTTTTCGGAGCGTTGCCATGAATACCCTCAACGACGCCTCACTGTTATCAGAAATATTTCCCCATACATTCTGAATGATATACTTATGCGTCAGCACTCTTCCGGCATTTCTCGCCAACAGACACAGCAGTTTATACTCGATGGGCGTCAGATGCAGTTCTGTGCTGCCCAGATACACGCATCCGGACACATAATTGATTCTCAGCTTTCCGTTGACAAATTCAGATGTTCCGTTGGTTTCTTTTTTGGCAAGTCGTCTTTGTATCACTCGCAGACGGGCGAGCAGTTCCTCCACAGAGAACGGTTTCGTCAGATAATCATCCGCCCCCTTGTCAAGCGCCGCAATCTTGTCACTGTCCTCGCTTCTCGCGCTGACAACGATAATAGGCACCTCACTCCAGGACCTTATTCTTTCTATTACCTCGATACCGTCCATATCCGGCAGCCCCAGGTCGAGAATGATAATATCAGGCTGATGTGACGCGCTCAGCATGATGGCTTCTTCCCCTTTGACGGCGGCAGCATAACGGTAATCGTTCATTTTGAGCGTGGTGGTGATCAGATTGCGGATGGGTTTGTCATCTTCCACCACCAATACAAGATAATCATTCATTGATTTCCACTTTTCCTATCGGCAGAGTAAATGTAATAATCGTTCCCTGCGGTTTATTATCTGAAACAAAAATAGTCCCGTGATGTGACTCAATGATGGATTTGCAAAGAGCAAGTCCGAGACCGAGACTTCTCCGGCTGTCGGAGGAACGGTTATCGCCGACGTAAAACATTTCAAACACCTGCTGCTTGTCTTTTTCCGAAATGCCCTTCCCCTGATCGGATACAGCGATCAAAGCCTGTTCGCCCTGCTGCCGGACCGTGATCCGGACAGGCGTATCCTCATCGGAGTACTTCACGGCGTTGTCCAGAAGATTGATGATAACCTGCACCATCAGATTGGCGTCCGCATTCACCGGAATGATTTCTTCGCTCATATCCACCGCGATATTCCTGTGCGGATGTGTTTTGGATATATGTTTGACGGCTTCCGCGATAATATCGTCCAGAATCTCAACGGCAATATTCAGCTTGATTCTGCCGTCCTCAATGCGTGTGGCATACAGCAGATTTTCCACCATGCCGATCAGCCACATGGATTCGCTGTAGATATCCGCATAAATCTGCTGTCGGGCTTCTTCGTCGAGCGTGGAACTGTTTGCCATCAGGTTGCTTGCGTTGCCGGAAATGGATGTCAGCGGTGAGCGCAGATCATGCGAAATAGACCGCAGCATATTCGCTCGCAGCCGTTCGTTTTGCGCGATCAATGCGGCTTCTTCCTTTTCACGGGCATTCTTTTCCGCTATGACGGTATTGCGCTTGAGCTTATTGGCAAGCGTTCCCGCGATAAACGCGGTGATAAACATGGTGGCAAATGTGACAGGATACCCCGAATCATGCGCAGAAAGAGAAAATTCGGGGTATGTAAAGAAATAATTAAACAGTACAACGCCTATCAGCGAGGAAATAAGACAATATTGGATTCTGGATGTCAGAATGGAGATAACATGCACGGCGATAATGTAGAGCATGATAATATCGCTGTCTGTCAGACCGAAGGATTTGAAAACGTATCCGAGTAGAGTGGCAATGCCAAGAATCGCGATACATATGCCCGGATCTTTGACCCAAAGCAGCTTTGCGTTGACGGATTTCCTTTTACGTTCAGATTTCAAAATAATCGCTCCCGTCAGCATTATAGCATGTCCGTATGTCTTAGTCAACCAAGCATTTTCAGCTTTTTCCGTCAGAAAGCCATGCGGTAAACGCATTCAGAACCGCGTTGTCTGAGGCATCCTTCCATACGATAGTGACTTCCTGTCCGGCATCCACTGGCTCCATCCATAGGCCTGTCGATTCCGAACGGTGATGTTCTGTGGAATACTCTCTTACGAAAAAACCGAACGCGGGGAAATGCGCTCTCCCTGACAGCAGGATCATATCTACCTGATCACTTTGCAGCAATGCAAGGATATGCTGCTTTGTGCCGCAGTACAAGCGTAAACAGGTATCGGGATACTGCTGTGCCATTCTTTCCAGTTCCTTCTGAACGGCCATCTCCATTCCGGCATATTCCACAGCGATCCGCAGCAGGTTCTTTTGCTGTTCCGGACTGTTTCCGGATAAATAATCATCCAGTTTTTTCATCACATAATAGCCGTACAGGAGTAGAGCGACACCTCCCGAAATAACAAGAATGATAAGCAATCTTCTCATCTCCTATAATTTGAAGCATTTCTGTATCTCCTTGCTTTCACCAATGACAAACGCAATATCCCCTGCTGCCATATGCGTGTCCGGTGAGGGAATAAAAACGCTTCCGCTCCGTTTGATTGTCAGGACATTGATGTTATATTTTTTTCGTATATCCAGTTGAGCGAGTGTTTTTCCGAACCATTCCCTGGGGAGTTTGATTTCATAGATGGAATGGCTGTTATCGAGCTGAATAAAATCAAGAATGCTGTCGGACGCGTATTTCGTCGCAATGCGGAGTGCCATCTGTTTTTCGGGATACACCACTTCGTCCGCCCCGTTTTTCAGCAGAAACTTCATCTGCACATCGTTGGTGGCTCTGGAAATGACCTTCGGCGCACCGAGTTCCTTGAGCAGGGAGGTGGTTTCCAGCGAAGATTGAAACAGACTGCCAAGCGCCACGATACAGATATCGTAATTGCCGACGCCGAGTGAACGGAGAAACTCTTCGTTGGTGCTGTCGCCGATTCTCGCGTTGGTCACATAGGGCAACATGGCGTTCACACGTTCTTCGTCAATGTCTACGGCCATGACCTCACAGCGCAGATCATTCATTCTTCGGGCAATGTGACTTCCGAATTCACCTAATCCAATAATCAAAATCGTTTTCATGTTGTTTTCTCCTATCCTACAGTGATTTTTTCAAGCGGCAAACGTGAATACTGGCTTTCATCGGACGGTACGGCCGCGTAAATCAATGTGAGTCCGCCCACTCTTCCGAAGAACATCAGTATCATCAGGAGAACCCTTGAAACCAGCGAGAGTTTGCCGGTAATGCCCAGTGTCAGTCCTACCGTTCCGATAGCGGAGCCGGTTTCAAAAAGGCAGGTCAGCAAAGGCAGATTTTCTACGCGGCTGATGATCATTCCGCTCGTAAGAAACAGCACCAGATACATAAATAAAATGGCGCCCGCATTTCTGACAGCCGATTCCGGCAGTCTTCTTTTGAAGCACTGGACATCATTCCGACGGCTGAATACGGTAATGGCAGACAGGAAGAGCACGGCAAACGTGACGGTTTTCATACCGCCGGCGGTGGAACCGGGAGAACCTCCGATGAGCATCAGCAATATCATGACGGCAGTGCCGGATTCATCCATGGCGGAAAGATCCTGCGTGTTGAACCCAGCCGTTCTTGTCGTGACCGACTGAAAAAGTGAACTGATCGCCCTGTCCCGCATCGGCAGTGAATGGAATTCATAAAGGAAAAAATAGACGGAGGGAATGAGAATCAGCAGAAGGGACGTCAAGAGAACCATCTTGCTTTGCAGGGTGTATTTCTTAAACTGAAACTTTTGTGTTTTCATATCGTTCCACACCAGAAAACCGATGCCGCCTACCGCAATCAACGCCATGATGATACAGTTAAGATAGATATCGTCGTGATAGGAACATAACGAGGAAAAAGGCTCTCTTGCCCCCATCAGATCGAACCCCGCATTACAGAATGCCGATATGGAATGCCACAGGGAATACCATAAGCCTTTCCCAAAACCGAAATCTCTGCAAAAAACCGGCGCAAGCAGCGCCGCACCCGTCAGCTCAATGACCGCGGATGTTTTCAGAATGAAACCCGTCAATCGAACAATGCCGCCCACCTGAGGTGCGGAGATAGATTCCTGCATCGTACTTCTTTGCCATAAGCCGATTTTCTTTCCGGAAGCTCTGATGATAGCCAATCCGACGGTGATAACCCCCATACCCCCGACCTGAATCAAGAACAGTATGACGCACTGACCGAATAATGACCAGTAAGTAGCGGTATCCTTCACCACAAGTCCCGTTACACAGGTGGCGGATACCGCCGTAAAC
>CAMHAV010000168.1 GCA_946182865.1 uncultured Clostridia bacterium
CCGCTGACGACGGGGCTGGTATTTTCCTCTGCACCGCTAACCAAAAAACTCATAGCTTGCCTACCTCCTTCATCAGATCGGCCAGACCGATGGCGACCGCCGACTCAATCGCGGGCAAAGCGCGCGGCACGATGCAGGGGTCATGCCGTCCGCCGACCGTCAGAATCGCGTCGCGCTGTTCCTTGAGGTCAACGGTGTGCTGCTCGAGGGAAATGGAGGGCGTCGGCTTGACAGCCGCGCGCAGGATGATGGGCATACCGTCCGAAATGCCGCCTAAAATGCCGCCGCTGACATTGCGGGTGGTGACAACGCGGTTGCCCACAATGGTGAAGGGGTCGTTGGATTCGCTGCCCCGCATGCGTGCCACGTCAAAACCCGCGCCGAATTCCACGCCCTTGACGGCGGGAACGCCATAGACGATGGACGCCAGCACATTCTCCACGCCGCCGAACATGGGCGAACCCACCCCAGCGGGAACGCCGACCGCCGCGATTTCCACAATGCCGCCCACGCTGTCGCGCTCGGTGCGCGCTTCGTCAATCATGCGGCGCATGGGCTTTTCCGTTTCGGGACGATTGAGGGCAAAGAAATGTTCCTGCAAATGCAGCAGCTGCTCGGCGCTGACCTCCACCGGGTCAAAGGGCTGGTCGTACACATTGCCTATGGCGTAGATATGCCCGCCGATGGTCACGCCTCTGCGCTCTAAAATCTGGCGGCAGACCGCTCCCGCAAAGGTGAGCGGCGCGGTGAGACGGCCGCTGAAATGACCGCCGCCCCGCACGTCGTTGTAGCCGTTGTAACGCACCGCCCCGGTATAATCCGCGTGACCGGGACGCGGCAGACGCTGGAGTTTGTCGTAATCCACCGAGCGCGTGTTGGCGTTTTCGATGACCGCGCAGAGCGGCGCGCCGGTGGTGATATCGTTGAGGATGCCCGAACAGACCTCCGGCATATCCTCTTCCTTGCGGGGCGTGGATGTGCTGTCGTTGCCGGGTGCGCGGCGGTTCATCTGAAACTGTATCTCGTTAAAATCAAGGTGTTCTCCGGCGGGCAGTCCGTCGATGACAACGCCGATTCCTACGCCGTGACTCTCTCCGAAAATCGAAATTTTAATATTGTTACCCCATGTGGATGACATGTGCGTTACCTCCCAGAGAATTGTAAACGTCAAAGAATGACGGATAGCTTTTGTTGACGCTGTAGGGCGTGGTGACGGTCACTTCGCCCTGTGCGCACAATGCGCCGACCGCCGCCGACATGATGATGCGGTGGTCGCGGAAGCCGTCTACTACGCCGCCGGTGAAGTGCTTCACGCCCTCGATTTTAAGTCCGTCGGGCAGGATCTCGACCTTGCCGCCCAGCGCACGGATCATTGCGGCAGTAGAGGTCAGGCGGTCGCTTTCTTTAATGCGCAGGCGTTCGGCATGGTCAATGACCGTCGTCCCCTCGCAAAGCGCCGCGCAGATCGACAGACACGGCACCAAGTCAGGTATCTGCTCCGCGTTGATGTGCTGGGCGTGCAGTGTTCCCTTGCGAACGGTTATCTCATTGCCGCTGACATCAATTTCCGCGCCGAAGCCGCGAAAGAGTTCGACGGCGGCTTTGTCGCCCTGCACCGAATCCATGCGCAGACCGCGCAGCGTCAGTTCACTGCCCAGAGCGCCCGCCGCGAGAAAGAATCCCGCGTGCGACCAGTCGCCCTCCACGGTATAATCGCGGGCTTCATAGCGCTGACCGCCGGGAATGCGCCAGCCGTCCGCCATGCGCTGCACCTGCACGCCGAAGTCCGCCATACAGCGCACCGTCATATCCACATACGCCGCCGATTGCAGCGGGGTGGTGAGCGTAATGCGGCTGTCCCCCTCGCAGAGCGTCAGCGCGATCAGCATACCCGTGATGAACTGCGAACTGATATCCCCCGGCATTTCATACGTCCCCGCCCGCAGCTTTCCGCGGCAGACGAAGGGCAGTCCCCCCTCCGTTTCGCAGGTCACCCCCGCTTGCGGGAGCAGTTCCTTATATAATCCGATGGGGCGGGACACCAGCGTCCCCTCCCCCACAAATTTCCCGTTGATGCCGGCAGCGCAGGCAATGGGGATGATAAAGCGCAGCGTGGAGCCGGATTCGATGCAGTTGACTTCCACCGGTTCCCTGTCGGCATTGCCGAACCGTCCGCCGATGCCGTCAATCGTCAGCGTACCGTCCGCCAAATCCGCCCTCGCGCCGAGCGCGGTAACGGCGTTGATGGTGGCGCGCATATCGTTAGAAAGCTCGATGGGAGACAGCACGCTGCGTCCCTCCGCCAGCGCCGCGCAGAGCATCGCCCTGTGCGCCGCGCTCTTGGACGGCGGAATCTGCACCGTTCCCCGAAGCGTTCCGCCGCCGATGCGGCAGACCGCGTTGGATTGTTCGCTCATGCCCGCACCCCTCCGCTCACAAAGCCGAGCAGGTCGGCGCATTTGATCTGATACACAAAGGAATCCCCGATATCATGCAGCAGCACAATGTTCATCTTCTCGCCGCGGCGCTTTTTATCCAACATAGCGGCGGCGCAGATTTCCTCCGGCGTAAACTCACAGGAGATCGGCATACCGCACTTTTGCAGCACGGCCTCTATTCTGTGGGCGGTGCCGCTCGCGGTCAGTCCCGCCGCCTCTCCGGCGCGCGCCATCATCAGCATACCGATGCCGACCGCTTCGCCGTGGGCGTATTTGGTAAAGTCACAGCATTTCTCAATGGCGTGTCCCAGCGTATGTCCGAAATTGAGCAGCATACGCTCGCCGGATTCCCTCTCGTCCCGCTCGACAACGCCGCTCTTGATCGCCACCGAACGGGCGGTGAAGTCCGCGATTTTTTCCCTGTCCGTACCGTATTGCTCGATCAATCCGAACAGCTCCGCTGATTTGATGCATCCGTGCTTGATGATCTCCCCGAAGCCGTCGGTGATATAACGGGGCGGCAGTGTCGACAACGTGTCCACATCCGCCAGCACCAAAGAGGGCTGATGAAAGCTGCCCACTAAATTCTTGCCGCATGCGAGGTCAACACCCGTCTTGCCGCCCACGGAGCTGTCATTCTGCGACAGCACCGTCGTCGGCATCTGCACAAAGGCAATGCCCCGCAGATAGGTCGCCGCCGCAAAGCCGCACATATCCCCCGTCACGCCGCCGCCGAGCGCCACGGCAAAATCCGAGCGGGACAGCTCCGCCGCCGCCATCGCCGCGTACATTCCCTCAATGGCGGTCAGGCGCTTGTTAGCTTCGCCTGCCGGAAAGACATGGACAAAGGCGGCATAACCCGCCGCCTCCAGCGACGCCTTGACAGTATCGGCATACAGCGGCGCGACGTTGCTGTCGGACACAATGACCGCACGCTCCGCTTTGGGCAGGACTTGTTTTATCAGTTCTCCGCTTTTACCCAGAAGTCCCGTTCCAATCATCACATCATACGGTGTGCCGGTGTTCACATGAATGGTCATTCGCCTAATTCCTCCTTCACCCTTCTGCCCCTTCCGAGCATGGTTTCGAGCCCCTCGCGATCGCCCGCCTTCACCGCGTCGCAGATTTCGGTGATATTCCGGATGAGCAGTTCCAGTTCATCCGTCAGCGCGTCGGCGTTCTGCAAAAACAGCTCCGCCCACAGATGCTCGTTGAGCCGCGCCACACGCGACACATCCCGATAACTGCCCGCCGAGAAGCCCTTGTGCTTCAGACATTGCGGACTCTGCACATAGGCGTTCGCCAGCACATGCGGCAGCTGCGAGGTAAAGGCGATCATCTTGTCGTGCTCCGCGGGCGAACACACCACATGCATCCCAAAGCCGATGCGCGCGGCAAATTCCCGCAGCCAGTCCACTTCTTCCTGCGCGCTGTCGTCGATGGGCGTGATAATGAAGCTCGCCCCCTTGAAAAGCGCCGCCTCACTGTTTGCATATCCGCTCTTTTCCTTGCCCGCCATGGGGTGCGCCCCCACAAAGATAAAGCCGTATTTCGCCGCAATGGGAGGCATTTCCTTGCATATGTACCGCTTGATGCCCGACACGTCGATCACCAGCGCGCCCTTTTTGAGTCTGCCGCCGATGCTCTCCATATATGCCACCGCTTCTTCGGGATAAAGCCCCAGAATCACCATATCCGCCTGCCCGATATTGTCATCCGTCAGTTCCTCATGCACCGCGCCGTCCTCGATTGCCCTAAGCAGCGTGGCGCGGGTGCGGTTGCTCGCCATAATGTGATAATCGGTGTATTCGGCAATCGCTTTGGCAAGCGAACCGCCGATCAACCCCAGACCGATGATCGCAATATTTTTGATATCCATCATGCCCATTTCCGTCCTTTAACTTTGTTTCACGGCAAAAATGTCGTTATCATTTATCATACTATTTTTTCGGATAAATGTCAAGACACTTTAGCGTTTTAACACTTTTAATCAGGAAAAACCGAAAACAAAAAACAATATACTGCGATCCAACACACAAAAATCCCTCGCTCTTTTTCATCCAGGAAACAAAGCGGAGGATTTTTTGATTGGTTTTATACGAATGATGCGCAGGAATCAGTACACACGCCTTTATGCGTCATTCCTCTGTAGTACGCTGTCTGCGTCAAAATGGCAGATGAATCGCAACTTTCCCGAGGAACACGCATCAGACTTCAGGTTTATTTTGCGCAAGGGCTTTTCTTCTTCTGATGACCACATAGCCGATAACCGCTCCCGAGAGAAGCAGAAGCACTGCGGCCACCGAGAGCAGTGCCGCGCTTTCGCCCGTGCCGACGGAGGTCACGCCTCTGGATTCACCGACCGTAAAGGTAAGCCGATAGCTTTCCACTTCTTCATCATCGACAAGGAAAATCGCCGTCAGAGTGTATTTCCCGGGGTTGAGCGATTTCAGATAAGAGGGTTTGAGCTTGATAATCAGCGGTTCTCCGGCCGCGTCGTAATCCGAGTCTGTCAGCGTATAATCGTAATCATCGCCGCTCACGTTTACGACTTTGGCAAATCGGCTGAATACATCCGGATCACCGTCCCTGTCGAATTTCACCGTCAGTTCCTCATTCGAATCGGGGTCATATTCGGAGCCGTCACCTTCCACCGGAACAAACGCGGTCGCGGGAATGATTTCCGTCTTGACGTCGGTGTATTCCTTGTCATTGAATACCGCTGTGGCGGTGTAAACATTTTTTCCCGCTTTTACATCGGTCGGAAGCGTTTCCTCAACGGTAATGACAGCATCCACACTTTCGGTATGCGCACTGTCATTCCGGCAGGTAAAGGTGACTTTGGCCGATTCGGTGCCAATCCACTCCCATGTGCCATTGTCCCAGTCGTGACCGGTGGCGGGCAGAACACGGGTCAATTGATCGGCATAGGTTTCTCCCTCCAACGTCACCGTGGCTGTGTAGACACCCGTTCCGTCTACCTCGCAGGTTGCGGGAGTGATGTCTGAGGTAACCTGGGCGGCTACCGGCTTTTTATGAGAAGGATCCTTCGTGCAGGTGAAAACAGCCGTGGCGGAATCGCCGCTCCATGTCCACACGGGGTTGTCCCAGTCGTGACCGGTGGCGGGAATGGTTTCCTCCTTGGTCCCCGTATAGGTTTCTCCCTCCAATGTCACCGTGGCGGTGTAGACGGTCTGTCCGTCTTCCTCGCAGGTCGCGGGGGTAGTGGCGGAGGTAACCTGGGCGTTGTCTACCGTACGCACATGAGAAGCGTCGTTTTTGCAGACAAATGTCGCTGTGGCCGACTCGCCGTCCCATGTCCATTCGGGGTCATCCCAGTCGTGACCGATGGCGGGAACGGTTTCCTCTTTAGTACCCGTATAGGTTTTTCCCTCCAACGTCACCGTAGCGGTGTAAACGGTCTTTCCGTTTTCCTCGCAGGTTACCGGGGTAGTGGCGGAGGTAACCTGGGCGTTGTCTACCGTACGCACATGAGAGGCGTCGTTTTTGCAGACAAATGTCGCCGTGGCGGAATCGCCGTTCCATGTAGGATCACTGCTCCAGACCTGCTGCAATCTCTCGGCTTCTTTTACTCCGTTGAAATAAGTGCGCGCCAGTTTTGGCAGGTGACCGTGCTTCCGCCGACCGTGAAATCGTCGCAAAGTGTACGGTGGCATTGCCACAGTATTGAAACTATCGAGGAAAAATATACTCTCATACAAAATGTCTACTTTTGATTGACATTTAGTACCAGCACTTGGCGTAAATTCATGTTATTGTCCCACGCCAGACAAGAGAGATAAAATCCTTGTATATATGGGCAACGGAACGGTAT
>CAMHAV010000169.1 GCA_946182865.1 uncultured Clostridia bacterium
CCACGCTCGCATTCGCTCGCTAGTTATGCGCTGCGCTATGCTTTTTTCTTTTTTGTTATTCCTCTAAATTCTCATTTAGCAAAGAAAACGCAGTTTCAAAAATAAGCATAAACCCCCATATTTAAGCCTTTTTTACTATTACAATCGGCTAAAGAATGAAATGACAAGGAGGAAGCCTGTTGAACCAAAGCAATCAAAAAAGTCCGTCTGCCTTTTCCGCCTGGCAGCTCACCGTTCTGGTGATGATGGCGGGCATGGGCGGGATGTATTTTTACCCCGAAAACTTCGGGCGCAGTTCGCTGGCGCTGCTGGTGCTGACCGTCGTGCTGACGCTGCTTTCCATGGCGATGCTCGCCCGCACCTTCGGGCGCAGTCAGGCGCTCTCTTTTCCGGCGCTCCTGCGGGAACACATAGGCGATCTTCCCGCGCGGGTCATCCTGACAGCGGCAGCGGTCTATTTTGCGGCGGAAATCTCCTGCATTGCCGTGAAGCTCACACATATGACAGGGTTCTTCCTGCTCGAAAAAACGCCGTCGCAGATCGTGCTGGCGGTGTCGCTGCTGACGGTGTGCCTTCTCATCACCTCCGGCATACGGCAGATTGCGCGAACGGCGGAGCTGCTCTTTCTCGCGATCATGCTGCCTCTTGCCTTTATCATGGGAATGGGGCTGTACTCCACCAATTTCGGGGAGCTGCTGCCGCTTCTCAAGCCCAACCGGTTTGTGATCGGTCAGCTTCCTCAATCGGTCATGCCGCTGAGCGGTATCGCGGCCACAGCGTATTTTGCGGGGTATTACAACAAGAAAAAGCTTGCGCGCAGTCTGCTGGGAGGCAGTGCGGCGCTGGCGGTGTTCTGTGTGCTGATTCTGCTTTGCTGTGTCGGGGTGTTCTCCGTGGAGGGAACGCGGCACCTTGCCTTTCCGCTCACGGAACTGTCCCGCATTGTGAGCGTGGGAAATGTCTCGCTCAATCACCGCTTTGATATTTTGTATATGATGATTTATACGAGCGTTACGCTGATCACGGGTGGCATTCTTCTCTACTGTTGCAGCATTTCGCTATGCGGCGTGTGCCATATCAAGAGTCACAGCTGTTTTCATTTTCTGCTGCTGCCCGTCATTTTTGCGGTTTCCTATTTCAGCCTGTCAGATGACAGCGTCATTCGGATGATGGCATCGTGGGGAAAAGTATTCTTTCTCTTTTTGCTGATACCGCTGTTGTATATCTTCACTACCGTTAAGCAGATGAGGAGGAAAGCCGCATGAAGTGTCAATGGAAACAAAACGCGCTGCGCATCGTGCTGCTGCTGTTGTCGGTGAGCTGTCTGCTGACCGCCGCGGGCTGCTGGGACGACGCGGAGATCAACGGCCGCGCCTTTGTACTGGGGTTTGGAGCGGATGCGGGGCCGGAGGAAGGGCGCTATGATTTTACCTTTCAGCTCGCCATTCCCGTGAGCGGCAACGCCGAATCCTCCGGTGCGATTCAATACACCAACTGCACCGTGACCGAAAGCTCGGTGGCTTCCGCCATCCGGCTGCTGGAAAAGGATATGGGACGGCAGGTCAATTTTGAACAACTGAATGTTATCGTGATAGGAGAAGAACTCTCCAAAGGGAATTTTTTAGGGATGACGGAGTTATTCTTCCGACGCGCCTCGGTGCGCCGTCAGAGCTGTGTGGCGGTTTGCGCGGGCAGCGCCAAGGATTTCTTCGGCGCGTCGGTCACGGATAACGCGGTCGCGTCGGACGCGGCGGTGGCGCTGCAAAGCTACGATGATACGGGCAGTGCCGACGCAATGGCGCTCAACCTTCATTCGCTCTATAAGGTGGTGAGCAATGCCGATGAATTTTATCTGCTGAAAATGACCCCCTGCGCCCCCGATGCGCTGTCGGAGGATGTAAACGATGCATTGTCTGATACGGAAACAAATGATGGTCAAAAAAAGATGCTGCGGATTTCGGGGGCGGCGGCATACGGCAGACAGGGGAACTATCTGGGCGAGCTGGACGAGCAGGAACTCGAACTGCTGCGGCTGATTACCAACCGCCAGATCAGCGGCGTAGTGGCGGCCAAAGAGGCGGACGGCAGTGTGATTGATTATCAGATCAAGCAGTCGCACTGCGAATCGGAGTGTTCTCTGCAAAACGGCGTTCCGGTTTTTACCGTCCGTCTGCATCTGAGCTGTATTCCCATTGACGGCAGCGCCATCGGAGGAATCAATACCGGTTCGCACAACTTTACCGAACGCGCGCGCCGCGATATGACGGAAACGCTGACCGCCCGGTTGGAGGCACTTGCCGCCAGAAGCAGGCAATCTCTGGGTTCGTCGGTGCTGGGATTGCAGGACAAGCTGCGTCAGCGCATGCCCGACTGGTACGAGCAGAACGCGGACAACTGGGAGGATATCTATCGCAAATCTTCCATCGAGGTAGAAGTAGACTGCACCGTGATAGGAGGGGGCATTATCCGATGAAGCTTGACATTCCCAATGTAATGATACCGCTGCTGCTGATTTCGTGGCTGGGGCAGGTGCGTCTCTGCCGCGGATGGGAAGGTGAGGAATACCGCCGCGAAAAAAAAGTGGCGCAATATGGGGGACTGGCATGCCTGGCGGCAGCGGCGGGAGTGGCGGTTTTGAATTTTTTTTCCTGATACGATTGCAATTTTTCAAAGAAAATGCTATAATACTCTTGAAAAACAAGGCGTGCCTTCGTGTTTTGCCGATTTTTTTACAGGAGTGATTGATTTGAAATGCCCCTACTGCGGATATTCCGAAAGCAAGGTTGTCGATTCCCGCCCCACCGATGACGGGAGCAAAATTCGTCGCAGACGCGAATGTTTGCAGTGCGACAAGCGTTTCACCACCTATGAATATGTGGAAGCCGTCCCCATCATTGTCATCAAAAAGAACAAATACTGCGAGCCGTTTGACCGAGAAAAGCTGCTGCAAAGCATGCTGCGCGCCTGCAAAAAGAGCGAAATTGATCTGAAAGCGCTGGAAAAAGCGGTGGACGACATCGAAAACCTGCTGGTGAATTCTCCCAATCATGAGGTGACGTCGGTGCAGCTCGGCGAGTATGCCCTCGAAAAGCTTATGGATATCAACCAAGTCGCTTATGTGCGCTTTGCCTCGGTCTATCGGCAGTTTCAGGATATCGACACCTTTATGAGAGAATTGAAAAAGCTCTCGAACAAAGACTAATAGAATACGAAACGCGTCATTGCCCTTTTATTGCAAGGCACAATGACGCGTTTTTATTTCTGGGGTTGTTATTCGGTAGATATACTGGATTCAACCGATGAATCGGATTCATCGGTTGAATCGGTTTCATCGGATACACGGCAATACGGGCGCAGATTTGCCAGCGTTTTCTGCCCGATGCCTTTGACGTTGATCAGCTCGTCCACCGAATCGAATCCGCCCGCCGTTTCGCGATAGTCGATGATGGCCTGCGCTTTTTTCTGCCCTATTCCCGGCAGAAACGCGGCCAGTTCTTCCGCGGTGGCGGTGTTGATGTTGATGGTGTTTTGCTTTGTTCCCTGGGCATCGACGGATGAACCGATGACGTCCGACGAGGACGGGGAAATGGGAGAAATGTAATACGCCGAAGCGGGGATGACGTCGGCGTTAAGAAAGGATGCCTGCACTGTGTTAAAAACGGCAATGACAGTGCATCCCACGGCGCAAAGACCGCCGATGACCAGCAGCATGAGGTTTTCCTTTTTCAACGCGTGTTCACCCCTTTATATAAGAATCTATCTGAAATCCACGTCGTATCAGCAAAAAATCAAACCAATGCCCGCACCGCCGCTAAGAGCAGCGGCAGCGTGATCATGGAAAGTACGGTGGAGAGCGCCACCATCCGGCTGGCAAGTCCCGAATCGCGCTGGTATTTGGTGGCGAACAGAGCGCAGGAGGCGGCGACAGGCGCGCCGCACATCACGGCGAGCGTCAGGGTCTGGTTGTCATCCAGCCACGGCAGGGCAAGTATGACCGCCATGATGACCACAGGCTGCGCTGCCAGCCGCATGAACGCCGTGAAATAGCAGCGTGTGTCCTTGAGCGTGCTGACAAGGTCGGCTTTTGCCAGATGTGTGCCAATGACGATCATGGCGAGAGGGGAATTGAGGCCCGCCATCATGGAAACCGCGCTTTCCAAAGGGGAGGGGAGATGTACCGACAGCAGGAAGAGCGGCAGTCCCACGGCAAGACCTATCATGCAGGGGTTGAGAAAAGCCTTTCTGACCGAAAGCCGCTGTCCTGACATCAGCGTCACGCCGTACGTCCACTGGAACAGATTGAAGATGACCACGAAGATGGAGGAATACAGCGTGCCCCACTCGCCGCACACCGCTCCGGCCAGCGGAATGCCCATGAATCCGCAGTTGGAAAATACCATTGCGAACCGCTGCACGGTGCGCGCGTTATCCTCGCCCTTGCGATAGAGCAGCGTTCCCACGAGTATGCCAAACACCATCACCAACGCCCCCGCGACGGCAAAGACCGCAATGGAGCGGGCGGTCTGCGGGTCGAAGTCGCGGCAGAAAGCGTGAATGACGACGCAGGGCGTGACGGCATAGAGCAGCAGGTCGGTCATTTGCGCCGCGCCCGCGTCGTTCAGCATTTTGGCCTTGTACATGCCGAAGCCCACGGCAATCATCAGAAAGAGGGACAGCACTTGTCCCAATACGATCAAAAAATTGGCTATCATTGTATTTCCTCCGTGGATATGATCTTGGAACCAAAAAACATCGGAAGTCTTTCGGTTATTTCCTCATTCCGAAAACCTTCCGATGCGTTTTTTTACGTCTGGTTATTTGCGGATGTACCACTTTTTTATGTAATGTAATGCTGTATTTCCTTGCACAGTCGGCGGTATTCGATCTCCCGCCAGATCAGCGCGAGTACGGTATTGACCATGTACAGAAACAGCAGCACTACCCATCCGCTGTGAAACCACGCGGCGTGAATCTGCCCCAGCAGCACCCCCATGAGCGCGACCAGAGGAAACTCCCATATAAGCTGTGCGGCGACCATCAGCGCGAATGTCTTGCCGCGACCCGGCAGACCGAGCTTTGTCCAGCGGTAAAAGAAAAAGGCAAGCACGATCAGGGAGTTCAGCGGAACAAAGCACAGCCACAGCCTGCATTTGTCAGTCGTGACGGGCGGTTTTACGGTCTGAGACGTCATTTTGGGGTTCCTCCTTGGTAAGGTCGGGTTCCGTTTCGCCGCTTTTGTCCGCTGTTTCCTGCGGGGGTGTGTCAAATTCCGCGCTGCGTTCGGCTTTGAGGTTGTTCCAGCAGAGCAGCAGGTAAATGAGGAACACTACCAGCACGCCGCGCACCACCCATGAAACGGCGCTGCTGTCGGCAAGTCCGGGGAAAAACTGTCGGCAGAGAAGATAAACGCCTCCCAGTGCCAGCAGAATACCCGCAGGGTATGTTACCTCCGCCTGCTGACGAAAACGGGTGAACATCAGTACCGCACCGGCCAGACAGCCGAGTGCAATGATCATGTAATAGGGTGAAATCATCATAATAAAAGGCTGCCTCCCGGAATTAATTGTCGCTGTCGGTTTCCTCGTCGTCCTCGTCACCCGGTACATATTCCAGAATATCGCCGGGCTGACAGTCCAGCTCTTTGCAGATGGCGAGCAGGGTGGAAAAACGGATTGCCTTGGCTCTGTTGTTTTTTAAGATAGAAAGGTTAGACAGCGTGATGCCGACTCTTTCGGCCAGTTTGGATGCGCCGATTTTTCTTTTGGCCATCACGACGTCCAGATTTACGATAATAGGCAAAAGGGTATCCTCCTCACTCAGACCGTCAGGTCATTTTCTTCTTTATATTGGACGGCCGCCTGGAACAGATTGGCGAAAACCGCCGTGAGCAGCGCCAGCAGCAGGAATATAATGGTAATGATAAAGGGAAAGAACGATTTTAAAAAAGTAGAGAAAAACTGCACCATGACCGCAATGACTACGCTGCATACGCTGATGGCGCGCAGATAGGTGACGTTTTTGGTGATAAAGGACTTTCCACGGCTGATATTCAGCGTCAGAAGCCACAGCATTACGAGCGTGATAAAAATCGGCACGCCGATGGAGTAGAGCATGGAGATCATGACCTTGTGGGTAGAGGCGGAAATCTCCACAGCAGTGTTGTCGATGTACCAGTCGACCAGCCACGGCAGTGCCACATAGACCACGCAGCCTACCAAAATAATGACACTGATGAAGAAACACGCCATGTGAC
>CAMHAV010000170.1 GCA_946182865.1 uncultured Clostridia bacterium
ACATCAGCGACACCGGCTCCTACTGGAGAATACGGAATTAGCCGTTAGCCGTTAGTCGTTAGCTGTTAGCTGCTAGTTGTTGGATATTAGAAGCGCTCTGCGCTTGGAATGTTATGATTTTTGGGGGGAACTGGCTTGCGAAACCGATTTCGTTTGGGAGATTCCAATTTGCGGCTGTTTTTTGCCGCTGTGCTGGTGATGACGTGCGTCATCCTCTATTCGGCGGGGACGGGCGGCAACAGCGATCTGATCTCTTCGATCTGCGGCGTGATTACCACGCCGATTCAGCGTGTGAGCGCCATGATTTCGGCGGGATTCGGCTCCTTTTCGGGAGAATTTGAGGACATTGACGCGATTCGCGCGGAAAACGAGCTGCTCAAGAAGAAAGTACGCGAGATGAACCGCAAGACGGTGGACTATGAGGAGTTAAAGACCGAGAACGAGCGTTATCGCAAACTGCTCGGACTCAAAGAAGAAAACGAAAATTACCAGTTCCTTGCTTCCACGGTGATTGCGCGGGACGCGGCCGATTATTACGGCGCGTTTACGCTCGACAGAGGGTCGGCGGACGGCGTTTCGCTCTTTGACCCGGTCATTACGGAGGATGGTCTGGTGGGCTACATATCCGCGCTGGGCGTTACGTCCTCCAAGGTGACGACTATTCTGAGCCCCGGTCTGGAGGTCGGCGCGTTGGATAAGGAAACGCGCGACGGCGGCACGCTGTTCGGGGAGCTTTCCGCGGCCAAGAGCGGCGAGACGCGGCTCAATTACCTTGCGCGGGACTGCGAAGTCACGGCAGGGGATATCGTGGTCACTTCCGGATTCGGCTCCATTTTCCCGCGCGACGTTATCATCGGAGAGGTTAAAGAAATTCTGGCCGAGTCAGAGAATATTTCGTTTTACGCGGTTATCACGCCGGCGGCCGACATCAAAGGATGCACCGATGTGTTTATTATTACGGAGTTCGAGGGGCAGAGAAGCGTGAGAGAAAAGTCGATAGAAGGCTATCAGACAGAAGAAAGCAGCGGCGAATAAAAAAGATATGACGGAGAGGGGGAAAGGACGTGATACGTCTCAACGGTAGAACCATCAAATACATTGTTTACGGCGTGGAGATCCTTCTGGTCTACATCCTGCAATCCACCCCCTCCCTGCTTCCCGCTTTCTTTGGAGAACTGCCCATGCTGCTGACGGTGTGCGCCGTGAGCATGGCGGTATTTGAAGGGGATGTGGCGGGCATGTGGTTCGGTCTGGCGGCGGGACTCATGATGGATGTCGGCAGCACCGCGCCCTTCGGCTTTTACGGACTGATTCATCTGGTGATCTGCTTCGGCTGCGGCACGCTGGTCATGTACCTCATGCGCAACAACATCGTCACGGCGCTGATTTTAGGACTGGCGGCGGTAGTGATTGTCTGCACGGTGCAATGGATTTTTCTGGCGGGGCCGGGCGGACATGACGTGACATTCTTTGTCCCGCATATTCTGCTTCCCCGCGTCGCCTATTCCACGGCGGTCATGCCGTTGTTTTTCTACTTCAACCGCGCCATTGCCACGCGGCTGTACGACGAATGATTGTTTATAGAGAAGGAGTGTTGTAAAAATGTCTGCTACCGTTACCATCAGGAAAAAGGGAATGTTCGGTAAAAAACTGACGCTGGCTGATATCGTGCCGGAGGAGCTTTCCTACGGCATAGGCGACGAATGCCAGCGCCTTGACGAAGGCAAAGAGGGAGATTACACCATTATCTTCGACCCGGAGAATATCGGGCGCGGCTTCGATATCTCCTTTGACGGCACGACGGTGGAGATGCACCTCAATTACCCCAACAGCCGTCACGACATAGAACTGTTTTATATGATGGTGTCGCGTGTGTGCGGTCTGCAAGGCGCCAAAACCTTTCTTTATGAGGACGAAAAACACGACCTCAGCGAGATCGAGCGGCTGATACAGCAGGATATCGACGCCAGCCGTTCGGGACTGCGATCGGCAATGACCATGTTTGAGGAAGAGGGAAATCATCTCACGATTTTCGGGGTCATGCATCCGCTGGTGATGGGGGAGAAGGAGATCGCCGAAATCGGAGACGATATCGACAAATTCAGTCAGTGGCTCAACGAAAAGCAGCAGCTTGATGCCTATTATGCCTCGCCGCATTTTTATCAGAAACAGGACGGCACCCTGTTCGGCTCCTACGCTATCGGCGCAGGCATTGCTTCGATTGTGCCGACCACGCCCGAGAAGCCGCTGTTTGCCGACAAAGATATGACGGTGGACCATTGGTATGTGCTGCTGGGCAACAGCGATGAAAGCAAACGGAAAAACGACGGTATCAGAGCGATTCCTTATGATAAAATGATAGAGAGCGTTCAGAAAAGTGAATATTACGACGCGGATCACATCGTGGTGGAACTGACCGACGAAGAAGTGGACGCGATGGTGGAACAATACCGGGTAGAGATATAGATTAATAAACGGGATGACCGAGTCAGAAAAGGAGGACGACCGAATGGAAACAAAACTGATTTTTAAGCGTTGTGTCACGCTGGTCATACTGGTCATGCTGATACTGGGCGTCTATATATTGAAATTAGCGGATTTTCAGATTTTCAACTATACGACGTATGCCGATTCGGCGCTGTCCTACACTGCGTCGAGCATCAAGGTCACGGCGGCGCGGGGGGAGATTCTCGACCGTTACGGACGCACCATCGCCTCCAACCGCATGGGCTACGCCATTATCTTTCAGGCGTCGGAATTCAATAAATTAAAAAACCCCCAGCGCAACGAAATCATCTATCGCCTCACTAAGATCATTGACGAAAACGAGGGGCGTAACGAGGACGGTTCTCCCAAGTGGGAGGACTCCTGTCCGCTGGTGGTGGACGAATGGGGACATGTCAGCTTTGCCGAAAATGCCGACTCCGCCATCCGCAAGATGGAGGTCATGCTGGAATTGCAGACCTACGCGACCCCGCAGAACTGCTTTGACGAAATGGCCGACCGCTACGAGACGGAAGGCCTCGCCCCGAATGTGGCGCGCGTCATCATGGGCGTGCGTCTGGAAATGGAGCTTTGCGGCTTCAACTCCTCCACCCCTTTTACCTTTGCGGGGGATATTTCGCAGGAGACCATGCAGGTCATCAGCGAAAACGCCAACTTCTTCCGCGGCGTGACAGTGAGCATCGTGCCGATCCGCGAATATACCGAAGGCACCCTTGCGCCCCACCTCATCGGACTGACGGGCAAGATCTACGCCGAGGAATTTGAAAAGCTGCGCAAAAAGGGCTATGGCTACAACGACGTGGTGGGCAAATTCGGCGTGGAGAAGGAATACGAAGACACCCTGCGCGGCACCAACGGCATCAAAAAGGTGCGTCACGATGAAAAGGGAAACGTCATCTACAGCGAATACACCCGCGAACCCAAGGCGGGCAATACCGTGGTGCTGACCATTGACTCGGACTTGCAGCGCGCGGCGCAGGAATCCATCGAAAACCTCGTCAAGGCGCAGCAGGCGGCGGGCATCGAAGGCAGCGGCGCGGACGCGAACGCCGGCGCGGTGGTGGTGATGAACGTCAACACCTTTGAGGTGCTGGCGGCGGCAACCTATCCCTCTTTCAACCTCAGCACCTATTTGCAGGATTACAGCGACCTGAGCAAGAACCCCGACAATCCCCTCTTTAACCGCGCTCTCAGCGGCGGCTACGCGCCCGGTTCGACCTTTAAGCCGGCCATGGCGCTGGCGGCCTTGCAGGAGTACGAAAACACCAAGGATTCCGGTAATCCCATCGGTATAGATCGAAATGAGCAGATTAGCTGTCAGGGCTACATGATTCTGGAGGAATTCGGCGGTCAGCGCTTTTTGTGCGACGGCGTGCACGGTCAGGTCAACGTCACCAAAGCGATTTCCGTATCCTGCAACATCTTCTTCTACACCATCTCGCAGCGCATCGGCATTCAAAGGATGAACACCTACTGCAAGCAGCTCGGGCTCGGCTCCAAGACAGGCGTGGGTCTGGGCGAATCGGTGGGCATTCTGGCCGGCGCGGAAGAACGCGCCAGCCGCAATATGAACTGGTTTACCGGTGATACGCTCCAGGCGGCGATCGGTCAGAGTGACAACCGTTTCACACCTATGCAGATCTGCACCTATATGTCTACGCTCGCCAACGGCGGCACACGGTATTCCGCCACGCTTGTCAAGACCATCAAATCCTATGATATGTCCGAAACGGTGCGGGAGGACGCGGAGACAAACAAGACAATGCTCGCCAAGCTCGAAGCCTCCGACACCATGATGAGCATCGTCAAAGAAGGCATGAGAAGCGTTACGGAGGACGGTACCGCGTCCGATACCTTTGAAAATTACCAGCTCAAAATCGGCGGCAAGACAGGTACCGCCGATACCAACCAGAGTGCCAAGCACGAGGATAAAGTCGAATCCCCGAACGCGGTCTTTATCGCCTTTGCCCCCTATGACAATCCCCAAATCGCGGTGGCGGTCATCGGTGAGAAGTGCGGCCACGGCAAGGTCATGGCGCAGGTGGCGCGCGACGTATTCGACGCGTATTTCTTTTCCGCCAAAACCTCCGGTTACGACGTTCTCCCCGAAGGCGGCATCGTCACATGGGAGGAGAAAAGAGGATCGTAAGAAATCGTGAGAAACGCACGGCAGCGGTTCATTTTTTAATGAAGTGGAAAACCACCAAATATTTCAGTATATTTTTGTCATAAAAAATCGACGCAAATTGCCAAAATATTGAAAATTTTCTTTGACTTCTTTTCAAATTTGTGCTATCATACAATTAACTGGATACGTATGCGAGTGGGTGAGGCTTTGGGCAAGAAAATTGCAGTCATTTCCGCCCTCGGCGGTCAGGGCAGCACCCTTTCGGCGGCATATCTCTCTAAGGCGGCGGCAGACCTCGGTCATGCGGCCGCGGCGGTGGATTTGTGCGGCTTCGGCGGCACGCTGGCCCATATGCTGGGGGTCGGTGAACAAATCAATATGCATATAGGCGACGCGGCGAGCGGCGCCTGTGAGCTGGAAGAAGCGCTGACGGATTGCGGTGAGAATCTCCGGATTCTGCCGGCTTCCGCGTTTTCGGAGACTCCGCTGCCGCCCTATTCCGTTGAGGCGCGGCGAGTGGTCGAGGAACTGTCGCGACAGGGCGACGTGGTGGCCGATCTGCCGTCGGGCACGGTGCCGGACTGCGGCGCGGTCAATTGCTTTGATGTCATGGTCATTTGCTCGCGTGCCGACAAACTCAGCCTGCAATATGCGGCGGCGCTGCGCCGTTTGCTGGGACGGGCGCGGGAACAGGCGGCGTGCGGCTGTGAATTCCGGCTGCTGCTCACCGATTTTTCTCCCGAAACCATGCGGAGCGGCGGCGCGGTCTATGCGGGCAGCATTGACGAATGCATCGACGCGGTGGGCGCGCGTCTTTTGGGCGTGCTGCCACACGATCTGTCCGCCATGGAAGCGGTTCTTTCGGGGCAGCCTCCCGACACGGGCAGTCCGCTCATGCGGTATGCGCGCGACGCGGCGCGGCGTATCTTCGGAGAAACAGTGCCGCTGGACGAAAAAATGACGCTGCGCACAATATTAAGAAAATAAAATCCGCGCAGGCGGTCAATACTGAATATGTGATTCATGATAATGAAATAGAGAAAAAACTTTGTTGGGAGATGACGTTATAATGAATATTGCTTTGATAGCCCATGATGACAAGAAGGAATTGATGGTGCAATTCTGCATTGCTTACTGCGGCATTCTCAGCCGCCACAAGCTCTGCGCGACAGGCACGACGGGCAAGATTGTGAGAGAGGCAACCGGTCTGGATATCAACTGCTTTATGCCGGGCAGTGCAGGCGGCGGCGAGCAGATTTCGGCCCGTATCGGCTATAATGAGATTGATCTGCTGATTTTCTTCCGTGACCCGCTCACACCCAAGCCGAGCGAGCCGAAAGACATGGACATTCTGCGTATGTGCGATATGCATGTGATTCCCGTAGCCACCAATATGGCGACGGCGGAACTGCTGATTCACGGACTGGAACGCGGCGATCTCGATTACCGCAACTATGTGCGCAAGTAATGCGGAGCAGGCTGTCATACGATGATTGAAAGAAAAAGGGGCTGGTGCGATCAGGCGGCAGTCCCTTTTTTGTCATACAGGACAAATGAGAATTTAAGCGCGCAGCGGAGCTGCGCTAAGATAATAGATAATAGATA
>CAMHAV010000171.1 GCA_946182865.1 uncultured Clostridia bacterium
ATCATAACAAAAAATCTAATTTGTGATTTACTTCACTAAGTTGTGGATAGTGATTGGTAATGTTATCAGGTATAGCAATTTTTGAAACAGAAGAATAGTTGAGAATGAAGCAGAAATCACAGTTGAACGAGGTTTGTCATAAAGGTAACAAATTTGTGATACAATTGTTATGGCTTTGTTGTTGATATTTTCACTATCAATAGTTATAATATTGCCAATAAAGGATTTATTGTAACTATTCAGTCCCCCTCCCGTTTTTCAGGAATACGCTATAAATCACATAGAGTTACTGAATTAACACACAGAAAATATAATGATTATAAATCAATATTCTGCATAAAATCTCTGAAAAACAACAAGATTATTGTGACTTTCAGGGGGGACTGAATAGTTACAATGGGTAACAGATAGGAACAAGAACATAAAAAAATCCTCGCAGTAGTACTGGTAAGCGCATCTTTCTCTACCATGGCAGTGATGCCCGCTTTTGCGGCTTCTCAGTATGTGCAAGTGACAGGTAATCCTGTAGCAGTGCGTGAAAACGCAGGAACGTCTTTCCGGCATTTCTGCGGAGGTGGTTTGTTAAGGAAACTGTAATCAGAAAACAGCTAAATTTACTGGACATTTTTATTGGACAGCAGCGTAGACTATTAAAAAACAGAGCTTTTGTAAGTGTATGAACACAACACCCAAGGAGGTGAGCATGGTGTGGTACGGAAAGGGTATGGAATTTCATTTACACCCGCCGTAAAACGGAGCGTGAAGCAAACAGCAAAGGTGATATGAACAACAATATGACAACAAATGAAGGAGACTGAACCATATGAAAAAAAGAATTGCATTGATGTTAGCCGCAGCGCTGGTCATCACGTCGATAGCTGGCTGTACAGCCGCAGACAAGCAGTCATCCAGCCAGGACGGCGGAGATACGTCTGTTGCCCAGGTGGCAGTCGATGAGGATCTGGCAAACATCATTACTGAGGCGTCTGAAATCGGTGAGGGCACAGCCGGTGTGTCGCTGAAGCGGACAAAGATTGCCCACGACATCGCAGTACTCGCAGCCAACAGAGGCTATGCCGATGGAAGTGTGCAAGAACTGAAAAAGACATTTGAGGCAGTCGTCGAACCGATGGACGAAGAACATCATGCTAATTTGGACGCGACTTTCATGGATGGCGTCATTGCACTGCTGGACAAGGCCATTGATGCGGACGACTATGACAGCGTCAAGGGTCAGTTTGAGGACGCAGGCGTGGCAGATGATATGGATACCATTCTGAAAGCGCCGGGTCTTAAAGAAAGCTATGGTCAGATCAGGGCCGCTTACCTCACCATGGGCAATTCCGAGGATTGATGATTGATACCGCTACCATGCTTTACAATTATATGCCCCATCCCTCTTCCAACTGAGAAAGGAGATGAAACATCATGAAAAAAACAATCAGAATCATTATAGCCATTCTTACCGCCGGATTAATGCTCATGGCGCTGACTGCCTGCGACAGCAAGAAGGAAGATACCGGCGAAGACGATACCGTCAATGCAGAAACCTTCATGAAGGCGATTTTTGAGAACCTCATGTCGAACGACCAATACGCGGAATGGAAACAAATGAATCCCGAAGCTAAAATAGTGGAAAAGCTGGACAGGAGCACCATCACCTTCACCGTCACAAGCGATGTGGATTACAGCGATATGAATGACGAGGATTTTACGAATGATAAGCCTGTTATCGCCGGCGAATATGTCTTTACACTCGACGGAGATTATGTTGTCTACACTTCACAGGACGCTGCTCACTTAAGCAATCCGTTCCTGGTGTGTGTCGAAATAGCCATCTTAAATTATTACGATCTGAGTTTTGTTGACGCAAACGAATATATCAACAATCATCCCAATAACACTTATTATATTACAGATAAAGAAACCAATACCGTCAAGATGTACGCTGCCGACAAGTGGAATATAAAATAGTCCGACAGCCACATCACTGTATCATAATTGTCTAATAAAGGAGTTTTTCATCATGAACAAATCTTTCAAAAGAACCATCGCAGCAATTTCCATGACTGCCATGCTTGCGGCTGGCTTTGCCATGCCCGTTTCTGCGGCAACGCAGGTCGAGGTAACGGGCAATCCCGTGATGATCCGGGCCGACGCAGGACTGAAAAACACCGTCGTCAGCAAAGCGCACAAGGGCGACAAGTACGTTTATGTCGGACAAAAAAAGGATTCCACCGGCAGAGTGTGGTACAATATCAAATATTCCGGCAATAAAACCGGCTGGATTACCTCGCAGTTTGCCAAGAAAACAGAAGATTCAGCCGCAGAGCAGCCCGTCTCCGCCGCCAAGCAGGTGCAGGTTACCGCTACACCTGTGAATGTCAGATCGGGTGCGGGTACCAATTACAAGAAACTCGGCAGCACATCCAAGGGTAAAACTTACACCTACCTCGCCAGCAAGAAGGCTTCCAACGGCAGAGTGTGGTATCAGATTCAGTACACTTCCAAAACCAAGGGCTGGGTCACCAGTCAGTTTGCCAAGCTGGTCGGTGAAACGACTGCCGTGAATCCCGTGAAGGCTTATGAGGGTACCTATCAATGCGACCGCGCGTTCATTACGGTCAAGGCCAGCGGCAAGAGCGACGCGAAGTTCACTGTGAAGTGGGGTTCGTCCGCATGGGAAAATTCTGTCTGGGAAATGAGCGGCATGTTCGATCCGTCGGTTTACCGCGTTGATTACGGCAACGGCGTCAGAACGGATTATGTCTACAACGACAACGGCAGTGTGTCCTCCAAGAAGGTGGCTTACAAAAACAGCACCGGCAGAATTCAGTTTAAGAACACCAAAACGCTTGTCTGGCGCGATGAAAATGAGCCGGAGCATGGTGAGATGACCTTCACTAAGATCAGCGATTCCGAACAGCCCGCTTCCACTGCCAAGCAGGTACAGATCACCGGCAGTCCGGTGATGGTCAGATCGGGCGCGGGTACCAAATACAAGAAGCTGGGCAGTACCTCCAAGGGTAAAAAATACACCTATCTCGCCAGCAAGAAGGATTCCAACGGCAGAGTGTGGTATCAGATTCAGTTCACCTCCAAAACCAAGGGATGGGTGACCAGTCAGTTTGCCAAGCTGGTAAATGGAGCGGCTGCCGTCAAAGAAGATACTTTCATGAAGGCGATTTTCCAGAACCTCATGTCGAACGACCAATATACGGAATGGAAAAAAATGAATCCCGAAGCCAAGATAGTGGAAAAGCTGGACGGAAGCACCGTCACCTTCACCGTCACGGGCGGTTTGGATATCGACAACATGGATGACGAGGACTTTACGAATGATAAACCTGTCATCGCCGGCAAATATGTCTTTACACACGACGGAGATTATGTCGTCTATACTTCGCAGGATGCCAAGCACCTGAGCAATCCGTTCCTGGTGTATGTCGAAACAGCCATCTTAAATTATTACGATCTGAGTTTTGTTGACGCAAACGAATATATCAACAATCATCCCAATAACACTTATTATATTACAGATAAAGAGACCAATACCGTCAAGATGTACGCTGCCTCCAAGTGGAATATTGACTGACAGGCTCATCCGGACAGAAAGTAAAGCAACAGGAACCTCTGAAATCCCATTCGTTGCATACAATTCTCCGGTGAAAGAACCGCTTTCTTTCCGCCGGAGAATTGTAATATCCATATCATTCTAATTCAACCGACAATAATCATGTAAGGAGACTTTCATCATGAACAAATCTTTCAAAAAAACAATCGCGGCCGTATCGATGACCGCCATGCTCGCGGCAGGTTTTGCCCTGCCCGTTTCTGCGGCAACGCAGGTGGAGGTCACGGGCAATCCCGTGATGATCAGAGCCGACGCGGGTCTGAAAAACACCGTGGTCAGCAAGGCGCACAAGGGCGACAAGTACGACTATGTCGGTCAGAAAAAGGATTCCACCGGCAGAGTGTGGTACAATATCAAGTATTCCGGCAATAAAACCGGCTGGATTACCTCCCAGTTTGCCAAGAAAACGGAAGATTCAGCCGCCAATCCCGTAAAGGATTATGAAGGTACCTACCAGTACGGCAGAGCAAGTCTCACCGTGAAGGCAACCGGCAAGGATTCCGCCGACATCACGGTGGAATGGGCCAACAGCGCGAGCGAAAACACCGTGTGGACATTCAGCGGTTCATTTGACACGGATACCTATCGCATTAATTACAGTAAGGGCGTTAAGACGGATTATACATACGATTCCAAAGGAAATGTATCTTTCAAGAAAGTCGTTTATAAAGACGGTATGGGTCGCGTGCAGTTCCACAGCAAGACAGAGCTTGTCTGGCGCGACGAAAAAGAACTGGAAAAGGGCGAAATGACATTTACCAAAGTCGGCGCCACAACCCCCGACAACGAACAGACCGTTTCCGGTAAGAAGGTGCAGATTACCGCCACGCCCGTGAATGTCAGATCAGGTGCGAGCACCAATTACAAGAAAATCGGCAAAACCTCCAAGGGCAAGACATACACTTGTCTCGCCAGCAAGAAGGATTCTTCCGGCAAAGTGTGGTATCAGATTCAGTTCACCTCCCAGACAAAAGGCTGGGTCACCAGTCAGTTGGCCAAATTGGTCACTGACAGTCAGCAGCCCTCCGTCACAGCCAAGCAGGTACAGATTACCGCCACGCCCGTGAATGTCAGATCGGGGGTCGGCACCAATTACAAGAAAATCGGCAAAACCTCCAAGGGCAAGACATACACTTGTCTCGCCAGCAAGAAGGATTCCTCCGGCAGAGTGTGGTATCAGATTCAGTTTACCTCCCAGACAAAAGGCTGGGTCACCAGTCAGTTTGCCAAACTGGTCAGCACTTCGACGGTCGATTATTCCGGCGAATATGTCGAGACGGTGGCGGGAAGAGCTACCATCACCGTCACCAAGAAATCATCCGGCTATGATGTCTGGGTGAGATGGCCCGACAGTGCCGCCGAAGTCTATAACTGGAATTTCACCGGCACATTCAACAGCAACGGCGTAATGAACTATACCAAATGCGTCAAGACGATCATAACATTTGACGAGAACGGAAACGATTCCTCAAAGACGTCCTATACCAACGGCACCGGTTCACTGACGGTGAAAAACGGCACCATTACTTGGAAAGACAACAAGGAAAACGCCGGCAAAAACGTTAAGTTTGTAAAAGAATAATTCCATCATCTCAAGAATACGGAAAGAGGTGTGCTGTTAGGAAAGTGTCCTGCTGTGCG
Source organism: uncultured Clostridia bacterium (assembly GCA_946182865.1). Classification (GTDB taxonomy): domain Bacteria; phylum Bacillota; class Clostridia; order Oscillospirales; family Acutalibacteraceae; genus RUG762. Next base: position 5,276 of record CAMHAV010000171.1, read on the forward strand.
CCGCTTTCTGTCGTTATGTGATGTGATTCGTTATGTGATGTGATTTAACAAATGAAGCGCATTGAGGGCTGGTATCAGCCGATGCTGCAAGTAGTGGATTATTTTGCAGATGAACAAAAATACTCCGATGAATGGTAATAGAACCACCTCCGTAGTAACGTCACTCAGGCGTTTCTGCGAAGGTGGTGTGTTTTTTTCGTCAGAAGAAAGAAGAATGATCGTCCGAATCATATTTCTTTCTCTGCAAGTCGCTATTTGTCTTGACTTATGCGATCTTCTGTGATATTTGTTGTTGCGAAAGGACAGGTGAACCAAACAACATGAAAATCATAGAAGATCTGTACTACGGACGTATATCGCCCTACGAAATGAGCATTTCAGCCACGCCCGAATACTAGAAGCTGAAATCCATCGCAGACAGGAACGAGGATTTATTGAGAGAATCGCTCTCCGATGAGCAAAAGGAACTGTTGGAGAAGCTCACCGAAAGCATCACCGACATATCCTCGATCTCAGAGCGGGATATGTTCATCAATGGATTCAGGCTTTGCATGAAGCTGATGATGGATGTGATGACAGACCAATAACCGCCCCTGTTTCCTCACAAAAGCCGATGTAAGCGATTGAATTTGCTCAGTCGGAAAAGTACCAGCCTATCCCAAAAACGGCTTAAATCGGGCGATTTGAGCTGTTTTTGATTCTTATACAAAATATTTACAGGCATATAGCTACACATACAAACGAATGAGAAAAACTTGTCTCAAAAGAAAATACAACTAAAAACCTGCACGGTGATATTGCAATTTAGAGAAAAAACAACTATAATGAATACAATACAGGGCAAAGAGCAGGAGATGATCTATTGAAAAAAGTGGT
>CAMHAV010000172.1 GCA_946182865.1 uncultured Clostridia bacterium
AATATTGTGTCGGACAGTTGATTTTTTGTAAAATTTGTGGTATACTACAAATAGTAATACATTTCATCAGAAGGGAGTGCCGAGCGTCATTATGAGAAGAGTCAAGCGCGTACCCGTGCGCCGGGTGGAAATGCAGCCCGTGGAAACGCACATCAAAAAGGTCGAAACCGTCGAAGCCTACCCCAAAAAGACCACCAGCATCCGCACCGAACTGAGCGACGGCTGCTACATGGTGACCTATTACTATCGGCGCGGCCCTTACGGCGAACTGCTCGCGGAGGATATTGATTACGCCACGCATTTTGAGCGCGCCATTTACGACAGGATGAACCACCTGCTCGGCAGCACGACCGGAGAACTGACCGAGAAGATCCGGTGGTGAGTTTTTATCGTTTTTTCAAAAATCCCACAAAACAAACACGGCTGTCTGCTTTGGTTTCAGACAGCCGTGTTTTGTTGTATAGAATGCTTATTTGTTTATTTGTCCACCAGCTTGTAACGGAGGCCGTTTTCCTTGGCATACTGATAGGCGGCGGAACCGCGGGTGCAGTAGAGCGTGAAATCATTGAGCCGCTGGCAGCTGTCGCCGTCGTAGTAGCTATACCCGATCGCGCACCCCCCTATCTCCTTGACCGAAGCGGGAATCTTCATCGACATCATACAGAAGTCATCGCAAAACGCTTCTCTGCCGATGAATACCAGCCCGTTGTGGAGCCTGACGGAAGTGAGATTTTGGCAGCAGGTGAAGGTGTAATCCTCGATCCGCCTGACGCTGCCGGGAATTTCCATTTCGGTCAGTCCAAGACAGTTACAGAACGCATAGCTGCCTATCTCCGTCACGCTGTCGGGTAAGGTGATGCTTTCCAGCTCGGTATATTCAAACGCGCCGGGCGCGATGGCGGTAACGCCTTTGGGCGGCGTGTATTTCTTAATGTCCGAGTCGGCGCGCCATACCGTCTTTCCGTCGGCGGTGTAGATGCAGCCATCGGCGTATCGGTAGCTGGTGTTTTCAGGGTCGAGAATCAGTTTGAACGAAGCGCCGCCGAATGCCCTTTCCCCGATCTTCACGGTGTTTTTGCTGATGTGAACCGATTCCATAGAACAGCAGCCGTAAAAAGCCATGTCCCCTATCTCCCGCACGTTTTCGAGGTTGATTTCCCGCAGAGCGGTACAGTCTTGAAAGGCGCAGTTACCGATGGTTTCCACCGATGCCGGCAGCACGACCTTTTCCAGATTCCAGTGAATGATCCCGCCTCCGAAAGCGTCGTCCGAGATGGATGTGACGGGCAGCCCGTCGATCTCGGCGGGAATGACGATCTCTTCCACACTCTCGGTGCAGCCCGAAAAAACGATGGCTCCGTCCCGCTCATAGTAGGTAAATGTTTTGAGCAACGCCGCGTCGGTTGCCGGATGCTTTTGGGAAATAAGTACACGCCCAAGCAGCAGCGTACCGATGCCCAACGCCAGGCTGACGGCGGCAGCAACGACAGAAATCACAGTCCTTTTATTCATCCGCAAAGCCTCCTTCACACGCTATGGGAACAGCCATCGCCCCATCCCATGACAAGCTATCGTGTTTTATCTTAGAGTCTGTTATGTCCGCGCGTTTCAGCATTAAAACACGACATTCTTTTTCATTTTTTGCAAAGAGGGCTTGGCTCCAAAAGAAGCCCGACAGCGATTGATGCTGTCACAGACCATGCGCTGTGCGGCTTGTGCCGAAGACAGCCCGAAAAGCAGTTCCTCCCGACAGAAGCGGTATAACGCTTCTTTCCACGGAATCGGAACACTGCTTTCCGCCAGCGAACGGTCGAGAATCTCCAAAAAACGTTGCAAACAGCTCATTCCGTCTTCATAATCGCCTTTGAAAAAACAGAGCATGGCCGCGTCATATACTTCCCAGAAAGGGGATTCCGCCGGAATTCGCCCGACCAGCCGTTCCTTGGCATAGGTCAGATCGCGCAGCCTGCGATATTCGACCACTTCTTCCAGAGCGCGACGGGTCAATGTTTCCGTTTTCTCCGCAAATACATCGTCCTGCCCATCGTAGGGCACATAAGACAGTCCTGCCGGCTCCACTCTGCCGCCAATGTCAAATGTATCGGGTCCGTCCTCCATGACTCTGCCATGCCCCCACAGAAAACAAACGCCCACATTGAGAAAGCAGCCTTTTTCATAAGAATGGGGCTGAAATTCCACCAGCGTCATGAAATAATCATTGTCGTCCAGCCAGAGACGCGACGTACCTTTTTGAAACAGACCCTCCGGCTGTAAAATCTTTTTGGCGACCTGCCGGATGATTTTCTGATGTGGTTCCATTGCCTCACCTCATTGTGCGGGTATATGTACTGTTCAGTCCGCTGTGGCAGCGCCTTCGGTCAGCGCGCGCAGCGCGGCCGCTCTGTCGGGCGCGCCGAAAACCGCGTTGCCCGCGACCATCATATCCGCGCCCGCCTGTGCCGCCCGACCGACATTTCCGGCATTCACGCCGCCGTCGATCATCACAGGAACCGTCAGACCGCGCGCCTGACATGCTGCCTTGATGACGGCGATCTTGTCGAGGCATTCGGGCATCATGGACTGACCGCCGAAGCCCGGCTCCACGGTCATCACCAGAATATGGTCGAGCGTATCGAGATAGGGAAACAGCGCCTCCGGCGAGGTCTTAGGCTTGACCGAAAGTCCCGCCTTGATGCCGCATTCGTGGATTTTGTCAACGCAGGCCTTGAGATCGTCGTCGCATTCCACATGCACGGTGATCACGTCGGAGCCGGCCTTGGCGAAATTTTCTATGTAAGACAGCGGATGCGTCATCATCAGATGCACGTCGAACACCATCGACGAAAGCGGACGCAGCGCCTTGACCATCGTATAACCGAAGGTGAGATTCGGCACAAAATGTCCGTCCATAATGTCGATGTGAAGCACCTTGGCTCCCGCGTTTTGGATTTCTCTGACCTCGTCGCCCATTTTGGTAAAGTCTGCTGAAAGCAGTGACGGCGCAATGATTGCCATGTTTTCTTCATCCTTTGCGTTTGTAGTAATGTTTTTTATTTGCATTATCATTATACATACTCAGAGAGAAAAATGCAATAGCGTTTGATTCCAAAAAATACCGCCGATCCGCTTCCCTTTTTGGAAAACGAAATCGGCGGTATTTTAATCAGTCATTGCTTTTCCTCGTGTATCACACGACAGTGTCCGTTATTGCGCGGTCTGCTGTGTTTCGGCTTTCTTTCTCCTGATGAGAACCAAGCCTCCGGCGAGCATGGACAGAAGCGCCATGTTGCACGCCATGAGCATAGGCAGATTGCTTTCGCCTGTGCCGGGAGAGACAATGTTGCCGTTGGGATCGAGCCAGATAGCGTAAAGTTTGACATTGCCGTTGACCGTAATCGTGTCGGTGCCGTCGCCCTTGTAGCCTGTGCCGCTGCCGTTGGGCTGGGTGTTCCATTCCTTAAAGGTGCAGCCGGTTTTCTCCAGATCGCCCTTGGATTTGACTTCGGCTGTGGAACCTGCCGCGTAACGGCTGTTATCGGTGGGGACGGTGCCGGCGGTGTGTCCGTTGCCGTCGTACTCCACGATATAGTTCACACTCGGCTTCCAGATCGCGTAGAGCGTCACATCCGCTGTCATGGGATCGAGCTGCTGGCCTGCCTGATAGCCCTTGCCGCTGCCGTTGGCCTGTGTATTCCACTCGACGAACTCCGCGCCTTCCTTGACAAGGCTGTCGCCTTTGGGGAGAACGGTGGGCGTATCGTTGGTATTATACTTGTTGCTGTCCACGGGAACGGCGCCTGTGCCGCCGTTGGCATTGTAGGTGACGGTCAGTTCCGTACCCGAAGAAATCGGTTCCCAGACCGCCTTTACGGTGACATTTCCGTGCAGAATCACCAGCGTGTTAAACTGGAGGAAATGCTCCTCGTCTCCGTTGCCGCTTCTGCGATAGGCAGGCGCGGCCGCTGTTCCGATGGAACCGCCGGACGGCTGGCTCGGGAATTCGATATTTTCCCAGCCCTCTGTAACTTTCCACTTGGTAATCTCATAACCCGGGAAAACAAACGGATGTTCCAGTTCCTCATTGCTGCGGACACGGTAATTCAGCGTGTACTGGTCGATTTCAAACAAGTGCGTCGTGTCAATCTGGTTGTTCTCCCATGCGGGATCATCTTCGCTGATGCCGCAGGTGTATGTCACATCGAGTTTGGCAATCCAGATGGCGTACACGGTGCAGGTGCCGTCGCTGCCAAAATCACTGAGGACCACTTCTGACACACGGTTGGCAAAGCTGTACGTCGGCGTTTTGCTCCAGCAGACAAAGCGGAAGTTGTCGGATTCGGGATAATCGGTTGTCAGCGTGTACTTATCGTCTGTGAAATCGTCTTCCGTCAAAACCTCATCGGCAGGCTGATGGCTCAGACCTGTCAGATCGCTGTAAGTAGACGTATTGCAGTCATACTTCAGGGTGTAGGTCGTCGGCTGAGGCGGTGTAACATCTTCCAAAAACTTACCCACGAGAGTCACATCGCCGGCAGGCATGGTGAAAGAAGTAACGTGTGTGTCGGTACCTTCAAAATCGGAAACCAGTTCTGAATCTTCAAAGAACCATCCCTTGAAGCTGTAGCCATCGGGTACGGTGGGAAGGTCTGCAACGGTGATCAGATCGCCCGGTTCCTTGCCGGTAACATCGTCAGGCACCGCGCTTGCGCCGTCGGGAGCGGTACCTTGATACCGATAATGCACTGTGTAGGTCGGATGCACCGGTTCCACCGCTTCCCACATAGCCACGGCTGTAGCGGTGCGGGCGCTGTCGAAGAGGGCTTCATACACCGTGCCGTCAAATTCCGCCGCGTCAAACTGATCGGCGTCATACGTCCTGGTATTGGTGTCGTCGTCGGTGTTGGTGATTTTCCAGCCTTTGAAGGTGTATCCGTCAGCTTGCAGCTTGGTTGTGCTGACGGTGACATTGTTGGCTCTGAGTTCCGCCAGCGTGATGGTATCGTTTGTCGCGGGCAGTGCAGGAGAAGAAGCACTCAGCTCGGATACGATGCCCTTGTCGTATTGCAGGGTGTAAAGATCGGTATTCCAGATCGCCCTGTAGGTCACATTGTCCTTGACCTCAATGGAGCCGCTTGTCGCGTAGCCGCTTGCGGGGGAAACCAGTTCCCATCCGCCGAAGGTGTGTCCGAAATAGGCAAACGCGCCGTCGCCTGTGTTGTCCCAGACGGTGTGGCTGCTGCCGTATGCGATACCCTCAAACACCTTGTCAGACAGTGTGCTTTCGGGGACATTGGGCTGATAGGTGACGGTGTACTGCTTCTTGGCAAACGTACCCGTGAGCGTCACGTCTTTGTCCGGCATAGCAAACTTGCCGCCGCTGACGGTCGCGTCGGTCGTCGTCCAGCCTGTGAAGGTGTAGCCCTCCACCGCGGGCTGATTGGCCACGGTCACCTGCGTGCCGTATGCCACACCCGTCTGCTGGGCGGGAGCGGTGTAGCCGGCGGGCACTTCGCCTGTCACGGAATAGGTGACATTGTGCTTGTTGATGGCAAACGTACCTCTGAGCGTGACGGTTTTGTCCGGCATAGCAAACTTGCCGCCGCTGACGGTCACATCATCGGTCGTCCAGCCTGTGAAGGTGTAGCCCTCAAATGCGGGCTTCTCTGCCACGGTCACTTCCGTGCCGTATGCCACATCGGTACGGGTGAGAGAAGCGGTGGAATAACCGTCGGGAACGTCGCCGTCCACTTCGTAGATGACGTCGTTTGTATTGGTGGTAAACGTACCTCTGAGCGTCACGTTCTTATCCGGCATAGCAAACTTGCCGCCGCTGACGGTCGCGTCGGTTGTCGTCCAGCCTGTGAAGGTGTAACCCTCATATTCGGGCTTCTCCGCCACGGTCACCTGTGTGCCGTAGGCCACACTTGTCTGCTCGGCGGGAGCGGTGTAGCCGGCGGGAATGTTGCCTGTCACGGAATAGGTGACTTTATGGGTGTTGACCGCAAACGAGCCTGTGAGCGTCACGTCTTTGTCCGGCATAGCAAACTTGCCATCGGTGACGGTCGCGTCGGCCGTCGTCCAGCCTGTGAAGGTGTAGCCCTCAAATG
>CAMHAV010000173.1 GCA_946182865.1 uncultured Clostridia bacterium
GATGAAACTGTTAGACTGCACGTTGTAAAACTGGGATATCGATATAAAAAGAAGTCCGTCTACGCTGCCGAGCGTGACCGCTCCCGATGTCGTTCAAAAAAGAAATGAATGGCTGGAAAATATTGACTCATATGACGCTGATACGCTGGTTTTCCTTGATGAGAGCGGCGTAAACATTGATATGACCAGACGTTATGGACGTGCTGTGGGTAAAGCAAGAGCGGTTGATAAAACCCCTGAAAGTACACCCACAAACACTACTATTTTATCTTCTGTGAGGCTCAATGGAGATACTGCATACACTACCTATTCTGGCGGTACAACAGGGGATGTTTTTGTTGACTATCTTGAGAATATTCTGATTCCTACCCTTCATAAAGGCGATATCGTTATCATGGATAATCTGCGTTCTCACCATGTCAAAGCAGTGGCTGAGGTTTTGGCAAAAGCGGAAGTCAAATTACTCTATCTCCCACCTTACAGTCCCGATTTTAATCCTATCGAGAAAATGTGGTCTAAAATAAAATCAATTCTTCGTAAGCTCAAAGCTCGCACTCTTGACGCTTTGCCTGACGCCATAGAAACTGCTTTCTCCGCTGTTCATCCATCTGATTGCATGGGCTGGTTTAAGTCGTGCTTTGTGTCTTGCTGATTATTTGGATTGCTATAATAGTGCATGATTTTTGCGAAACTGTTATGGAGGGTAACCAAAAAAGGAGGGGGAAACGATACAGTGGGTACGGAAAGGATCGGTTGATGAGCATTTCGATGCAAAAAATCGCAGAGTTCGAGAAGAATCATGATATATTATTATAGTGTGATTGCTCACACATAAATCTTTTGGAGGTACATTTTATGAAAACCGTTTTTTACTCAGCCCAAGAAGTTGCCGAAATACTCGGCGTCTCGCGTACAAAAGCTTACAAAATCGTGAAAGAACTCAACATAGAACTTCGAGAAAAAGGGTATATTATTATTGCTGGAAAAGTTCCCAAGCGATACTTTGAGCAACGCTGTTACGCATTCAACGAATAAATTAAGACGATTTGTCGCCCAGAGGGAATCATATCCCTCTGGCGGCAAATCCAAATCACAAGGAGGGAATTCTCATGACAGTCAGCAGAAATGACAGAGGTCTGTGGGATGTTCAGTTTTATTATAAAAATTTCCAAGGGAAGACTGTCAAAAAAACACAGACGGAACTTCAAGACCAAGAAAGAAGCCATTGAATGGGTGAACAATTTCCTTGGACAGAATGCGCCTAAACTTGATATGACGTTCAGTGCTTTTTGGCAGCTTTATCGAAGCGACATGGTTGAAAGACTGCGAGCCAACACAATCCGCACCAAGGATTACATTGTGGAATTAAAGGTTATTCCTTATTTCGGCAATAAGAAGATGTGCGACATTACCGCTGCGGATATAAGAACCTGGCAGACAATGCTTATCAGACAGGGCTTTTCTCCGACATATCTCAAGTCAATACATACTCAACTCAGCGCGGTCTTCAATTATGCCGTCAGGTATTATGATCTGCCGAAGAATCCCTGCGCGCAAGCCGGTTCTATGGGGAAAAGCAGCGCAAAGGAAATGCAGATTTGGACACAGGATGAATTTAATTTATTTCTTGAAGCAGTGAAGGATAAACCTTTATCCTACTATGCCTTTCTCACGCTGTACTGGACAGGTGTTCGTGTCGGGGAATTGCTGGCGTTTACGCTCGCTGATTTCAATTCAGAGGAAAAGACTCTGACCGTCAGCAAGTCCTACCAGCGAATTGACGGTAAGGATGTGATCACCGAACCCAAAACGCCTAAGAGCAATCGTGTCATTCCTCTTCCGGATTTTCTGGTAACTGAGTTGGATGATTATGTAGGGAAGCTTTATGGGTTGCAGCCGGATGATAAGCTATTTAACATCACAAAGGCTTATCTGGAAAAAGAAATGGTACGAGGCGCAAAGTTATCAGGAGTAAAAAGGATACGTCTGCACGATCTTCGTCACAGCCATGCATCTTTACTCATTTCAAAGTTGGGAGTGCAGCCGAACCTTGTGGCAGACCGGCTGGGACACGAGAAAATACAGACCACGCTGTCTACCTATTCACACTTGTATCCTAATCAATCCCGCAATCTTGCTGATAAGTTGAACGGATTGGTGGAAGATGATGAGGAGGATGATGATTAATGCCAAGTCATCATAAGGGACATCCGACGATTGCCTTTCGTCCGAGTGAATGGGCGAGAGCCTTAATTGACGAAAGAGCTGCGATGAGCGGGTTATACAAGAAAGATTTTATTACGCGAAGCTGCGTATATTCCAATATTGTCGTAGTAGGCAAAGAGGAAAACATACAGCGCATTGTCGATGCAGTGCAGGAATTACGAACCGTTATGATAGATATCGCCGGACAAATCCAGTCCGGCGATTTCATTTTGTCCGATGAAAGTTATGAGGAGTTAAAACAGGATTATCTTGCCCTTGCAATTACGTTGGTCGATATATTGGACGGTGCGGCGTATTTATTTGAAAAGGAACCTCCGGAGAATCGCCGTAATTACAAGGCTGAAATGGAACTGGAACAATTACGCCATGCGCTTGAAATCGATCCGGATAAGTACAATCCGCCATCGTCATAAATGATAGAAGTTCTTTCAAACATTCCCTTGCACAATGTGAGAATATGGTATATAATAATGGTAGATGCAGGAACCATAGACGGAGGTGTTTTTCCATATGGGAATTTATCTGAACAATACAAGCGCATACAGTCTTTACCGTGAAGATTATCTGCTCACCTATTTCGTTGACAAAACCGAAATTCTTAATGAATTGGTTCCTCTGCTGGAATCAAAAAGCAAATCATCAGATGCTTCCGGTAAAACACCCAAGTACATCTGCATTACAAGACCGCGCCGATTCGGCAAAAGCGTGATGGCGAATATGATCGCCGCATATTTCGGCAAAGGCACCGACAGCAGTGAGGTATTCGATCATCTGAATGTGTCGAAATATCCGTGGTACCGTGAGCATCTGAACAAGCATAATGTCATTCATATTGTGTTTAATGCTATTGATGAAGAGGAATGTCAATCCTATCAGCAATATATTTCGAGAATAAAGAAAACATTGCTTCGTGATCTCAAAAACGCCTTTCCCACTGCGGAAATTGAAAATGATGATACAGTGATTTCTGCTCTTAACCAGGTTTTAGAATATTGCGGCGAAAAATTTATTTTTGTACTGGACGAATGGGACTTTATTTTTCATCAGGACTTTGCGACAGATACAGATAAAAAAGCATTTGCCCGTTTCCTCAATGCCTTGCTCAAGGATAAAGCTTATGTCGAGATGGCCTATATTACAGGCGTTCTTCCGATTGCCAAATTCTCCAGCGGTTCTGAACTCAATATGTTTTTTGAATTTACTATGGTGACCATGGAACAGTTCAGTGAGTACTTTGGCTTTACCGATGAGGAAGTAGACGTCCTTTTTCAGAAGTATTCTAAGGTAGAAAAGAAGCCTAAGATTTCTCGCAGAGACTTAGAATTATGGTATGACGGCTATCAGACAGCTTCAGGCAAACGGTTATATAATCCCAGGTCAGTGGTAGGTGCGTTGTCATTCGACCAGCTCGGCAGTTATTGGACAAGTTCGGGACCGTATGATGAAATATACCATTACGTCAAGAACGATGTAGACAATATCAAAAACGACATTGCCGAAATGATGACAGGCAAGCCCATTCTGGCAAATGTGCAGGAATACGCCTCCACTTCGACGGAAATTAAGACCAAAGACGAAATCTACTCCGCTATGGTGGTATATGGATTTTTGAGCTATTACAACGGCTATATCTTCATTCCAAATAAGGAACTGATGGATCAGTTTGCCAATATGGTCAGGCAGAAGCCGGATTTCGGATATATGTACCGACTGGCGGTTGAATCCGGAAAAATGCTGCTTGCCACCAAAAACGGTGATACTGACACGATGACCGAAATTCTCGAACGTGTTCATAATACCGAAAGCCCTTTGATAAGGTACAACAGTGAAGCGGAACTTTCCAAGCTGATTACATTCGTTTACCTGCAAGCAAGAGAATTTTATGACATCAGGCTGGAAGAACACTCCGGTTCTGGATGCGTGGATTATATTTTCTATCCGTTCAGGAAGGAAGATGACGGTATCATTATCGAATTAAAGGTTGACGATACCGCTGATTCCGCGATCCATCAGATCAAGGAAAGAAACTATGCACTCAATTTTGAGGGAAAGCTCGGTCAGCAGCCCAAATGTACCGGCAGAATCCTTGCGGTCGGCATTGCTTATGACAGAAAGGATCCAAACAAAAAGCATGAGTGCAAAGTAGAAGTTTTGCGGGAGAAAAGGGGATAAGAAAATGGGCATTTATCTGAACCCGAACAACGACAGATTCAGACAGGCGCTTAATTCTGAAATATATGTGGACAAATCGGGGCTTATTTCTGTAACAAATAAAAAAATCAGTACCGAGCAGAAGTACATCTGCGTCAGCCGTCCCCGGCGTTTTGGCAAATCAATGAATCTCGGTATGCTGGCGGCGTATTACAGTCGTGGGTGCGAGAGCAGCGGATTATTTGATAATCTGGCGATTGCCAAAGAAGGCAGTTATAAAATGCATTTGAATCAATACAATGTGATTTATGTCAATATGCAGGAGTTTCTGAGCGGGAGCAAAAGCATTCAGAATATGATTGAAAATCTGACTGAGTGTATAATGATTGACTTTGAAGATGATTTTGCGGATATTGGTTTTCACGTTAAATTAGGCTTAACCTACAATATGAAACGGGTTTACGCAAAAACCGGCATTCCTTTTGTTATCCTGATAGACGAATGGGATTGTGTCATGCGGGAGCATATGAATGATAAGGATGCGCTGAAAGTTTACCTTGATTTTCTTCGCAGTTGGCTGAAAGATCAGGATTATGTCGCTCTTGCCTATATGACGGGTATTCTGCCAATCAAAAAATACGGTACTCATTCCGCACTCAATATGTTTGATGAATTTTCTATGCTCGATTCCGAAAATCTTCAAAGATATATAGGTTTTACCGATGATGAGGTAAGAAAGCTCTGTGAAGAATACAGTGCCGACTATGTGGAAATGAAAGCATGGTATGACGGTTACAAATTAGAGGGCGAGGATCTTTATTGTCCCCGTTCAGTGGTTAGAGCAATAGACGCAAAGAAATTCCGCGGCTTCTGGACGGAAACGGAAACCTATGAGGCGCTCGCCAATTACATTGCCATGAATTTCGACGGGCTGAAAGATGTCATCGAAAAGCTCCTTGCCGGACAGGAACAGACGGTTGATACGCGTTTCTTCACTAACGATATGATTACCTTTGCGAACGCGGACGATATTCTGACGCTGCTGATTCATCTTGGTTATTTAAGCTACCATTCCGACCGCAGGACGGTCTTTATACCAAATCGTGAGATATCGGATGAATTTGTGACCTGCATGAAAGCGACAGGTCTATGGAAGGAAACGATTGATACAGTCCTCGCCTCGCGGCAATTGCTATCCGATACGCTCAAAGGAAATTCGCAGAAGGTAGCCGAAGCCATTGAAGCCGCACACCGTCGCAATTCCTCCATAATCAACTACAATAATGAGCAGTCTCTCCGCTTTATCATTCTGATCGCCTATTACTATGCGAGAGAATCCTATGACATCATTCAGGAAATGCCGGGAGGCGATGGTTTTGCGGATATTGTCTTTATCCCTAAACCGTTTGTGGATGCTACGGCTTTTCCGCCTCTGGTGGTAGAACTGAAATGGAATGGCTCTGCGGGATCGGCTATTGCTCAGATCAAGGATAAGCACTATCCTGATGTGCTCACGAGCTACAAGGATTCCCTTCTGGTTGGTATCAATTACGACAAGGACAGCAAGAAGCATGAATGCGTGATCGAAAAATATGAAATGATGCCGTGATTTCCTTCTGGTTCTATTCAACCTCTCTGGTTCTATTCTGGTTCTATTTTGTTTTTTCTTTGTAAAATCGAG
>CAMHAV010000174.1 GCA_946182865.1 uncultured Clostridia bacterium
TTCATTTTTCTTCTATAATACCATGTCTATGACCCGTTTGCAAGTCGCGATTTTTCTCAAAATACCATTCCACTAAATCTTCAAATTTCATGTTTTCATTCAAGTCAAGACTGCCCTGACATTTCTTTTCAAAATCCATTGCAAAGGCATGAGCCAACTTTTCGGCTTTTTTGGGTGTAACTCCTTCCGGCGGTTTGAATGTGGTTATCTTTCTGATTTGCTTTCCTTCTGTGTCATATCCTAAACTTACAACTATTTTGAATGAGTTTCCGCGTTTCTGAATCGTTGGCATATAATCACGTCCTTTTCATGAAGCATTATACAATAATCAACAGTTTTTTACAAGAGATAATACTGACAAATATGCAGCTAATTTACTGTACGATTGTCAACAATATACAAACACCGAGCGAAATAATAAACACCACTTTGTGAAATTTACCAATTGACAAAATATTGAACGATATGTTATAATTATACAAAATTGAATAGCATGAGTTATCGAAGAGTGACCACACACTGGAATAAAGGCAGAATCACGGTATTGTCTGGACGATACACTGTTTCAGATAAGAGGGCGTGATGGCAATGCGGTTTTGCTGTACCCGCAAGCGACAATACACCGTTGCAGCCAAAAACAGGAGCGCTGATGGAAAAGGCAACCCGATGAAAGAAGCACGAGACAGTGTTGTTTCTTGATAGGCGGTTTTCGGACAGGATAACACGCATTTATTTAGTGTGTGGTATAATTCTGTCCTTTTTTAATTGAACGACACACTAAAGCGAAGGTGTGCCGTTCTTTTTTTGTATCAATTTTTTTGAAGGGAGTTTTTCACATGACCGAAAACAAAACTATGCCCCAAATGATGACTATTCGCCAAATCGCCGCCACCGGTATTCTGCCTGAACACGCGCTCCGAGTCCTTGTGAAATCTGGCAAGATTCCGCATTTGACGGTGGGGAAAAAAGTGTTGATTAACTACAACACTGTGCTGCATATGCTGGAAGGCTTGTCCTGCGAGGGGTGACATATGGAAATGTTGAAAAACGAATCGTCCAAAAGCGGCGGCGATTGGGTGCAAGACCTGACCGCGCAGACAATCATTGACGGCTGCACATTTGACAGATTGCTATCAATCGAGGACGGAACGGAACGCCTTGAAAGTCTGGCGCGGTGTGAAGTTCGTGCGCGAGATTTTCATTGTTTGACACGTTTTAAGCAGCTTTGGGCGCGTCACGTTAAACAGGCACGGGAGAACGGTGAAATTGATTATGTAGCGGATTCCGAGGAAAAGCCTTTTTTCACGCCTGACAAATTACAAGCTGCTCTGGATAAAGTTGGAAAATCAGTTTTTTACAATGAAATTTCTCACAAAATGGAGCTGTCCGGATGGGATGATGAAAGCACCGAAAATCTGGAGAACAATATAATTCCGTTAATTTATTCAGAATTACAAGGGCGTTATAAAAACATATCCTGTCAATCTGTCGGCGATTATTTACAAATTATTGCAAGTCGAAACGCCTACAATCCTGTAATGGCTGCATTTTTCTTCGGCGACTGGGACGGCGTTGACCGATTGACCGAGGTTTATCAGATTCTTAATTTACCGCCTGATGATACGCTGTCAAGGGTGCTTGTAGACAAATGGTTAAGACAGTGCATTGCACTTCAATTCAATAATTTCAAGTCGCCTTTTGGTGCTGATGGCGTGCTGACGCTAACAGGTCGGCAAGGGTGCGGAAAAACATCTTTTTTCAGACGGCTTGCAGGTCAACCTGAATTTTTCAAGGAAGGTGTGTGTCTGGATTTTAGGGATAAGGATTCCCTTATCAAAGCGACAGGGTGCTGGATTGCGGAATTAGGAGAGCTTGAAAGCACGATGAAGTCTGATGTCGCAAGGCTGAAGGCATTCATCACGGCGGCTTCTGATGAAATCCGACTTCCTTATGCAAGAGCCGCCACACACACGCCACGGCGAACGTCGTTCTGTGGGACTTGTAACTCAAATGAATTTTTGATCGACACTTCGGGGAATCGGCGATTCTGGACGGTGGCGGTTGATAGCATTGACCTTGACAGGCTTGACAGGCTGGACGTTCCGCAACTGTGGTATCAGATTCACGGTGAAGTTATGCTGAGCGGGGTGCAATCCTTCCGACTGACTGCCGAGGAACAAAAACAGCTTGCAGACCGCAACAGCCAGCACGAGAAGCGTTTGAAGGCTGAGGACGAAGTGATGGATATTTTGAGCGAGGTTGATACGCCTTATTACAAAATCGCATGGGAGTTTCAAACCGTGACAGCATTCAAAACGGAGCATGACGCTTTAAAGCCCTTCACGGTGCAGCAGTTAGCACGCGCTCTTGACCATTTGGGGATTCCGATGTGCAAGAAAAATATTGGCGGCTCTGTTCAACGTGTTCGATGGTTGCCGCGTCGCGTGTATAATTCACGGTGATTTATTGACGAGGACGGACGAGAATTGGCGGGTAAAAATCAATTCTCCGTCAATCCGAAAATGCCCGATTTTAGGCATTTATCGGCATTTATTGACGAAAAGACGAAGAATCTTATCTAATTATAGAAAAAAATAAATAAAGGTTACAATATTGTAATATATTTTATTTATATAATAAGTATTGAAAATTCTTCGTCAATACGTCAATGTTCGTAAAAATGCCCGATTTACGCGGTTTTGACATTGGCGAACAAAAAAATCTCCGTCAATACGTCAATGTCAAACCAAAAACATAATTAAAAAATGAAAGGATTTTGTATATTATGACAATTGATGAAGTGATTACCGTTTTGAGTGACAAAGACGTGTCGATTCGCTGGGACGGTATGTGTTATTCCCTGTATTTGCGTAAAATTCCGAGGGGGTTCTTTGCAGATTATCGGCGGATTGACAGTTTGCACACGGCGGGGATTCTTGATGATGAAGCGGCGCAACAGGCAAAGGCGGCTTTGGTGGCAAAATATGAGAGGGTGGGTGATTGATGATGTATAAAATCGTGAAAATATGTGACGCTCTTAACCCGCGTTACAAGGTTCTTGACGCTGACCGCAATACTCTGTGTGTGTTTGAAAAGCTGAATGTCGCCGCTGATTTTGTGAATTATATTCAAGGCAACACGCTGGACGAGGTGGAAAAATACCACGTTAATGAAGCTGTGAAACGGTATCAAACTGCTATAAAAAAGGGGGTGTGATTCAATGGCGCAAAAATACAGTGATGAACAGATTCTTGAAGCCCTGTTGATGGCTGGAAGTGCGAAGCAAGCGGCGAAACGTCTGGGCTGCTCCCTGTCCTGTGTCCGTGATCGCCTGTCGAAGCCTACTTTCAAGGCAAAATATGAAAAGGCAAAAGCTGACGCTCTGGGTGACGCGATTGACAATCTATCAATACGACTGACAACGGCGGTTGATGTGCTGGCTAAGGTAATGACGGATTCCGAAACAGCGGCAACGGTGAAAGTGTCGGCGGCTGACAGCGTTTTGCGTCACGGGCTGAGATATATCGAAATGTTTGACGTTTTGAAGCGACTGGAAGCACTTGAAGCAAAGCAGGAGGAAAACAAATGAAAAGTGTACTTGCAAGGCTGGCGGCACTGGAAGCAAGTGCAACGGCGGCAGAAAATAAAAAAATCACGCTGATTTTCGATGATGGAACGCAAAAGAGAGTGTCCCCGTCTGACGGTATCGGCGAAATGATTGAGCAGGACGGCAAGCCGCGAGTGGTTGAAATTGTGGGCGGTGACGGTGAGCCTGTCACGCGGCTATTACGCGGTTTATTGGAAGCATAATTTATTAACAAATCATTAAGACAAGAGAGGATAAAAACATGAGCAGATTTAACACACACGCAAGAGAACTTGACAGAATCGCGAAGGAAATTTTTGAGAAATTCGTCAAGGCTGATGAACAGCTTAAAGCAGCCGAGAAACGCGCTGACGAACTCAAAAAGCGTGAAAATGAGAACGCGGAAAATGCAGCCAAAAGCGCACGCGCCTATGCTGTTTTGATTGAAGCAACCGAAAATTTAAGGATTGCAAAGAGTGATTTTGAAAGAGGGCGCAAAGAAATTAAGGCAATCCGCGCACAGCTTGCAGCCGAAATTTCCGAGGAATACGCGGCTGAACCATCAAGGATTGACCTTGCTACAATCGAATTGATGAAAGCCGGTGTAATGAGTAGCAGCGAATACAGACGCATTTTTGACGCGGCAAGGGCTGACGGCAATCACACGATGGCGCGAATTATCGCTAAGTATGCGGCGACAGAAGCAGAAAAAGCGGTAAAGAAAAACGGCGAACTTGACGAGGAAGCAAGCGGCTTCCGGCAGATCGTTTTTGATGGCAATCACGAAGACGGCGGTGAATATCTGGAAGCGTTTGATTCCCTTGTAAATGTTTACAACCGCACCGAACGAAATCCGGCGTTGATCGACCATTGGGACGAGCTGACAAGTGCAGCCATTGAACAGTTTTAACAGTATAATCATTTGTCTTTAAAAACGCCTGTGCGCCGCTCTGACGGCTTTATATGCAAAAATCGATAAATTACCCTTGCAAAACAAAAGCCACTTAGAACGGCGTACAGGGCAAAACAAACAGCATAGCAAGAGCGGTGTGTATTTCTTTCCTGAGATATGCGCCGCTGATTTTTTGGCAAGAAAAAAGTGGCTGCTCCGCATGAACCACACGGAACAACCACATTTTTTTGAGCAATAAACACCAAATAAACACCAAAATCAGCTTGAAAAGTCTGAAAACCGCGTATTTTAGGCGTTTTCGGGGTATTGACTTTATCTCTTGGAGAACTGAGGCGCACGTCTTGCAGCTTTCAAGCCGTACTTCTTTCTTTCCTTCATTCTGGGGTCTCTGGTGAGGAAGCCTGCGCTCTTGAGCATAGGACGGAGGTTTTCGGTGTCGTACTGGAGCAGCGCTCTGGCGATGCCGTGACGGATCGCGCCGGCCTGACCGGTCACGCCGCCGCCGCTGACATTGCAAACCACGTCAAAACGGTCGGTCAGACCTGTCAGCTCGAGGGGCTGACGAACGATAACCTTCAGTGTGTCAAGACCGAAATAGTCGTCGATGTCTCTGTTGTTGATGACAACCTTGCCGGTACCCTTGTAGAGTCTGACTCTGGCAACGGAGCTCTTTCTTCTGCCTGTGCCATAGAAAAACGGTGTCTTATCGTACATAATTCATTTCCTCCTTCCGAATTACATTGCCCAAGTTTCGGGCTTCTGGGCCTCATGTCTGTGCTCTGCGCCCGCATAAAGATGCAGTCTGGTGAGAGCCGATCTGCCGATGGTGGTCTTGGGAACCATGCCCTTGACGGCAAGCTCCACGACCTTGGTGGGATTGCTCTTCATGAGAGTGCCCGCTTTGGTCTCCTTGAGGTGACCGATGTAACCGGTGTGACGGTAGTAGATCTTCTTTTCCAGCTTGGCGCCGGTGAAAACTGCCTTGTCGCAGTTGATGATGATGACATGATCGCCGCAATCCACATGGGGAGCAAAAGTCGGCTTTGTTTTGCCTCTGAGAATATCGGCGGCAACAACAGCGACGCGTCCGACAGGCAGACCTGCCGCGTCGATCACATACCACTTGCGGTCAATCTGACCTGCTTTGGGCATAAATGTTGACATAGCATTTTCCTCCATATCTTTTACTACAAAATATTTATGAAACGGTTGAGGCATGTGGGCTAAGTCAACAAAAAGCACTTCACACGCCTTTCGAGCGTTCGCAAGGAGTATCTTACCACATTCAGGCCGCCTTGTCAACACCTTTTTGCAAAAATTTCATTTAGAAATATTAAACCTCGTTTATTCTCTTTTTTTCTCTTGTTTTCTCGTTTATTCTCTCACGCCATTTTTAAAAAAATAAATCCCGCCTTGCACACAGCACCTAAAACCAACGTAAATCAGGCAAATTG
>CAMHAV010000175.1 GCA_946182865.1 uncultured Clostridia bacterium
GTTGCGTTTGTCCTTATTTTTTGTGCACTTTTTTATCGTGCTCATTTATAGTATTAAAAAATAAAAAAATAAAAAAATTTCAAAAAATCAAAACTATTTCTCTCTGAAAGCAGTATACACTAATGGACGTCCGAATTTATACCATTCAACAGCGGAAAGCGGGGTGACAGCAGCCATGACAGACGAACAGCTTGTCTTTCTGATCGTGAGCTTCGGCAGCGATAAGGCGAAGGAACGGCTGATTCTGCGATATTACGACCAACTTTACGCCTTTGCCTATCGTCGGCTTGATAATGCGAACGACGCCTATGACGCGGCACAGGAAATCTTCATAAGGGCGATGAAGGCGCTTGCGTCCTTCGACAAACGCCGCGCTTCCTTCAAAACATGGTTGTACGCCGTCGCCTCCCATTATCTGCGCGATTGTTTCAAAAGGCGATGCGTGGAAGGCATTCATACACCGATGGATGAGGAAATCCCTTCCGGTGAGCGTTTTGAGGAAGCGGCGGAAAGCCGCGCGCTGGCGGCGCAGATCATGGAGTATCTGGAAAAAAGCGACTACTGCGCCTATCAGATTGTGGAACTGAAAATCTTCGGGGACATGACCTTTGAAGAAATCGGCGCTATGCTGCGGCTCTCCCCGAACACCGTTAAGACCCGCTACTATGCCGCTGTCAAAAAATGCAGAAAGGAGTTTTCACCATGAATCACAAACATGACATTCCCTATCCCACTGCCGAACAAAAGAAGCAAGCAGTCGCTCAGATCGTCAGACAGACCAAGCCACCGCGCGTGGGAGCGATTCGCTTCCTTTTCAATGCCTACCGTGAAATCGGCATGGCAACGGTACTCCGCAATTCCATCGGCATTTTCGGACTGTCGGCGGCGGTCTTCGCGGTGGGAATCGCGCTGGCGCTGACAGAATATGATCCGGTCTTCATGGAAAAAAGAGACGTCGCGCCGATACTGGCGATATTTTTCTTCGGTTCTCCGCTGGTACTGCTGCTCACCGACTTTCTCTACCGCCTGCGTGAAAAGCCGCTGGGCGTGTACGAAATGCAGAGCGCGTACAAATACACCGCCCGTCACCTGATTCTGCTGCGTATGCCGCTTTTCTCGCTGGGAACGGCGGCGGTTGATCTGGCGGCGGCGCTGACGTGGTGCGGTCTGCGCGGAACGGAGTACCTGCCGCAGATGATCGGACTCATTGCGTCAGGGGTGATGCTCTATTCGCTGCTGAATGTCGCGCTCTTCAATCGCTTTGGATTGACGGGCTGTATCGTTTGCGCTGTGCTATGGGGATTGCTGGCGGTGGGATTTGCCGAACTGCCGCCAACGCAGCGGTATGCCCTGATGACCGGTATTCCCTTTGCGGTGCATATGCTGTCCGGCGCGGCAATGGCGGCAATTCTGACGCTGCTGGTCAGGATTTTCTATCAGCGACCCATGTATTTAATTCGTAATGCGTAATTGTAAAAGGAGTTAATTGAACTATGCTGGAAATCAAAAATGTATCCAAATCCTTCAAGGATTTTACCGTCCTCAGAGACGTGAATCTCACCTTTGACAGAGGGGTTTACGGACTGCTTTCCCCGAACGGCGCGGGAAAGACCACGCTCATCAAAATGATCGTCACGCTGCTTCACCCCGACAGCGGAGAAATTCTCTGGAACGGGGAAAACATCGCCTCGCTCGACGGCAGTTACCGTGAATTGGTCGGCTACCTGCCGCAGAAATTCGGCTATTACCGTGACGATTCCCCCACGCAGTTCCTCACCTATATGGCGGCCCTCAACGGCGTTGACGCCGCTGTCGCAAAGGAACGCTGTCAGAAGCTGCTCGAACGGGTAGGCTTAGGCGATGTGACCCACAAGAAGATGAAGAAATTTTCCGGCGGCATGATTCAGCGCGTGGGTATTGCCAATGCCCTGATGAACGACCCGCAGATTGTCATTTTTGACGAGCCGACGGCGGGACTTGACCCGATGGAGCGCGTGCGCTTCCGGCATATTCTCGCGGAGCTGGGCAAGACAAAAATCGTCATTCTCTCCACACACATCGTTAGCGACATCGAGAACATCGCCGACCAAGTGGTGATGATCAAAGACCATGAGGTGTACGCCTGCGACACCATTGAAGCCATTCTGAAAGCCCACATCGCCGACAACCTCGAAACCGCCTTCATGAATATCTACGGCGGCGAGGCATTGGAGGACGCAATATGAGATTCTGGAATATTCTATGGGGCGAAATGCGGCGGTACTGGCGACCGTTCACGCTCATCGTAGTAGCAGCGCTGCTGCTGATGTGGAATGTGCTGTTCGGTTCCTCCTCTTTTGCGGAACGCAAAGGAACAGATCCGGCAATTGCCTATGATTTGTCGGTGGAATATTCGGAACGGTTCGGAGAAACGATTGACCCGAACGAACGCGCCGAGGTAGAAGCGGATTATGAGAAGGCGCTTGCCGCGCTGAACGATCAATATGAAAAATATATGGGACAGTATGACATTCACAGTGAGGATGATTGTCATTTACTGTACAGTGCCGCCGATGCCGCCAGAAACAAGGACTATGAATCCGAAGACTATCGCAAAGGGGCTGAACGCTGGGACGCGGACAATTTAGAGGAGCTGGCGGAAACGTGTAACCAAATCTTCTGGGACAAAATTTCTTATGAAATCGCTCACAGGAAACAAATGCTGGAAAGCATTCTGAGGTGGGCTGAGCATGTCGATGAATGGGAGCAGTTCGTCGCAAGCCTTCCGACGATTGACCGTTCCTCTTTGGAAGAAAGAACGAAGGAATGGGAAATCGCCAATGAATACAGCCCTTCCTCCGAAAAAAGATTGACGCAGGTCATGCAAGCCAACAGCGGCAGGCTGTCGCTGCTGGAATGTGTGTATGACGCGGGTGAGTCTTTTCAGGGGCATTTTCAGTTCTGGGGGGCGCTGATATTCATTCTCTGCGGGCTGATTGTTCTGCCGCTTCCGGTGGGCAACCGCGTATCGGGCGTGACAGCTATGCAATATTCGACACGGACCGGACGGCGCGTCATTTTCGCACAGTCCGGCGGAGCAATCCTCAATACATTGCTTGTCAACGCGGCGGTGGACGGATGGTTTACAGCAATTTTCTTCTTGCGAGCGAAAAACACGCTTCATCTGTGGAACTGCCCGATGAATCTGTGCAGCTATCCTCGTATTCTATGGCTCGATCTGACCTTCGGTCAGTTTGTATGGCTGTCCTATGGCAAGGTGCTGTTGCTGTCGCTGGCACTGACGGGAATCCTGTTTGTCCTGTCACACCTGAGCAAGAACTATCTCCCTGCTTTGGCTCTCGCCGTTCCGTCTGTCATTCTTTTTATCAAGCTGTCATACGAAATGGATTATATGCTGAACATCGACCTTTATGCTTGGTTCATTTATCCGCTGACATTGCTGGTTTCCGCTGTTGTGGCGATGGCTGCGGTAATGATTTTTGTCAATCGGACACGAAAGGCTGATTATGCGGATTGATAGGAGGTTGCTCATAATGAAAACCATGCGGATAGTAATATGGGAAATCAGACGATATCTGAGTCCGAAAATGCTGGTATTCATTGCCGTTTCATTGATATTGTGGAGTCTGATGCGCGATCCGAACTATCGTTGGTTAGATGAATTTGACAATAACGCGCAGCTCTATCTGCTTTCTGTCGAGTATCAGGAGCGATTTGGCGACAGTATTGATTTGAGCGAACAAAAAATCATCAAGGACGATCTGACGAAGGCACAGCAAAGCGGTTTGAATGATCGTGCAGCCGCCATTGAGGAAATACTGAAGCATTTTTGGCTGGTGGATGACGAGGAGTCCTCTATTCTGAATGCCTGCTATCCCTTTCCCGCTGACAGCTATCCCGATCATTGGCTGTGGTGGGAAGCACCGCTCTATCTTCACTGCGCCGTGATGATTTTGTTTCGCCGCGTTCGTGAACATCACGCAAAAGTCGAAGAGCAGTGCATAGCTTCAAAATGCGGCAGGCGAATTTACCTGCTGCAATTGGCGGCGGCTGTGTTGGCGGCTGTGCTGCTTTATCTGGTGGTTGCCGTGATATTCTATATCTTATTTGCCTTTTGTGACCATAGCCTGCTGCATCTGATGAACAGCAATATCGCGCTCGGAGATTTTTATTCTGATATTCCCACCTTTAACATAACACTACTGGAATATACGCTGCTTTTCTTTGCCAAGACGTTGCTGGTATTACCTTGCTATGTATGTGTATTATATATGGTTTCCTATTCTGTAAATCATTTCACAACGGCTTTTTTTGGTGGAATTACGCTCGCATTACTGAATTTTATCTGGACACACAAGCTCAATTACATGGAGAATGTGTACGAAGATCATCGCATTTTGGTTACGCCAGAATGGTTGCTGCCCTTTCTGCTGATACCCGTGTCAACGACAATTTTTCTGATGATAAAGCAACGAAAAAAAGCAAAACAAAAATGAGGTGAATTTAATATATGTTCTTCCGAAACGAAATCCGCAAGGTGCTGCGTTTCCCTCTGTTCTGGGTGATGATCGCGTTCTGCGCGGGTTTGAATCTCTTTGTGATTGCCGACGGCATGAGCTTTGAGCGGATTGGGATTCAGGCGGTCAATGAATACGTCCGCACAGGGAAAGTGCCATCCTATGACGAGTACAACGTGTGCGTGAATTACGATGAGGTGAAGGAGAGTGCCTACGACCAATATTACAAGGACTTCGACATCATGGCATTCAAGGCAGACATCGAGAAAATGTTTGTCACGCCCCACAGCGCCGCCGCACAAAAAATCATCGACCGCAATTATCAAAAGGCGGCGGCGAGAGTGGACGAGATACGGCAGGATGGCGAGGCCTACGACAAGTATTATCCCGGCGTGACCTTTTCGCTTCACGAAATGCTGTATGACAATCTGTTCCTGCTGATGCTGTTCGAGCTGGCTTTGATTGCCTGCTTCATGACCGCCTATCTGATGAAGTACGAGGAGTTTTACGATACACACCAGACTGTCTATGCCACCAAAATCGGGCGCGGCATTGTGTTCAGCAAGGCGGCGGCTTCCGCAGTCGCCTCGGCACTGGCCGCGGTCATTGTCATCACGGTGTCGGTTACGTGCTTCCTGATTGTCCTGCCGCAGTCGTGGAGCTTCCTGCAAACCAGCGTATCGGCGGCAATGGCAACCGAAAGGCGGGGTATGGTGCAGTATCCCTTTATCACATGGGAACGCATGAGCCAGTTGCATTACCTTCTCCGCGCCTGTGCGGTGACAGTAGGTTACACGGTAACGGCTTCGCTGGTCACGTTTGTGCTGTCCTTCGTCTCCAAAAACGCCTACATCAATGCCGTGCTAACAGCCATGCTGTACTTTGCCATTTATGTGGCAGCCGCTGTATTGTCAGGAAACAACCTTTTTGGCTTCGTATGGCAATTCACTCCCACGGTGGGTATGCTGAATGTTCCGAACTGGTTCATGGAGTATGTGTTTACCCCCTATGCCTCCTATCCGGGCTATGCGGAAGGGGTATGTGTCGGCTGGCAGTTGTTGGCTGTGGCGGTCACGCTTCCGCTGTGGCGGTATTTCAAGAGAATCGGTATTAACTGAAAACGATTCAATCATTATTCATTACCGTTTTTTCACCCCCAACATAAAAGAATCCACGAGTGATTAACTGGAACTTTCTCCCCAAATTCTTGTGAATATTGGGGAGAAAGTTTTTGTGCAAATAGTAGAAATCTTCACATCACTATTGAATAATCAATTTCAACGTGATATAATATCACCATAAATGAGGATTTGTTCATCGCAGCAAATTCAGCATCAAATAAAGTTAATATTACCCTGCTTAAAAAAAACGACCTTTTTGGCGGGGTGATTATTTACGTCAAAAATTATACCCCTCCAAGCTCGTTTTTGGAGGG
>CAMHAV010000176.1 GCA_946182865.1 uncultured Clostridia bacterium
TCCTCAAACATAATTATTTGTCAAATTGTTCAGGTTATTTATTAACAGAGCCTAATGCTTTGATATAAATAGATATTTTACAGAAAAAGTCAATAAGACAGGGAGATGAATGTTTCATGAAGACATAGCGCGTTATTTTGAGGGTTTTTATGGATGAAAATAATGAGAAAAACAAAAAACAAAGCCAAAGGAGGCCAACCAACATGCTTACCAAAGCAAAACGATTTTTCCGTAATCCCATCTATCTGCTCGCGGTCGTGGTATACGCCGGCGATCATCGCCGCCTATGCGCCGAATTATGAGTACACGGTGCCGATCACGAGCGACAGAAGCATATCCGCGGAACCTGCTACCGTCGAGGGCACGACCGGAGACACAAGTGACTTGACCTACAGTGAATATAAATCCTTCACCCTGAAAAAAAGCCCGGCGGGCGGCTTCTATTACACGGAGGATACCGGAATTGCCGAGATCCCGTATGCCGAAAGCCTTCAGGATAATTACACGACAAATGAATCCGATACCGACATTCCTGACGAAGTCGGAGAGACTGTGAATCTTTACAGTGTCGCTGACCCGACAAAGCTCCTTCGGTCGCAGACGGTATCCAAGATCTATCAGTCCTATTCCACATGGACCGAGGTTGTAAACGAAAGGACCTTTACCGTAACCGGCAAGGTAAAGAACGAAGACGGCAACGTGATCAGCACTTTTACACAGCCGGCAGGTCCGGTGGATGGTAATGATTACGATACGCTCGGCTTTATGCATATTACTGCCGATTCGGGAAGTTTTGAATTTCATGACAACACGGCTGGTAACCTGCTCACGATCAAAGGCATTGGTTCTTCCGGCGGTCTCAGCGCGAAGATGGGCGTGAAAGTCCATTACGACATGTCCCCGCTGAAGGATAATTATGCGCATGTACAGTATGCGGCCAACAGCGGATACGTCTCCTCTGATCATGAATATGCGCTGGAGAATCCCGTCGGGGACGGCGACGGCCGGGCCGACATCATCAGTACCAACTACGGCGGCATTTCTACGTTTATTGATCAGGGCTCGCCTTATATTTATGCCAACGACGGTCTGTTCGACCGCACGGTCAAGCTGTCCGGCACATCGGATGCCAACAAAGCGCCGATGTACTCCGCCAACGGAACCGACTACCAGATGATCGACGCGTGGCAGCTCACGAACGAGGACAGCGACATTTTCTGGCCGATCAGCGGCAATGCGACGGTCAACGTCACGGTGGAAGAACTGCTGAAGTCGCTGAGCGGCAGAAGCGGCTATGATGACGCTGACGTGTATAATAACGCGCAGGGCATATTCGAGTTCGATCCCTCGACGGGACTTTTCCTCTACACCTTCACGGTGCAGCCCAAAGTGGGCAAGACAGTCAGCTATGTGGCGGAATACACGGACAGTAATGACGTAACACACACATTCCCGCTGCGGAGCGAGTATCAGCCCAATATTCACACGCCGGGAGACACCGTGACCGTCAAGGACAAACTGAATATCGGCGGCTGGACATTTGAAGGCTGGGAAATTGACACGTCGTCGCTTCCCTCCGGTACAACGCTGGCCGATATCACCGGTATCGTGACAGACGGAGACGGCAAGGTGACGTCCTTCACCATGCCAAACTGCAACGTGGTTCTGAAGGGCATCCTCACCCCGCCGAATACGGTTTACACGCTGACCTATGATACCAATTATCAGGATGATTCAACCGGTCATAATGGCGCGTATGATTTAGGGTCGGTCATACCGACCGTGCCGAAAAACAGCGCAGACGAGGAAGCGCCGACACAGACCTTCCGGCTGTCGGATTGCACTCCGGTGTTTGACTGTCATGATGATTCTGAAGGAACGGATTATTTTTACTACGAGTACACCTTCCCCACCCGCACCACAACCGCGGAAAGCGACCGTTTTGGGGGCTGGCAAGAGGAATCCTATTACGGTTCGCCGGTTCAGAAAATTAATATAGATGACATAACTCAGGAGGAGTACACTGTCTACGCGATCTGGCTGGGTACCGTGACCTACAAGCCCAATTATACGGGCGCCACTCAGCCTGATGTGGTAGACACCCGTGACCTCAGAGATTCTGTCGATGTCAGGGAGGGTGATACCTTCACGCCTCCCGCGCGCGCGACGTTCAGGTGCTGGAATACCAAGGCGGACGGCACGGGAAACAATTATGATTATTATTCGAACTATGGTGATTCCTCTTTTTGCTTCTCTGATCTGGGCGGCGAGGTAACGCTCTACGCGCAGTGGGATTGGGACGCGTTCCGTCTGGCCTATGACGACAACACGGACGCCACGGTGAACAATATGCCCGCCGACGTGGATGCGGTGTATTACAACGAGTTGAACGCGGCGGGCGGCTATGCGCTTTCCACACAGGTTCCGACCCGTACCGACGGCGTCGGCTTCCTCGGCTGGTACCTTGACAGCGCCGGCACCGGCAGCCCCGTGACCGCCGTGACCTACGCGCAGGCGGTGGCGCAGAAGGGCAGCGAACTGAATGCGGGCGACACCGTCACGCTCTACGCCAAGTGGGGAACCCCCAGCGTCAGCCTGCAATATGAAGCCAATACCACCGATGAAGTTGGGAACATGCCCGAACAGAATCCGGTGACCGATCTGTCGCCGGATTCTTTCAAGGTGGCGGGCGGCTATACGCTTTCTACGGAGATACCCACCCGCACGGGCTACCGCTTCGGCGGCTGGTACCTCGACGCCGGCTGCACCGGCAGCCCCGTGACCGCCGTGACCTATGAGCAGGCGAGTGAACAGAAGGGCAGCGACATTATCAACGGCGACACGGTGTATGTCTATGCCAAGTGGAACAGCTGGACTTACCGTGTGGAATATCGGCCGGGGACAGGGCATGAAGGCGCGTCCAACATGCCGGTCGGACGCAACACCGACGGCACGGAGGATACGTCGAGCCATGTGCAGTGTTTCCTTTACGGAGACGTGCATCCGACTTCCCATGTCACTGTCAGCACAGTACAGCCCACCGACGAGGGCTATACGTTCACAGGCTGGAATGTTGAAAAGGCGGAGGGTATTTCCAAGATCTATACGGTCGCGGAGCTGAATGACAGCAATGTCAGCAAGGTGCTGAATGAAGATGACTTCCCGGACGATGACGACCGCACCATTGTGGCCACCGCCCAGTGGGAGAAAAACACCTATACCGTGACCTACCACCCCAATGAGGGCACGGGCGACGAATTCAGCGAGTCCGTCGAACACGGCGCTTCCCACACCGTGCTGGCCAACACCGACACAAATCTCGGCTATACCCGCGACGGCTACGAATTCTCCGGCTGGAATACGGCGGCGGACGGCAGCGGCACATCCTACGCGGCGGGCAGCACGATCAGCGGCATTACCGCCAATGTGGATCTGTACGCCCAGTGGGATAAGCTCTACACGCTGAAATTCGATCTGGACGGCGGCACCTCATCCACGATACCTGCTTCTAAGGATTTTGGCGCAGATGATTCATCCATCAGCGAGGGTTCTTACAATTTCGCGTCGCTGGTGGCCACCGACCCGACCAAGACGGGCTATACCTTCAAGGGCTGGAAGAACGGCGGCGACGATCTGAGCACAAGCAAGAAAATCGCGCTCAGCAAGTTTGCATTGAACGACACCACCAAGCGCTTTGAGGCCACCGTGACCGCCCAGTGGGAACTTAACAACAACCCCGTCAAGTACACCGTCACCAAACCGGACGGCGCGACCGACATCACCTATACCGCGCCCGCGACAACCAACCATTCCTATCATGAAACAGTGGATGTGAAGCCGATTCCTGCGGCGGGTACCGACTATGACAGCCAAAAATACACCTTTGAGGGCTGGACGACCAATGATGTCACCGTCAACGGCGGCACCTTCACCATGCCCGATCAGGAAGTGAATTTCGCGGGTGAATTCAAGGCCATCGATTACACCGTGACCTATCAGATCGAGGGTACGACTCCCGCAGGTGTGACGCCCCAGCAGCACAGCGGCAAATTCCATAAGGGCGACAGTGTGACGATGCTCAACAAGGATATCAGCGCGACGGGCTACACCTTCTCCGGCTGGAGCAGCGAACAGGTATCTGACCTGAGCGGCACGACCTTCACCATGCCCGGCAAGAATGTGGTCATCAAAGGCTCATTCACCATTAACAGCTACCCCGTGATCTATCAGGATAAGGACGGCAATGAATTGTCGAGAACCACAGAATCCTATGCTTCAACCGTCACCGTAAAGGCAGCCAGCGAAATGCCCGCAGCGGCAACAGGCTATGAGAAAGCGGACTGGGTGCCGGTCGAAGGCATCAGCAGCTTCGACAGCAGCAGACAGTTCACCATGCCCGCCGGGCAGGTCGTACTGAAAGCAAGCTATACCCCGCTTTATCAGGTGGAGTATGTGATTACAGACAAGCCGAGCGACGTCACCTATGCTCCCGCTGATACCGCATGGTACAGTGAGAGCGCAAACGTCAGCCGTGTTGCCGACCCGGCTTCTCCCGCCGATTACGATTCCGTGAAATATACCTTCGAGTGGGTTTCCGCCAAGGGCAAAACCAGCGGCGACAACGTAAGCATCGGCGCGGACGGCAAGTTCACCATGCCCAAAGAAAACGTGGTGATCACAGGTAAATTTACCGAGAATCCGAAATACAGTGTCACTTATATCATCACAAGCACCACACCCGCCGCGAGTGAGTACACGCTCGTGCAGGACAGCAACACCTACTATGAGGGTGAGTCTGTGACACTGCTCAACAAGGGACTCCATGTGGACGGTTACGATTTCAGCGGATGGAGTCCGTACAACAGCGACTTTACCATGCCCGGCGAGAATGTGGCACTGACCGCCTACTTCACGGCGCACACGCCGAGCGTCATTTACCTCGATGTTGACGGCGCGCAGTTTACCTCGCCCGACGCGTTAAAATCCACGCCGCACGACTTCGGCACCACCGTCGAAATGGCGCCGGCCTCCCTGATGCCTGACATTGCGGGCAAGACCAAGGCGGCCGAATGGAAGCTGGTCAGCGGTATTGCCGCAAGCGAAATCCATGACAGACAGTTCACCATGCCGGATAACGACGTTGTCTTCCAGGCGGCCTACACCGATAACGAGTACACCGTCACCTATCAGCCCGGATTTGAGGGCAGCACGCAGCCCGATAAGGTATTCGGCGCGGGAGACGATAAGATTTACTACGGCAATACGCACGAAATCTGGGACAACACAGGCGAAGGCGCGTTCCTTCATTACGGACACACCTTTGCAGGATGGGAACTGGTTTCCCCGACAGGTTATGCCACGACAGGCTCCATTGAAGTCAAGGACAATGTGACATATAAGGCAATCTGGGATACCGATTATTATACCCTGCAATACGACAAGGGCATCGTATCCGAACTGAGTGCTTCTTCTCCCGCACTGCCCGCGACAAATGATACTATCACGCTGGCGGAACTCAGAGCCAACAATGTCACCGTCAGCACAGCCAAGCTGCAAGCGGAAGGCTATACCTTCAAAGGCTGGCTCATCACCAACACCGACGACGATACCAAGACCAAGAGGTATGAAGCCGATCAATTCGATGCGGCGGAATTTGACGGCACGGTTCCCGAAGCGCTCTTTGACAGCAGCCGCACTGCTACAGCCGTGGCTATGTGGGAAGCGGTGGAACCGGTGCATTATCAGTATGACGGCACCGTTCCCGCCGGAGCAAGCGAATTGCCCTCCGACGTCACCGGCAAGGAACCGGGCAACCCGATTACCGTCGCAGACCCCGCCACCGCACCGGAAGGCTATATCTTTGTCGG
>CAMHAV010000177.1 GCA_946182865.1 uncultured Clostridia bacterium
TCAGATGCGTAAAAATATATCGGTAAAATCTGGTTTTCGGCTAAGCAAATTGATTTTTTCTAAGAGCCTGCTGACGTACCTTACCGCACAGGGCTTACTTTTGCCTTTGCTGGGTTTTAAACTCAGAAGGCTTACTCTCCTACTCGTTTGTTTCCACCTTTTTGATTGCGTCGCTGACATCCTTTGAAAGCTCCATACTCTGGAAATCCTTGTTGTCCGAAAGATACAGATCAAAACTTTCGGTCAGATCGAAGGCTGCTTCGGCAGTTTCAAACGACAAATCGAGGACATGTCCTCCCTTGGTTCTGTCATCGGAGATAAAGTGGAAATGCCAGCCCGGGGTGTTCAGACCGCCCATATAATCGGGGCAATAGAGCGCAACGACCGTCCCTTTGATATTCTCGTAATGAAACTCTCTCTGGTCGGTGGCAAGTGCCTGGTCAAGTGATTTATAGGGCTTTTCCTGTTTCAGTTCACTTCGCACATACATCTTTTGGAATTCCCCGCTGACCTTTACCATATAAAACAGATTTTTGCCTTTTTCTTCAACCGTTTGACTCAACTGTGCTTTCAGCGAGTCAAGATTATCAGCTTTTGATAAGGTCACGGAAACATCGTTATCAAAGAAAGTTACATTGGAAAACGGCACGGTTTCGTCATCATCCGCTTCTTTGACGCTGCCGTCTCCGAGCGCCTGGTAGACCTTACCGTCCAGCACGATCATCTCCCCGTTGACACCCTCGAAGGTACCTATGCCGGTATCGCCGTGCTGTTTCAGTTCGCTCACCTTTACGATTCCGTCATAGTAGCCCTGCGTCAGTGATTGCAGCAGCGCCACCTGATAGATCGTTTCTCTGTTTCTTTCCTGCTGAGAGGAACAGGCGGACAAAGAAGACGCTGCCATAATGCAAACTAATAAAACTGATACTATCTTTTTCATGATTATCCTCCTAATAGTGGGCTGTTTATATTATAACAGCAATCAATAAAAAAAGCAATCGAAAGTTAGTCTAAAACAGTATTCATTAACCTTCCGCTGAATACTCGGAGCTGCAAATGAAGGTTGCTTTGTAATCACTCATTATATCGGCATCGTCAAATATAGAAGTAAAAAGTCTGTCATATTCACAAGTTGTTCCTTGCCGTTCACGATCTTGCTCACATATGGTGCGGAAGTACCTACTTACGCAGCCAGCTTTGCCTGAGTGGTTTTGTGCTTTATGCATTTTGTCTTTATATCAAGTTCAGTGGACAAAGCCGATAAGAGAATGGTGAAAATTGAGTACAAACCCTACCGAAGCTGCCCATGGCAACGCAATAGCAGATTTCAAAGCAAAAATGCAGATTGCATCATGGAGAATGGCGGCGGATTTCATGATGAATACCTTCGGATTGTGTTTGCATTAACCAAACAGCATCAATGATCATTCCTCCTATCATTGAAAAGGTGGAACAAAAAAGCGCGATCTTTTTTTCAAAAAACGACGCTGTATGCGTGTGATACCGGGTGGTGTGGGGGTGGATTTCTAAACCATGTCAGCCTTATAATCCAAAACCGAAAATAGCAATAATATAAATAACAATGACATATAGCGTTGCAAGCCAGTCAAACAGGCCTAAAATTCGCACCGCCCTGTCTTCTGCGGCAAGCTTGCGACCGATAAAGAAAAATGCAAAACCTAAAAAGGCTAATAGAAAAGAAATTGATATTACCTGCCTGATCAGATCCGAGTCAAATTTTGACACAATCAATAGATACGACCCTACTGCTGATACCAACGGAATCGTCTCTGCTATCATTGCAATAATCTTCTTACTCATCTTCTAACTACCTCACTTTTTTCATCTAAAACATCACTTATCGCCATTTTTCTCGCCGTTCGAGCATTTCCAGTGAAATCGCTCCGTCGCTGCCGACAATTTCCGAAAAGGCGTCTATCATCAGAATATCGGCCCCCCATTGCCCCCGGTATAGGCACAAAATGATAGCCGATGGTGACAAGACGGTTGAAAATACCCAGTTCCCTTGATGAGCAGCAGAAAAAGCAAGCGGAAAGCAGCGAGAGAACCAGCGCTCCCAAAATGATCAGCGTGCTTGACGGCGGTGAAAAAAAGTTGTATTTACTGAAAGAGGGTTGCACATGGAGCGCCAAAATCAAAAAAGTTCTTGTTGATGGAGGTTACAAAGGTCAAAATTTTGCTGATACAATAAAAGAACTATCAAACGCAGAAGTTGAGGTTGTTAAACGCAATGAATTACATACCTTTGCCATTCTTCCAAAACGCTGGATTGCAGAACGCTCTTTCGGCTAGTTAAATATACATCGTAAACTTTGGAAGAGCGCTGAACGATTTCTTCAAAACTCTTTTCAAATGTTCTCTCTCGCTTTTATTCTTGTCATTTTAAGAAGATACTGAACAGGCTCTCAGGACAAATCGGATAAAACCAAGCCTGTGATCGGATTGGTAAGTGAAATTATTTTGAATAATGAACACACAAAAGGAGCTGTTTCACTGTTTTTTTCTCTCATGTGGCAGCTCCTTTTCTTTTATTCTTACCCAATGCGAATAAAGCGGCTTTCCTCACTCTCGTTTATCATTGTCCTGATATTCCCGACGGAAGGTAAAGTTTCTCGCGCGATTGCTGTCGGAATACGCGTCCGGCCATGCGTCTTTCCCAGATGGGGATTTGATTTTGGGAGTATTGAATGTCATTCTTTGCGTTTCCTGCGCTGCTTTTGGTGGCTCCTGCGTTGCTTTGGGAGATTCCTGCACAGTTCCGGAAGACTCCTGCACTGGTTTTGCAGACGCAGCTTTTTTTTCTTCCGCATCAAATTTCTTGTGAATGTTGTCGATATCCTCTGTAGTTCCGCCGCCTGTATCATCCGGCGCACGGAATTCTCCCTTGTCCACCAACCGGAGGAACGCGTCCACCACATCGGCAGTCAACTGTGTGCCGCGGACACTCTTGATAATGGAAACCGCCTTTTCAAAATTCATGCGTTTGCGGTAGGGTCGGGTGGAATACATCGCGTCGAAAGTATCGGCAATGGCAATAATCTGCGCGACACGCGGGATTTCATCGCCTTTGAGTCCGTTGGGATAACCCTTACCGTCGGGACGTTCATGATGCGCTCCCGCGCCAATGGCAAGTTCAGGCATAATGCTGATGCCTTTGAGGGTTTCGTAACCGAGTTTAGCGTGTGATTTGATAATGGCAAATTCCTCGTCTGTCAGCTTGCCGGGCTTATTCAGCACTTCCGGCGGAATGCCAACCTTGCCGATGTCGTGCAGCAGCGCGATGTTGTAATATTGCTCGACGGTTTCCTCATCATAGCCCAATTCTCTTGCAAGCATAACAGTATACTGTGCTACACGGGAGGAATGGCCGTTGGTATAAGCGTCCTTCATATCAATGACTTTGGCAAAGGCCTCCACGATTTCACGAATCAACTGCTTCTGCTCTTTCTCCTTTTTGAGGAACACCTTGATTTTATGCCGGATGTAAAGCGTGACAATTCCGCTGACAATCAGAATCGCACCCACCAGACACACAATCCGGAACCACAAAAGCTCATACAGTGCCTTTTCCTTGACAATCTTCACGGTCAGCACTTTGTTGTCATTTTCCTGTTCGTCTTGAATCTCCATGACAAAATGATATTCGCCGCCGTCGAGATTCGTATAGTCGATGGGAACAAGCTCGCTGCGTTTGATGGTGGTAGTATGGTTTTCAAATCCGTCAAGGTGATAGGTCACTTGGGGATTCATCAGAGAATAATTGAAAACATAGCTGTAAATCTGCATTTTTTTGGTGTCAGAGGGAATGGTGAAGGTTCCGTCCTCGTCAGGATAGATTTTTGTACCGTCAACCTCGACATACGGCACGGCCATTTTCACGTTGCTGACGCTTTGATAGGGACCCTCTATGTTGACTTTCGTCACGCCTGTGGTTCCGGCGATATACAAATCGCCGCTTTCGGTAAGATCGCTGTAAGAATTGGCAGTGGCAATGGCGGAAAGTCCGTTGTCTCTGCCATAAAAGAGCGGATTGATTTCACCGTTGGCTATCATATCGTCCGCAGATACCACATAGATGCCGTTGCTGCTGAGAATCCACATCTCACCCTTGCTGTTTTGATAGAGATCAAAGTTATTGGAGTAGGGGAACTGTTTGACAGTGGTCACTTGTCCGATTTCATTCATATATGCAATGGAATTACTGGTGACTATCCAGACAACGCCTCTCGAGGGATCTTCCTTTAACCGCATGACAACCTCGCTGGAAAGTCCGGCGTCAATGCCGACATGGGAAGCTTTTCCGTCCTTGAGGAAATAGATGCCGTCGCCGTTCGTGCCGATGATCATATTCTTGTTTTTGGTTTCGATAGCGGTGAGAATCTCGGTATTGTTGATGCCGCTGGATTCATCGTAGACCGTTGTGACAGCGTCATTTTCAATCAGTGCCAGACCGCCTGAACAAGCCACCATGAAACTGCCGTTCTGTCGTTCATAGATGGTTCGCACGCGATTGGAAGGCAGACCCTCTTCCACGCCGAAACGGGTTACAACGCCGTCATCATAGCGAAGCAGCGCATTTTCGCCGTAAGTACTGATCCAGACACGGTTTTTGCTGTCACGGATGATAGATCGGATGCGGCACCCTGACAGCATTTCAATCAGATCGGTGGCTTCAATGGTTTCCCCCGATGCAGTAGACGCCTTCTCAATCGGGAGACTTTCCACTGTTCCTTTTTTATTAACCACTGTCAGACCGTCATTCTTGCCGCCAATCAGAAGCAAATCATTATACTTGCAAGTGCTGTTAATGACTTGGGAAGGCAGATCATAGCGCTGGAAAACATCAGTGAATTGATTGGAAACAATCTTCATCACACCCTGTTTGGAGGAAGCGACCCAAAGATTGCCCTGATAATCCGCCATCACGCCTTCTGCCGAACTGTTCACCGGCAGATTTTCCAGCTTGGTCGCAACACCGTTTTTAATAAAGCCCATGCCGTTATCGGCGCTGATCCAGATCTGATTTTCCACCCGGTCAATTGAATTGACATAATCAAGCGGAGAAATATCATAGGCTTTGATATTTGTCAGACCGTTTTGCAGCTTGCCGTAATAAGCTTCGGACTGTGCCGTACCGATGTAAACATATCCCGGTTGATTTACATCCGGCAAGATCGTGCGGATATTCAGAATACCCATTTTATTGCTGTCGTAAAAACTGGTCAGCTTTCCGTCCTTCATGGTGAAAACCGCTCCGCTGTTGGTGACGCCATAAATCAAACCGTCACTGCCCAGTCTGAACTGACGGATATATTCATCATTGAGCTGCCCGTCATTGACGAGGGACAAATGCATATCGGTGTCGATGATGGCAATGCCTTGTGTAGAACCGATATATATATTGCCGTCGGGAGCCTCCATGATGGCACGGATGGAGGAGGAACGCAGGCCGTCCGCCTTAGTATAGAATCGGAAAGAATCCTTTTCCATCACGGCAACACCGCTGTCGTTCGTGCCGATCCAAAGACGGTCTTTGCTGTCTACAAAGAGACTCACCACGCTGCCCACACCGGTAGTAGAATCAATACGTTCAAAAGTATTGCCGTCGTAACGAATCAGTCCGCTGTAGCTGCCGATCCAGAGAAACCCGTCCGAGGTCTGGGCAAGCGCATTGGATTCTGACGTGGGAAGTCCGTTGGTGTTGTCATAGAGGACAGTCGAGTAACCGTCGCTCTGACCGGTAGGATCAGCGGTGAGTGCCTGCTGCAATCCGTCGGAGGCAGCAGCCCAGACGGTTTTGCCCGGAATGTGAACAAACATCATTGTCACAAGTACCAGAC
>CAMHAV010000178.1 GCA_946182865.1 uncultured Clostridia bacterium
GAACGTGAAGTTTTTTTATTATTTTTATCATTTTAGATAAGTGAAAAGGACAGAAAAAACGCTGTGAATCAAAGATTGTTTCATGATTCGCAGCGTTTTTCGGTCTTTGAATAAAGGAGAAAAATCAAGGGCATTGTCATTTTTGGGGAGGAACATGACCCGGAATGCTCAAGTTGATCTCCGTCTGAAATCAATCTGTTTTTGTAACTATTGCAAATGCAAAGCATTTGTGTTATAATAAGCTTGGAAGAGGGGGCGATATTGTTGGCGCAAGACGGGAAAGACAATGCAGCCGATTACACGGATTACGCGGATTACCAAAAAAATCTGGAACGAATCAAACGGCTTCGTTTATTGGACGACGATTTTTTCAATGTCTGTTTTAACAATGATACAGAATGCACACAGTTTTTACTCCGTATTCTGCTGGAGCGGGATGATCTGAAAGTCATCAACGCAACGGCACAGCATTCTATCAAAAACCTGGAAGGACATTCTGTCATTCTGGACGTGTTCATCACAGAAAACGACGTAATAGGAAACGACAAGCCGATCTACCATATCGAGAGGGTTATCAAGGAAACGGGCGCCGACTTTGGAGACGGGTCACATATTATTTACGCCAACGCCTCCTACCGTGACCAGTCCCGCTTTGGCCGACTCATGCACGATTTATGCTGCTCCGACCCGAACGATATGCATTATTCCATTCTGGCACAGAAAACGAGATATTTTAAAGAAGACACAGAGGGGGTCAAAGGTATGTGCAAAATTTTTGAAGAAATCAAGCAAGAAGGCATCGAGCAGGGCATCGAGCAGGGCATCGAGCAGGGCATCGAGCAGGGAAAAGCCGAGGAAAGAGAAAACGCCATACGCAGAGAATCCGCTATCAAGAAGGCGTTTCGTATGCTGATAGACGGAAAGCTCACGCTGGAGGAAATCGCCGCATACACCGATCTTTCCCTGGACGAAATCAAGGAATTTGCCGCGATCGCTTCGGTGTGATAGGCAAGCGGCAGAACAAAAACCGCTGTGAATGTTGGGTTACATTCGCAGCGGCTTTTTCATTGTGCAAGAGAAGTCATTTCCCGATATCATTCAATCCTCAAATTCAAATCCCTGCGCGAGGCATTCGTCAAAGGTGCCCATCCGCTCAAAATTTTCGGGATTCATATCCCCTACATCGGCGGAATACACCATCGTCTCCCCCGCGCCCGATTTCATCAGATAACGCAGGTCTCCCCCATCCGAGCCGATCATCACATAGCCGGGGGCATATATGCCTACCTCGTCTGTCAGATGGCACTCGATCAATTCGTCTGCGCTGTCGAGATAATCAAGGTATTCACACTTTATTTCCCTCTGCAAGAGATAACGCACCACCACCTCCGGCAGTTCCACCGAAAGCGCGGTTTCTATTTTTCGTATTTGTTCCATCATTTCAGATTTTTCCATTTTGTCAAAAAACTCCTTGCTCTATGATTCCGCCGTATGCCCCACAACCTGCTTGCTTGTCCAGATATCGCCCCGCCGCGTGATGGTACAGTAATCTTTCAGAACATCCCGCAAATCACGGGTATAGGCGCCGTAGCAGCGGTTGTATGTGAGATGATGCTCCTCCATGAAGGCAAGCGTTTTCAGCGCGCCCTCGTAATCCTTCCGGTCTAAACAGGCGAACACCGCCAGATGTGGGTCTTCCTCCGCGTGGGCAATCAGGTATTCGCCCAATCCGCCGTAATGCTGCTCCACATCGCTGATGAAGCCGTCCAGAATCTCCATGCAGTCGTTGAAAATGCTTTCGCACCATGGCACAAAATCCGCTTCCTCTGCCAATTCGCGCAGATTGTCTGCTTTCGCCCCGCAAGGAAAATCATATTCTCTTTCCGCAATCAAATGAAACGGCATCGCGCTGACGCATTCATGCCGCATGATGTCTGTAAAGCGCACGGGATTGTCCGGATGCACAATCGAGTCGATCATTTCATCGTAGCGCCAGAGTTTCACTTTAATCTGCACTTGGTATTGTTCGCTTTGGCTGTGATGATAAATATACCAGTAATAGGGGTCTTTTTTTTGATACAGACCGAACAGGGTGCTTTTTGCCTTGCGCTTTTTGGCGATGGGTTGGAAGGTATCCCGGATCAGTTTGTTGATACTGACTTTTTTATCCAACATAACGGAACCCCTTTCCTGCAAACGCTACATTGCTTCGTGGTTTACTCTCTCAACTTTGACTTTACAAACTTGACATTGCAATTACGCATTAAATTAATACTGTTCTGTGTTATCGTCGCCTGCCAGCGCAAAGGACACCTTGCCTGTGGCAATACGCGCCGCCGCCACTTTGATGCGGATAGGGTCGCCTACGCGGTAGCTTTTTCCGCCGAGCGAACCTTTGAGAGTGGCCAGTCCGTCATATTCGTACTCGTCATAGGGCAGATCGTCAAAATGCACCATGCCTTCCGCGCTGTTGGCCAGACGGACGAAAAATCCTCCCTCGAACACATGACTGATGGTGCCGTCAAATTCCTGCCCGACAAATTTTGCCATATACTCCGCCATATAGCAGTCCTCACTTCGGCGCTCGGCGGTGACAGCGCGCACCTCGCATTCGGAAGAACGCTCCGCCGCGTCCATCGCCCTGCCATAGTATCTCTTGACAAGCGCACCGTGTCCCTCTCCGCTGACATACGCCGACAGCACGCGATGAATGAAGCTGTCGGGATAGCGGCGAATAGGGGACGTAAAATGACAGTAATCCTCCAGCGCCAGTCCGAAATGTCCCAGCGGATTGCTGTCGTACCGCGCCTTTGCCATCGCCCGCAGCAGCACATTGGAAACAATTTCCTCAAACGGCGAGTCCTTCACTTCCGCCAGCACGGAGTCCACCTCGGCGGGCGATGGGTCGCCATTCAGCGCGGAAGTATGAACCCCCAGCACGCGCAGCAGCTTCGCCACCCGTTCGAGTGCCTCCGGGTCGGGCGATTCATGCACGCGGTAGACAAACGGAAGCTGCGCCCGTTTGGCCAGCTTGGCGGCCGCGACATTCGCTGCGATCATGAATTGCTCGATCATGCGCTCCGCTTCGCCCGATTCGCGCTCAAAAATGCCGCAGCACACGCCGTTCTCATCCAGTTCAAACCGCGATTCCGTCGAACTGAAGCGGATGCTTCCCCGCTCCGACGCGGTTTTGCCGAGAATTCGGTACAGCTCATACGCGTCGGCAATCGTTTCGCGCACGCAGGCATATTTTTCGTTGATTTCATCCGACGCGGTGCCGTCCAGAATCGCGTTGACCTCACTGTAAACGCCCCGCACCTTGGAATCAATCACCGTCTTGGCAAAGCGGTAATGCCGCATTTGTCCCTTGCCGTCAAACTCCATGAACGCGGAAAAACACAGCTTGTCCGTGTGCGCGTTGAGCGAACAGATGCCGTTGGAAATGGCTTCGGGGTACATCGGAATCACGCGGTCGGCAAAATACACCGACGTGCCGCGGTCAAGCGCCTCGATGTCGAGCGGACTGCCGCCTTTGACGTAATGGGACACATCCGCGATATGCACCGACAGTTCAAAGCCGTCCCCCACGCGTCTGACACAGATCGCGTCGTCCAGATCCTTCGCGTCCGCGCCGTCGATGGTGAAGATCGGCAGTTGCCGCAAATCCTCCCGTCCGTTTATATCCTCAGCTGTTACGCCGCCCGCGTTGATTTCCTTGGCACTCGCCAGCACTTCCTCCGGAAATACCGTGGGAATCCCCAGCGCGTCGATAATCGCATCGGCACAGACCCGCGCGCTTTCCGCTTCGCCATAGAGCTTGACCGCCGAACAGGTCATCTTTCTGCCGTCCTTGGAAAATCTGACCTTGGCCTGAATCTTGTCGCCCTCCTGCGCGCCGATTTTATTCTTCTCCAGCTCGATCGGCACGCGGTACATCGCGTCGGGATGCAATTCCCACTTGCCGCGGAATTTTTTGACCGTGCCGACCACCGTTCTGTCTCCGTATTCACAAATGGAGCGCACCTTGCCGAAAAAGCCCTTTTCGTCCGCGTATTTGGAAATAATCACGCGGTCGCCCGGCAGCGCGCCGATATTGTTCTCGATGGCGATATACACGTCCTCTCCCCCGTCGTCGGGGTGCATAAAGGCAAAATGCCGCGACGCGGAGACAATCTTTCCCTTGACCAGCCCCGCTCCCGCCACGCTGGTGATGCCGCCTTTTTTAGAGAGGATGATCTCCCCCGCCCGTTCCAGCGCATTCAAATCTTTGACGAACGCCGTCATATCGGTCACGCCGATCTCTTTGGCAAATTTTTCCGCCTTGACCGTTTTGCTCTTTTCGCACAGACGGTCTCTGATATATTCCTGCTGCTCTGTTAATGGCACTATAATTCCTCCTGTTTTCATTTTTATTAGTCACTTTCTAAAAAAATATGCGAAACAGGACAGCCTGCTTCGCATATTTTCTCATCATTCGCTATGCTTCTGTGCCGGGAAACCAATCAGTCAATCAGAGTAATAATATCCAGCACCATGACAAACACAAAGAACACCGTCGCCAGAATCTTGGTGAATTTCGCGAGCTTTGCGTTGGTCGTTCTGCCCTCGTTCTTGCCGAGGTAGGAATCATAGGCGGAGGAAGAACCGCCGATCGCGCCGGACAATCCGTCGTCATCCGTCTGCTGGAACAATACCATGATGATGATAATCACAGAAACAATCATGAGCACAATGCTGATGATCCATTCGGAAACACTTAACATATACCGTTACACCTCCATCGCCGCTGCTTTACGGGAAACACCGTTCCCCATACATACCGTTATATTTTACCACGGCTGCGCCGGATTTGCAATAGTTTTTTGCGATTTTTTGTGCGTTTTTTTCTTTTTCCTTTCGCACCTCATCGTAAAAGGCCGTATAGGGCGGTAAATGGTGTTTCCTCTTTCTGCCATCCGTCACATTTTGCGATTGAGTACCGCTTTGGCGACCGACATGGACAAAAGCTGCACAAATAAAATCCCAACGAAGCACAGCGCCACTGCGAGATGACCCATCTGCGCGAACACCACCGTTGCGACGGCCAACATCACCATCGTGACCACTGATGAGATATAGTAGGCCCTGTGCAAAATGGCGACGTTACGCTCGTCTTTTTCTTCGATGGCAGCCTCCTGCGCGGCTTTGGGATTGTTCAGCGCGGATATGGCCCTCATCAGCAGCACAACGCCGCCTCCCATCAGTCCGCCTCCCAGCGCCACGATGTCAAAACGGTAAGCGGCCAGCGCGCCGATCACCATCACCACGCCGATCACAATAAAACACACATATTTTGTCTTGCTGTTCTTCATAAAAAATCAAACTCCTTTTTCTGATTATGTATCAGTCTTCTTCGTAAATAAAAATGTCCTCAATGGTTACGCCAAAATACCGCGCTAATTTGAACGCCAGTGTGATGGAAGGATTATACCGCCCCTTCTCCAGCGATATGATAGTCTGCCGCGATACCTCCAGCGCTCCCGCCAGTTCTTCCTGGCTGATATTCCGCGCCTTGCGCATGGTTTCCAAGTGATTCTTCAAGGTTTTCTTATCCCGCCCTTTCTTTGAATGATGTAAAGTTGATTTGACATTGCAATGTAAAAAAATAAGCGCCGCGCTTTTTTGTAAAGTTCACTTTACGTTTATAGAATAGCACACCTGCTTTAAGATGTCAAGTGTATTTTACATTTTCCCCGAAAATTTTTTCCCAAAAAATCCCGACTTGCACACGGGTCATAAAACTCAAGGTTTTACGGCAAATTGG
>CAMHAV010000179.1 GCA_946182865.1 uncultured Clostridia bacterium
CCTTTGCTTTCGGTGGCCTTTTTATGATTGTGGATTAACGCTTGGCTTTCCGATATTCTCATTTATCATAGACATAACTCTAATGTATACTCTGGTTTGAAAGTCTCCGCCCACATTTTGTACCGCGGCTTCGTACTTCTTTGCAATTTCCTCCGCGGATTCGTAGGAAATGTTATCAAATACTTCGGTTAATCTGTTATCCATCATAATCGTCCTTTCATTGTCTATAAAAGATTATTCGCTGAGATCAAGC
Organism: uncultured Clostridia bacterium; assembly: GCA_946182865.1. Classification (GTDB taxonomy): domain Bacteria; phylum Bacillota; class Clostridia; order Oscillospirales; family Acutalibacteraceae; genus RUG762. The sequence continues at coordinate 254 of CAMHAV010000179.1, forward strand.
ATGGCTTTAATGACGGTCGGACCGTAGGCGACATGGAGATATACCCCCTGCTTTGTGGCCTTATTCCAGTCGGACACATTATCCATAACGGGATATACCAGCGTCATGTCATGGCTCTGTTCGGGGTCAAAATCCGCCACACAGCTTCCGCCTTCACACACCATGGCGGTGAGGAAGGTGTCGATCATGTGTGCGTTTATCGCAACAATCATTTTTTTGAGAGCTTCTATCCGAAGGCGGTGGAGTATCCGATGAATACGCGCATCGAACTCGGAGAAAATTACATGGAAATGGGAAAAGCTACGGAATTTTTCATGACAGTGAATGATTCCTATGTGACAGACGTTGACGGTTTTATCAAGGATTACGATCTGGAACGCGATCAGGTGATGCTTTTTTTGAGGCGAGAGAAGATGAAAAAGGTAATACGGCTTATGCTCTTCCTAAGTCGATTGTAATCGTTAAAGTCAACGCGGAAAACGTGGACTGTAGTCAGTCGGAGGATGATTTGGAAAAATCAGGCGGCGTCCTAAGGATAGGTTGCATGATGTTAATGGAATGGGAGGAAACCATCAGCCGCAAATGGCATGAGTTGAAGAATCATCAGTTTTTCCGCATCGGCTGTGCGGCAGCAGCGGTCGTACTGGCAATTACTTACAGCGTGTGACCAGTCGAAGCCACAGAGGGAAACATCGTTAAAATAAATTCCCTTTATTCATTCTCCGTTTTCATTTCATCTTCCACAAATTTGCCATGTTCAATCTTTATGACCTCATCAGCAGCATTTTCCAAAAATTCTCTCTCATGACAGGCTAGGATAATTAACGCGCCGCGATTTCGTTCCTCTCGGATAATCTTGGCCGCAAGCTCGGTGCCGTCCGCGTCAAGCGCGTTGGTGGGTTCGTCAAGCAAAATCAAATCCGGCTTTTCAAAGATAGCGGCGGCAATGCCGAGACGCTGCTTCATTCCGAGAGAGAATTTTTTGAAGGTTCGCACATCGTTTGAATCAAGATTTACGCGATTCAGCGCGTCGATACAATCCTGCTCTGTCGCTTTTTTCTTCAGACTTGCGATCAATTTCAGATTTTCAAGTGCAGTGTAATTGTCCAGAAACGCGGGATTCTCAATCATCAGACCGATGCTTTCAGGAAAATCCATATCCTTGCCGAGTTCCTTGCCATCAATTGTCACGCTGCCTTCGGTGGGACGAATCAGGCCCGCCACAAGCCGCATGAGCATGGTTTTGCCGCAGCCGTTGTATCCGCAAAGGCCGTAAACTTTGCCGCTCGTCCATTTTGCGCTGATTCCGTCAATGACGGTTGCTTTCTTAATTATTTTTGTCACATGATCAAGTATTATTTTCATTGCGCTTAACCTCTCTTATCCTTTCTTTTTTTCAATATCAAGTTTGACGTCAATCTTTTGCGGGCCGTAGGTCAGATTCAGGCGAACGTCTTTTTTGTTGATATTTTCCCATGTTTTTCGGCTGAAACTTTTTTCACTGAATCCAAAAACCATCGTCACGTTTACCTCATCTCCGGGAGGCGCGAAAATAAAGTAAGAATTTTCAAGTTCTTCATTGAAAAAATGAGAAAGTTCCATCAAATTATAACCGTACCAATCCGCTGAATATAAAATAAAGTTGCGGTTGTCAAGACACGTATCCCAATCTTCCGTGCAGCTTTCATTTTCAAATACAGCGTTTACTACAATCAAATAAGGCAGGGGACTTATTTTAGCCGTAGAATCTTCCGCAAGCCATGAGATAATCTGAGAGCGGTCTAAATCGCTTTCAGAAACAAACTCATCAAAATCGACGGCATAGGCTTCTGTAAATGTGACATAATAGCCGTTGGCAGTCGTGTACATGCCCATATAATTCTCGCCAAAGGCAATTCTGTCGCCCATATGATAAACCTTTTTTTCGGGGGCGAATCTTTCCAATCTCTTATGATTGCAGTAAAGCCCGAAACCATATAAAATCGCTATCGCCAAAGCTAAAGAAGCCGCTGTGATTTTAAACGCTTTCGTCTTTTTAAAAATATGAAACCATTCCGATATGGCCTCTGTTTTGCTGCTGAGCAATTGGGACAAATCATTAAAAAATAACATTGCTAAGCATCTCCGTTCTTTTTTGGTTCTATAATATCAATATAGAGCATAATCATTGCGCCGATAATCATCAATACAGCGATAATACCGATAAGGTAGGCAATTCCCACTGAATAATCGACGCCGTCGCTGTAAAAATAAGAACATCTTTGCAGCATGCAGTAATTGGTGACAATTAATGGCGACATATAACGCGCGATAATAGTAAGCGCAAACAGTCCAGTAATCATGGAAAATATTTGATTGCAAATCAGGCTGACAATAACACAGAATAAATTAAGCGCCAGCATGGACAAATACGGCATAATTACCAAAATAAAAAACGATTTTAATCCTGTGTAGCGTCCAAAACCCACATTGCAAAAAATAAGAATCTGCATCATACTGCTTTGTTGAATATCCAGCGACATTTCTAATCCTAAAAAGGCGCTTTCCACTGCGAAAACAAAAAAACCCGCAAATAAATAAATCATCACGCTGAAAGCAATCCATACGCACTTGCTCAGCCACCACTTTACACGGCTGCCGCAGCGCACAATAATCTGTTGCCCGAATATATTTAAATCTCTCGTAGGATATTCTATTGTGAAACATATGCATCCAAGCTGAATCAGCAGCCATCCAATGTGTTGATGGGTGGCGCCCAGCGAAGAACCTGCCGGTACTGAACCATGCCAAAAATAAGCGATAACTTCGCCCAGCGTCATACTGATTCCCGAATTTTTAATTCCTTTGATTGTTGCGTAAATTTCAAACATAATCATGGCAAAAATTACAATTGGCAAAAGAATCCACACAGAGCGTTTCAATATTCCATTATACAAATCATATCGTATGATATTTTTCATATGTAATCCCCTCTCACGAACCGTTTTTCTTTGGCTCCAATATATCTTTCTTTGAAAACAAAATCATCGTAAGCGCGATTACGCAGGCCGCGATAAAAAACATAAGCGGCAATCCTTTGACGAATGACAGTCCTTTAGTGGAAAATATATTGCAGCGCTCCATCATGGCGTAATTTCCAAAAGCAATTGGCGTTTTAATACATGCCGACCATACAATCAGAAAAACGCTGACAGAAGCGGCAAGTATTTCATTCAACATAATCGCGAACATCATTTGAACCAGCGCTACAGTAAGCGATGAGACAACCGGCGCAATTATCAGCGGTATGACCATTTCTGAAGCACTGTAAATCTCGGAATATTTATCGCACGAAGGCAAGACCGACGGCGGCAGTTCCCCGTCAACACGCAGCGAAACAGGCAATCCATTTATCAGACAGAACAACATGATAAGCAGCCAGCCGATTCCCCAATACATGACAATGCTCGTTAAAAGCCAAAGCATTTTACTGAGCAGCCAGCGTAATTTGCTGCCGGAACGAATCATCATCTGCTGCCCGAAGATATTCATATCTCTTGTCGGATATTCTATTGTGAAGAACATATACCCCATCTGCAAAAACATCCACAAAACCGGCAGCGTAAAGGCTTTTTGCCCGATATCGACGGGTTCGCAGCCAGCCAGCACGATAAAAAGGCAGGAACCGAACGTAAGATTATCGTGAAAATCTAAATAAAACCTGATGAAGAATACGGCTATCAACCAGAATAAAGCCGGCAGCAGCCATCGGTTTCGATTAAGGACGCAATTTCGTAAATCATATCTTACCATTGCTTACAAGACCTCCGTTCTTGCGTAATCGATCAGACCGACTGCAAGTCCCAACGCAATTAAAATTGCAATTTCAGAAAAAACAATATCTCCACTGTAGGAGCCGCAAAGGAAAATGTTATTCATAAATGAGAATTTACCTTTGTTGAGTACAATGGTACAAATGTTGTCCTCCAGCACTGTAATAAAAAATGGAGTAAGAAGTACAAATATGCTTCTTTTGAAAAAACGTGACGCCGGTATAGTCAATCCTGCCAAAGCCCCGCCCCACAGCGAAGAAATCAGCGTCCAAATTATTGCGGCAAGCATTGGCTTGGTGTAATACAGTTCGGAAGCCACATTGCCATGTACAACGCTGGTTGTCATTGTATACGGCAGCGGAGCACCATGTTCCCCAATCAAAGCGCAGAGCACCAGATTGCTGATTAACATAAAAGCAATGGGGAGACTGCCCGAAATGAAAACGGCAATGTATTTTGCGACATAATACTTAACTTTTCCTATGCGGCAGATTACATTACCGCAATAATTCTTCTCCTTCTCGGAAAACATCGACCAGCCAAACGGCAGCACCGCGAGTATCGGCAGCATATAAGATGCAAGCGTAAAGCCCATCGTGTAGCCTTCCTCGCTCAGCCACATCACATACATATTCATTTGATCGTTGCTGCCACGCCAATTTGGGCTGATAAGTTCCAGATTTGATTCGGCAAATTCCATCGCTTGTTTGACAAAATCCAAATTTGGAAAAAAACTAAACAGCTGCACAATAAATGCCAATAAGAGTGCTATGGCAAACCATCGGTTGTGTATACTTTTGTAAAGTTCGGTTTTAATTGTATTCCACATTATTCCATCTCCTATTGAAATAGATTTATGACTGGTAAAAATTCAGCCAATAAAATACATTATTCTCATTAAACGGATACGACCATACATACGAAAGACCGACTTTAGAAAGAGGCTGAGATGATTTATCATATACTAAATACCCTATCGTGAATTGCTTGGTTTCTCCAACCTTTAATTCAAAGCAAGGATACTGATTGACGGAACATTTGCCTGTTTGATCAAAATAGGCCACTCCATCTCCAGTCGGCAAATCAAAACCGCCGTCGTCTCTTTTGACAATAATCTCAGGGAGAGCGTTCAAAGTAAAGACGTTTTTGTCCGCCCATGAATTGTTGTCGTTGCGGGCTTTGACGTTGGTTATCTCAACATCCATCATCAAAAGATAACAGTGATTTACCAGCTTTTCGGTTTTCTCATCAACATAGTAATTTAGACTTTTGTGGTGTGGATTATTTTTATCAGGATGAAAAAGCACATTTTGTGAATCCAATCCTATATCATAACTGATACCCACATCACTATCCAAATCGGAAAGGGTAATTCCGGCTTCATTGAAGTCGGTATAAGGTGTTACAGATTTAACGGTACAATATATTTCATCTTGATCGAATCCATCCAATTCCATTCGTTGATTAACGGTCACCGTATGACCGGATATATCGGTGGAGTAAGAATCTGTAGGGCTGACATTGCGAAAATATTCAGATTGTTGGTCCTGTGATGTATTGTTATCTTTGCCACCAAATGCGCTGACGCAGATTAACACAACAATTACCGCAACCAACGAGACGGCTAATGTCAATATAGTCTTACTTCTTTTGGTTAGGTTCATAATTATTACCTCGCATCACATAAAAATGTCAACAAGTTGCGGCGATAAAAAGATTACC
>CAMHAV010000180.1 GCA_946182865.1 uncultured Clostridia bacterium
CATCCCCGCAAGGGCTCTGCCCTTGACCCGCCAGGGAACCAGTCCCCTGGACCCCGCGCTCGCATTCGCTCGCTAATTGCGCTTCGCTATTTCTTCTTTTTTCTTTTTTGTTTATTCCTACTGCGCTAAATTCTCATTTCTATCTGTTAACGGCTAATCACTGTCTGAGCTTCTTCTTGGTTTCCGTGTCGGACGAGAGCCGGTTTCTGGTGGCGGCGTTGCATTTCAGCTCCACCTTTGCGCCGGGATGGTTTCCTGTGACAACCTCCTGCACGCACTCCCGGTAATACGCCTTACGTTCCTCGTTCATCGCATCGCCCTTGGTCTGTTTGAGATCCACGCGGGTCTGTATATCGCCGTTGTTGAGCAGTTCCGGCGCGAGCGTGACAATCAGTTCCTCCCCCGTCGCCTCGTTTTCCAGACCGATGTGCAGCGCTTTGTCGTGGCTGTCGTCATCATAGGCAAAGCCCGCAAACCAAAAATTGTGTTCCTCAAAGAAATCAATGATCTCTTCGCTGATGTTCTGTCGGGAAAAAGCGTTGTTCATGTTGATGACCGCTTTGTTGACACAGCGGACGATGGAGGGATACAGTTCATTGTTGAGAAATTCCACCGATTCCTTGAGCTGCTCGGTGGTCAGCCGCTCCGCGTCGGGTCGGCGGAGCGCTTCATACAGCTCCGTGGCGCGGTGCAGCAGATAATCATACCGCGTCTGTCCCTTGGCGTTTTTGTCGGTATAATCCGCCACCCGCACGCCCACGATCTCGCTTTCGAGCGTCTGACCCGTGGCTTTTTCCGCGTAATCCTTCGCGCCCTCGGTAATCACCGCCTGCGACTCGATGTAGGACTTGACCTCTTCCGACAGGACGAGCGCCATTTTGTAATAATTGTCCCATTCCTGCGCCAGCGCGTCGGCCTCATAGATTTCCTCCAGCGTGTTGACCGCGCCGTCCTTGGCGGCGGCGATGCACGCTTCATACAGACCCTTGTTATAAAGACTCACCGCCTGCTCAAGCTGGCTTTCCAGCGTCATGAGCTGCGCGGGACGGAATTTTTCGCCCTGAAACTGACCTCGCAGCGATTCGGTCAGCGTGCGGAATTCCTCTATATAGGTTTCCGCCATTTCACGGGCGCGGTTTTCCTTGGCGGCCGCGTCGTTTTGGAGCTGCCGCAGTTCTTCCATCCCCTCGGCATAAGTGCGGTTGACGGCGGATGTCACCGTTTCCATGCTCTCGGCCATGCGGCGGCGGTATTGCGAGGTGAAGCGGTTCTGCGCGTCGGCCATGTTCTGCGTCACCTGTCGGTGGGCATTTTTCATATTGGCGGCAAATCTGGCAAAGCCCTCCGCGTCCTGCTGCTCCGCCGCCTGACGGATGGCGCCCCGCTGCCGATCAAGTTCCCGCATCATCTGATCGGAGGTCTGGATGTTCAGGCGGTTCTGCTCTTCCATCGTCCGGCGCAGCTCTCCCCGAAAATCTCCGATGCTGCGGGCCGCGCTGCTCTGCGCGATTTCCTCGCGGCGGCGGCGCTGCTGTCTTTCGTACCGCACGGCAGTGGTGGTCGCTTTCACGCCGACCGCCACCGCGCCCGCAATCGCCAATCCTCCCAGCAGCATCGGCATGGCCGCCAATGCCACGGGAATTAAAATCAATCCGCTTGCTTCTCCACTCATTTTTGTTTTCTCCTCTCCAATTATTCGCCATTAGCCAACAGCTAACGGCCAACAGCTAACAGCTAGCAGCTAACGGCTAACCGCCAACAGCTAACAGCTAACGGCTGTCATTTTTGATCTGTTCCATTTCCTTGGCCGTCTCTCGGTATGGCTGCACCGCGCTGGTTTTCAGTTCATCCAGATCGGCGGCGTAATTGACAATGCCGCTGCCGTCCTCCTGCCATCCGATCGCCTCACAGACATGCGCGTAGAGTTCCCGCGAATAGGACTCCTGCTCCGCGCCGCCGTAATCAATATGCAGAATGATACGGTTTTCCACCCGACCATGCGCTTCGATCGGCACCAGATAGAGATAAATGCGGCTGCCTGTGGCGTTTTGAAACACCAGCCGCAGCCATTCGCGCTCGTCCTCCTGCGGCTGCGTCATGCCGCGCATGGCCGCGTAGTCGCGGTAATCCTTGGCGGCGGCGGTCTCCTGCGTCGGGCATTGAAAGCCGGACAGCGGTTCCAGCCAGTCGAGGTTGATTTCGTCGCACAAGAAGTCGATCAGCTGTTCGCCCCATTCGGCGCGCTGACAGGAGGCGGCGTATCGCTCCCGTTCCAGCCCCCGCATGACTGCCAGCCGTCCGGCGGCGCGGTCAAGTTCCTCCCCGTATTGCCGGAGACGGTCGGTCGAAACGCTGTCATCCTGCCGCAGATAGGCCGCCCTGCCGGTTTGTTCAATCGCCGACGTCAGCGATTGCAGGCGGTCGGCGGACTCCGCGATGGACGCCCATTCGCCCCGCGACCAGAAATTGATCTCGATCTGCCGCTTCTTTTTTTCTTCCTCACCGCTGCCCGTCTGTCCTGTGAAAGTCTGCCACTCGGTCAGCTCGCTTGCCATCTCCCCCCGAAGCTGCGTCAGCTTCATGGTGAGAAGCTCATATTGCCAGTGCCACTGCGCCGCCTCATCGTCGATGTCATAGCCGAGGCGCTCCAACCCCGTCTTAGCGGAAATCGCCACCGCTGCCGCCGCGTCGTAGAGTCCCGACGCGTACAGCCGCCGCCCGTCCCCGATGGTCTGATAATAGAGCGACAGCCGACGGGGACGGAATTTTTCGTGCGGCTTGGTTTCCACTTCGCGAAAGACCCGCACCGCGTTTCGCAGCCGCGCCTCCGCTTCGCTCCTGCCGAATTGCTCCCGCGAATCGGCCTGCCTGCGAAGTTCCTCCACCGCCTGCTCCAGTTCTGCGTTTTTTTGCGCCAACAGCGCCTCATTGCGGCGGGTTTCCTCCACCAGCCGCCTGTAATCCGCGTCGGTGCGCGCCAATTGCTCACTCACGTCCGCGCTGAGCGACTGCTCATATTGCCGGAGCAGCGTTTCGTATTTTTGCTGCGCCTGTCTGTCGTGCTGCTCGATGGCGCGGCGCATTTCCTCGCGGCAGTTGTTCAGGCTGCGTCTGTTTTCTTCCAATAAACGCTGTCTGGCGCGCTCCGCTTCGCTCTTTTGCTGCCGGAGCTGCGATTGCAGGCTGCTCACCTCGCGCTCCAGACTTCTTAAATCACTCATGCGATCCACTCTTTTGATGTTTAATTTCCGCTTCGATGGCAGCGGTCTTGCGCTGTTTGGCCTCGATGAGCAGACGAATCTGCGTTTCGGCCTGCGCGATCTTCTCCCGGATGTCTCGGAGCAAATCCTCGGTGGGGCGGATGTCTTTGTCACGGTAATACGCCAGCACCTCCGCATCGGCCTCCACGCAGGCCGCCAACTCCTCCAGCTCCGCCTGAAAAACGGTCTGGTCTTTTTCGGTTTCGGCCGCGATGACGCGGCGCTTTTCCTCCTCGCTCTGCGGCGGCTGCTCCTGTGGGGAGGCTGACGCGGCAGGAACTGGGATGGACTCGGCTCCCGGAAAATCGGATTCCCAAAAATCATCTTCCGGAGAAACCCATCCCGGAAAATCCGTTCCGGCAGAAGCGGTATTCGTGGAAGCGGTTTCCGAAGAAGTAGCTCCCGTAGAATTGGCTTCCGAAGAAGCGGTTTCCGAAGAGTGGGCTTCCGAAGAGTCGGCCTCCGAAGAAGCGGTTTCCGAAGAAGCGGTTTCCGAAGAAGCGGTTTCCGTGGAATTGGCTTCCGAAGAGTGGGCTTCCGAAGAAGCGGCTGCCGTGGAAATGTCGCGGCAGGTCAGCCGCAGGGTAAATCCGTCGCCCGACGGAATCAGGGCAATGCGCTGAAGTCCGCCCAGTTCCCATGTCTGCTCCACCGTTTTGGTCGCGCCGCGAACGAGGGTCAATGTCTTTCCGGCGCATTCCGTGCCGCACGCAATGTCAATCCGCAGCCCCGCCTGCGCCGCCACAGGACGCACGGTCAGCACCTCGCCCGTGGGGTCCTCCGACAGGTTGAATTTGCCGTACACCCGCATGCGGCTGTCCTCGCGATGGAGCGACGAAGCGTAATCCTCCGCTCTTTCCCCGTCCATGCGAAAGGTCAGGGTCATCTCCCCCGCCAGCACCTCCCGCAGCACGTTCATTTTCAGCGAATCCCTGCAATAAACCGTCATTTCAGAAATCATCGCTTATCCCTCCGCTCTTTTTCTTGATGGCCTGCCACACTTGCAGCACATTCTCCGACGGCACCCCGATGAGCACCGCCCTGTCGGCCGTCAGTTTAATCTCCGCCCGCCGCGTCGGGCAGGCATAATACGCCGCTCCCGCCTCCCGATAGCGCTCGGTCAGATAATGCAGCCGCTGATTGGAAGAGCCGATGTAGGCGCGCCCGTCGTCGAGCTGCCGTACATAGCGCCCGTCAATCAGGATATCCGCGCAGCCCAGCAGCGGCAGAAAATCCTCCCGCGACCGGATTTCCTCTATCGTAAAGCCGGAATAGACAATCACGCCGACGTCGCGTTCCATCCGCACCGCGCCGATGAGCGCCGCCAGCGCGTCCGCCTGCAAAAACGGCTCCCCGCCGCTCACGGTGATTCCCTCGCAGCCGCTTTGCACAATGCGTTCCGCCAAAGCGGTAATCGGAACCTCGTCATACGCGCCGTATCGGGTATTTTGGGCGAGACACCCCTCGCAGTCAAAGCAGCAGCCATGAACCCATATGACAAAACGGCGGTACGGGCCGAGAAGGTCGGTATTTTCTTCCGTATGCGACACCCGCAGCACTGTTTTCTCATACATTTTCACACACCACCCAAAAAGAAACGGTTTTGAAAAACAGGCCGCAGCCGAAACCACAGCCTGTTTTTCTTACTCCTTTCTGATTCCGAAAAATTACACATTCACGCCGTAGTTGCGGCAGAGAGCCTCCAAGCCGCCCTGGTAACCGCCCGCGACCGCGTTGAATTTCCACTGGCCGTTTTTGCGATAGATTTCGCAGACCACCAGCGCCGTCTCGATGGAAAATTCCTCCTCCAGGTCAAACTGGATGACGGTTTCGCCCTGCGTGTCGGATTCGCTGTCCACCTTCGCCACGCGGACATAGGCGTTGGACACCTGACCGAAATTCTGACGGCGTGCCGCCGCTTCGTGAATTGTCACCGTAATGGCAATCTTGCTGACGTAATCGGGGATTTTGGTGAAGTCGATGAAGATCTGCTCGTCGTCGCCGTCCGCGCTGTTGCCGCCCGTCCGGTCGTCGCCCGACGACCAGACCGTATGATCGCGCCAGTCGGGATTGTTGTAAAAGACAAAATCGTCGTCGCTCTGCACCTTGCCGTTCGCGCCGCAGATAAAGGCCGACGCGTCAAGGTCGAAATCGTAGCCGCCGTCGTACTTGTTGGGGTCCCAGCCCAAGCCGATCAGCGCCATTTTCATGCTGCTGTCAAGAGAAGCTCTCTGTCCCTTTTGAAGATTGACTGCCATAAATAAAATACCTCCGTTAAATAATTTAATTCTAGCCGATTGTAAAAGTTGGAAAACGACCTAAATTCGGGCCTGGTCAACGGGAAAGGGGGCTCTTTTTCTCCGTTTGAAGCAAGGCAAATCTTGCTATGGGGCTGTTTCCGTATTCGCCCATCCCTGTCACAAATCTGAGCGCATCTTGCTCGGTCGGCAATGCCGACCTCGTGGGGCTTTGCCCCACTCCCCACAAGGGCGCTGCCCTTGACC
>CAMHAV010000181.1 GCA_946182865.1 uncultured Clostridia bacterium
CTTTGTAGACCAGCTTATCAGGATTGGCTTTGAACAGATCCATGTAGCGATTGACGAGGTGCAAAAGGTTGTTGCCGTTGGAACGGGTGGGATTTCGCAGGTCAATGACGGAGACATTGTAGCCGTAATATTTTTTTGCTATTGTCCCGTAATTACGCATTACGTCTCCTTTGGTGTCAGTTGATAGAAATGACATACCGCTTGCACAGGCGTATTCGATGCACGGATAGAGCCAGAAGGCGGTCTTGCCGACGCCTGCCGCGCCGATCATCAGCACATGAACGTCGCCCGTATCCACAATCGCCGTGACGGATTTCTTGCCGGTGCATCCCACCACAATGCCCTGCGGAACAGGCTTATTGCTGACGGTCGGCGCCTGACCTTCCTTCGCCTGAGTGCGCCACTTCTGCGGCGTGAAGGGAACGTGCTGATAGATACGCATGATTTCTTTACTTGTAGCCCATCTCGCCGTGCCGTGCTGGCCGTCGCCGACGGTCTTGCTCTTGATGTTGTTGAGCGTCATGTTGTTGGAAAAATAGGAGACAGCGCCGAGAATGCCGACCATTAACATTCCCGCGATAATCAAAGTGACAGAGCCTGACATAGTTCTTCCTCGCTTTCTTCGGATTCCGATTCAAGCTGTACTGCCGCACAGCCGGACGTTAAATCTTCATTCCAGTCTTTCATTGTCGGAACAAGTATTTCATATTCCACGCCTCTTTCCTCTAACTTGGCGGCAATACGGCTGTTGGCGGACTTCCCCGCGCTGTCGTTATCCATGCAAAGAAACACCTTATCAATGTTCCCGATGTCCTTCATGCACTGGAAAAGCACAAGGTCAGAGACGGAACAGGCTGCCGCGTAGCTGTGCTGCTGCCAGTTATTCTTGTGCATGGAAATAAAAGACAGCATATCTATCGGCGCTTCAAACAAAAAAATCTTTCCGCTTGTACCGTTCCAATGGAAGCTGAAAGCGGGATCGCTGCTGTCTACGTTGCCTTTAAACCGGCTGAAGCTGTATGAGCCGCGCTGGTGAGCGTGACGCGCGGTGCGGTTCTTGTCGTATCCGACGAACACCACATTGTACTGGTCGGCTGATTCATAGACCATATTTTTCCGGACGAAGGTCAGCAGGACGTCACGGTCAATGCCTCGGTGACCGCAGAGATAGCCGAACAGCCTTCGCATATCGGCAGCCTTGCGGGGCAGTGCGAACGGCTTTTTCTCCTTTTCTGACGGTGAAGAACGGAGAAGCTGCGCGCTGCTCCCGCCGTTGAGAAAGACAACCGCTTCGGGAAAGGTCTTTCCGAAGAAGCGTTTTGCGAAGTCAATCGCGTCGCCGCCCGTCATTTCATACTGATGATACCAGAGGTTGCCGCGCAGCGTGACCTTTCTGCCACCGTCCAGCCACTCGTATTCCGAGCCGGAACGACGGACGGTTTCGCCCATGCCCTGCAGCATCATGGCGATATCCGTGTGCTTGGCGCGGTCGATTTCTTCCTGAGACAGACGGACATAATTTGAGTTTGACAACTTTTTCTCTCTCCTTTTCCTCCTACGATTTCAAGCCTTGCGCGCGTTTCTTTTCATTGATCTCCGCCCTGAGCTTGCTGTCGACCATATCATCAAGGTCATCCTGTTCGTCATAATATCTGTCGCGCAGCATCTGAGACAGATATTTGAGCAGATTCAGCGCGGATATGGCGGCGTAACCGCTTCTGTCTCTGGTGCGGAGTTTGGTTACGCTGGTCAGATACAGATGGTAAGCCTCCTTGATGACCGCGTTTTTGATCGGACGGAAGTCCTCGTTTTCCGACAGCGGGACTTTTTCGGGCGGATCGTCGGTATAGATGGCGGCGATTTCTTTTTTCTGCTCGTACCATAAATCGTAAAGATTGGCGATGCGCTTGTCCTTCACCAGTTCGTCTACGATTTCATCCACCAGATTCTTCAGTTCCGGCGGGAGATAGGCGTACATCTTTTTGCCTTCCGTATGGGAAAGCGCATCGGACAATTGCAGAAGCAACTCATTCAGCTTGGGGTTATCACACCTGCCGGACTGAACCTGACGGACAAGATGCTCCACCAGTTCCCGCGCTTTCCGGCGTAGTTCGTCCCGATAGGAGGACTGCTGCCTGTAGACGTCCAACATATCCTCTCGGAAAATCTCACGGGCGAGGACGGATTTGATCTGCTCGATGCCTGTCTGCGTCAGATAACCCTCTCTCGGATTGACTGAATAGACGACCATATGGACGTGCGGATGAGCCGCCTCTTTATGGAATGCTGCGTACCATCGGAAGTTTTCCGGCGCGATTTTCATGCTTCGGGCGATGGCGTTTCGCTTAGACCGGAGCAAATTCATCCACGCCTCCGCCCTGTCATAGCCCAGACGTTCCGCATCCTCACGCTGAAGCGAGATGATGTGCGTCCAGATATTTCCCTGATGCACGGCTACCTCTCCCATGACATGACTCATGACAATGGGGACGCCGTTGTCGGTAAACAGGCCGTGCGAGTGATTTTCATCGACGAATTCCACGTTGGGACGCTGCGCGATGTAGCTGACATAGTCCTCGCGGCTGCCGAGATACTCCGCGTTTTCCTCCGCAAGATGCAGGAGCAGGTTGTCCGCGTTCTCTCTCGTCGGGTGATTCTTGTATGCAAGGTAGAGCGGAAGCTGTGCCAGCTGCGGATTTTCACTCAGCAGACGGCTGATGACCTGCTGCGTTTTCTTTGCGGCGGGCAGATATTTTTTGGATTCATCGATCTTTTCCACGCCGTCACGGGTGGAGATATACCGGATGAAACCCGCCGCGCTGCGCTCGGAATTGGGTTTGTAGTAGGACGATTTAACGATAATTTTAGCCATAACACATCACCAATCCTAACTGTTCTGAAACGCCACCGCGTCCTCGAAGCGATAGCGTCCGCTGTATTTTCTGACTTCATTGACGCAATGCTTGCGAAGTTCTTCCAGCGAATCGGGATCATACTGCTGGCTTGCCGCGATGACGTGCATGAGTATGGCAAGCTCTACGCCCTGTTTGAAGAGAACGCCCGCGATATGATTTTCCGTTTCCTTGATTTTTGCTTCGATGACCGATTCCAGCGCGGGAGTCAGCACCTTGCTGTAGTCGTAAGAATCCAGCCACGCAAGGTAGAGTTCCAGCGCGTCCGTAATAAATTCGCTGCGTGAGCGCGCGTCGGTTTTGGAAATGGCGTGATCGACACGATCCTGCAGTTTTTTGCTGATATACACGCCCATTCTGACGGAATCTTTCTGAGTTTGCATGGGAACACCTCCATAATACTTGCTGTAATACGAAATAAGATGCAAAGAATCGGGTTTTCGGGCAGAGCGGAAGACCACCGCTGTTACAAAAAGGAGATATTGATACTGCCCCAAATCCCGAACGGCGTTGCCGGTCGGTGTGATCGGCGAACGTAATGCGGGAATTTAACACCGCCTTTTTCCTGCTTGCAAAAATAACTTGCCACTTGCCCGAAAACCCGAACTTCCGAAAAAAGCACCTTTTTCCAAAGCCTTGCCAAAATGCCCCAAATTCTGCCTTAAAAACTTTGGACGGGTACTTTTTTGTTTTGCGCAATAAAAGCCCTCACAGGGCGTTACACGCTCCAACAGAGGCGTTACGGTTTTCCTTCGAGTTTTTCAAAGGAGCATTCGGTGTAGGAGAGTCCGTGCTTTACGACATAGGTGTTGAGTACATTGAACATCTCCTGCTCGAAATTAAAGGCTCCGATTCTGACTTCGTCTGTAAGATTGTCGTAACAGATCCACTCCTGCCCCGTGGGAGTGTCCTTGACAAACAGGTCGTAGCCCAGCTTTTTCCGCCCTGACTGCTGATACAGAACCGCCTCCAGCCTGACGCACCCCACTGTCAGAGAGGAGACAACCATATCGAAACCGAGAGGCTCCGCCGTTGAAAGAATCCTTTTGACGTCGCTTGCCGACTTGATTTTTTCATAGGAATAGCCGTCGCCGAGTTGCTTTTTCAGCAATTTTCTTTGATTCATTTCTGTCACCCCCATCAGAAATGAAGAGGACTCTGAGCATATCCCTCGTCCTCATCCTCGTCAATGTCATCGTCAGGCTCATCACAATTCCTGAACCAGTCGTCTAAATCCGCACGGGAATCTTCGACCTCGCCAGAATCATTCTGATGATCTTCATCAGAATCCAAATCATAATCCTCATCATCAGATTCATCTTCCTTCCAATCTTCTTCCTCGTCATCGTCAAAAGTGCTTGTACGCTCCGCCATTTCCGCTTCGGTTTTATTCAATGCGGCTTCAAGATATGCGATGTCGAGATCACAATCTTTGTAGCCCTGCTCCACAGTATCGTAATATTTATCCGACGGAAGGTTGGCCTGCGCCCGCAGATTCATGATGTAGACCATGCCGGTCACCTCATGATTTCCGATTTTCACGGGGATGTTCTTGGTAAAATAATGGTTTGGATACCCCTCATACTGATTCAAACGGAATTCGTCATAGGGCTGAATCTCCCATATGGCAACCGGAATCCTGCCGCCCTTTTTGGGATCGATAGTGGCGTATGCCCCTTCCGGTCTGCCCTTGAATTTGAGTTCATAACCCTCGACCATGCCTGTCCCGACGTACCTTGCCGTGGGACATCGCCATGCCATCTGTCCTTTGTTGAGATTACTGCCATAGGCAATATACAGTTTTTTTCTCATATTTCTGGTTGATTTTTTCCTTTCATTTACTAAAATTTACATCGTCATTGTCGGGGAATCATCCTGATCATCCTCGTCCTGCGATTCGGAAACCGGTTCGGATGCAATAGAATCGCTCCCGCCGCCCTGCAATAATTCCTCCGCGCGGCGTGCCGCGAGGCGTTCCTTCTGGCGTTCCGCCTGTGACGGGTCTTTCCAAGCGATGTTGCCGTCCAGCTTTTTGAGCAGATGATAACGCGCTGTTTTGAACTCGTCGCCTATCATACCCAGCCGCAGAAGCCATGTGCGGAAGGTGTATTTTTCGTTCTCCGACGTGGTGCGGGAGCGTGATGCGGACTTCTGCACGAGCGCCTGATGGCTGATCGCAAGGCACAACTGGATATAGGACTTGACCTCTCCGGCGTGCATGGTTGAATTAAAAAGCCTGAATTCTATCGTTCCTTTGGAGAAGACAGAATGTAAATTCAGCGCATGATACCGGCTGTCATCGTAATGATGGAAGCTTCCGCCTCGCCCGTTGTACCACAGTTCTTCCAGTTCCGGCATGGTAGTCGGGCGTTTTAAATTGACGTCATCAAGGAATCGTGTGTCGGCTTTCTTGCAGTAATTCTCCCGCTCGACCTTGATATCCAGTGCTTTGTAGAGCAGATCCTCTTTCGCCGCCATGATATTGACGATGTTGCGGAGCGTTTTGGGCGTGTGCGGCGCGGCGTTGATGTGGACATGAATGCCGCAGGTGTTGTTGACGCGCCCGCCTGCCGCCCTCAGTTTCCGCACCAGTTCCTGAATGGTTTCGATGTCCTCATAGCGGCATATCGGTGAAACAAACTCCACCGCGTAGAGTCGGCTGGCGGTATGACCGTTGCGGTTCTGGCAGTTGATGCTTGAGTCGCTCATGATTTTCCATTGCCGTCCGTCGCCGTCCCGCACCGTGTAAGCGTCGTACACCCCGCCGACATGAGTTGCGTCCGTGCCGAAATATCCCGCCAGCACCTGCGCGGCGTTGGCTCTGGTCAGCC
>CAMHAV010000182.1 GCA_946182865.1 uncultured Clostridia bacterium
TAATTCGGATGCTACTTGTTTAAAAGATGAATTATCGCTTATTGAAATGGCAAAATACAAGTTACCTGAGATTTTTAAAAATGATATGTTACCTTTAGATATTCTTGCCCTTTTACAACATCATTTAGTGCCGACAAGATTACTTGACTTAACTGAAAATGCGTTGGTTGCATTATATTTTGCGTGTGAAATTATTCTTAAAGAAAAAAAGAAACCAGAAGATAAGGAACCGGACGGAGAAGTATTTGTATTTCATCAGCATGATAGTGATATTGCAACTTATCCAATTGTTCAGGCAATTGCAGATAGTAGTCACTTGATAAGATCAAATAAATATCAGAAAAACAAAAAAAAATCTCCATTTATGTCAATGGAAGATATAGTATCTGGATCTTGTAATAAACCAATTATCGTATATGCCCCAATAAGAACAATACGTCAAAAAACACAAAGCGGGAGATATTTATTATTTCCTAATCGCATTGAAAGAAGTGATAGCTTAAATTGTAAAGTTTTTACGGATGAGCTAGTATCACTTGAAAAAGATGATGCATGTATTGCTTGTAGATTTACAATCGCTGGAGAAGCAAAACAAAGCATTTTAGATGATTTAAACACTATAGGCATTTGTAGAGAGATATTATTTTGGGATAATATAGATGTTGTGTGTGAAGAAATTAAAAAGACAATTAGTTTAAGACAATAAGGAGGCTTGAATATGCCTATCACGGACACCACCGAAAAACGCTTTGAAGCGGATATAGAATCCTTCCTCGTTTCCGCGGCGGGCGGATATACCAAGACGACCGACCGCTATGACCCGCAGTCCGGCTTGTATGTCAATACCCTCATTACCTTTGTGCAGCGGACGCAGCCGAGAGAGTGGAAACGCTTTGAAAAAATATGCAACGGCGAGCCTGTCAGGCAGTTCGTCGCCGCCTTCAACAATGCCTGTGAAATGAATGGTCTGGTGTATGTCCTCCGCAACGGCTTCAAGCACAGGGGCATTACCTTCCGCGTCTGTTATTTCCGCCCCGAATCGGGACTCAATCAGATGACAGCCGCACTCTACCGTGAAAATATCTGCAACTGCGTCCGTCAGTGGTATTATTCCTCCCACAACAAAAACTCCGTGGATATGGCACTGGTTCTCAACGGTATTCCGGTGATCGCGCTGGAACTGAAAAACCAGTACACCGGACAGAACGTGGAGGACGCGAAACGCCAGTGGATGAACGACCGTGACCCGCGTGAGGTTTGTTTCCGCTTCAACCGCCGCGTGCTGGCGTATTTCTGCGTTGATCACACTGATGTGTATATGACAACCAAGCTCGACGGCGCGGGTACATATTTTCTTCCCTTCAACCAAGGCTCCAACGGCGCGGGACGTGACGGCGGCGCGGGCAATCCGCCTAATCCCGACGGTTATCCCACCGCGTATCTGTGGGAGAGCATTCTGCAAAAGGACAGTATGCTGGATATTCTCCAGAAATTCCTGCATTTTGACCGCAAAAAGAAGCGGCTTATCTTCCCGCGTTATCATCAGCTCGATGTGGTTCGCAAGCTGGTTGCCGACGTCCGTTTGAGCGGTTCGGGAAAGAATTATCTCATTCAGCACTCGGCAGGTTCCGGCAAGTCCAATTCCATCGCGTGGACAGCCTATCGCCTTGCCTCGCTGCACAATGACGAGAATCAGCCTATCTTCAATTCCGTCATTATCGTGACCGATCGCACCGTGCTTGACCAGCAGTTGCAGGAAACTGTGTCGGATTTTGACCACGCGCTCGGCATGGTCGAAACCATCGGCGAAGGCAAAAATTCAAAAGACCTGCTGCAAGCCATTCACGACGGCAGCCGCATTATCGTCACCACTTTGCAGAAATTCCCTGTGATTTACAAGGAAGTCGGCGACACGTCCGGCAAGCGTTTTGCCATTATTGTAGACGAAGCACATTCCTCGCAGACAGGCTCCTCCGCCGTCAAGATGAAGACCGCCCTTGCCGATACCGAGGACGCGCTGCGCGAATACGCCGAGTTGGAGGGCAGGGAAGAAGACGAAATCGACCGTCACGACAAGCTGACGCAGATCATGCTTTCTCACGGAAGACACAGCAATCTTTCCTTCTTCGCCTTCACCGCCACTCCCAAGGGCGAAACCATTGAAACCTTCGGCACGAAACAGCCGGACGGACAGATGCGCCCCTATCACGTTTATTCTATGCGTCAGGCGATAGAAGAAGGCTTCATCATGGACGTGCTGCAAAACTACATGACCTACAAGACCTGCTTCAAGATTGCCAAGACCATACCTGACAATCCCGAAGTTCCGGCTTCACAGGCGGCAAAGGTCATTCGACGCTTTGAGGAGCTGCACCCCTACAACATCAGTCAGAAGTCGAAGATCATCGTGGAAACCTTCCGCTCCACCACGGCGAAAGCCATCGGCGGCAGAGGGAAAATGATGGTCGTTACCTCGTCGCGCCTTGCGGCGGTACGCTATTACCACGAAATCAAGCGGTACATCCGGGAGATGGGCTATCAGAATATTGATATTCTGGCGGCATTCTCCGGAACGGTTTCAGACGGCGGAGAGGATTATACCGAGCCGAAGCTCAACGTCCGCAGAGACGGCAGCCATATCTCCGAGGATCAGACCAAAGCCGAATTTCACGACAATTTCAATGTGCTGATTGTCGCGGAAAAATACCAGACGGGATTTGACGAGCCGCTGCTTCATACCATGATCGTTGACAAGAAGCTGCGCGGCGTGAAATGCGTGCAGACGCTCTCCCGCCTCAATCGCATCTGCCCCGGAAAGACCGATACCTATATCCTTGATTTTGCCAACACCGCCGAGGATATTCAGGAGGCGTTCCAGCCCTTCTATCAGGAAACGACGCTGTCCGAGGAAATCAATATTGACCTCATCTATCAGACACAGCGGGAACTGCGGGATTATCATTTGTACACCGATGAGGATATTGATTCGCTGATCAATATTTGCTTCTCCGACAGCAAACAGGACGACAAGCAGATGGGCAGAATGACCTCGGTGCTGCAGCCCGTCGCTTCACGCTATAATGAAAAAACAGCCGACGAGCGGTACAATTTCCGCCGCAAGCTGCGTTCCTTTATCAAATGGTACGGCTTCATTTCGCAGATATGCCGTATGTTTGACAGGGATTTGCAGAAGGAATACATCTTCTGTTCCTATCTGCTGCGGCTGCTTCCTAAGGATGTCATTCCCACCCTGAATCTCGAAAACGCTCTGCAACTGGAATTTTACAAGCTGCAAGAGACATTCCGGGGAAGTCTGGGATTGGAGCAGAAGTGCGGCGTCTATGAACCGGGCGGCAGCAGCGGACAGTCTACGCCCGAACCCAAGGAACCGCTGGAAGAAATCATCGAGCGCATCAACCAGATGACCGACGGCGACTTCACCGAGGCGGACAAGGTTGTCCTGCACATTCTCCACGACCGCTTAAAGAGCGATGAAAGACTCGGAAAGATCGCCCGTTCCTCCGACCCGCAGGTGTTCACCGAGAGCATCTTTCCCAAGACATTCGAAGCCACCGCGCAGGATTGCTATGTGGAACAGACCGAGGCATTCACCTCCCTGTTCAGCAACAAGCGCAAATTCAACGCCATCATGTCCATGCTCGCCGAAATGCTGTATCGGGAGTTTAATGGGTGAGGGGTTTCTTTGTTTAATGCGGCACAAGTTTTGTGCATTGCCTATCTTCATCTTGACAAAGAACAGCCTTAGAGTTAAGATAATCATATCATTCACAGACAGATTGCGAGGTGTGTTTCAGTGCGGTATTTTGAATATGACCGGAGCGACGCGAAGGCGGAGTATTATGAAACCCTGATGAATCTCATGGAACGATGGGAACATGAGATCGTAGAGTTCAAAGAGGCTAAAGGCGGTTATAATGAAGACAAGATCGGACAGTATTTCTCCGCTATTAGCAATGAGGCGAATTTACTGGGCTGCCAATATGGCTGGTTTGTACTCGGCGTTAGTGAAAGCGGCGCGAGAAAGCCGGTCGGAACGGCTTTCAAGTCGGGTGATTCGACACTTCTGGAAAAATTCAAGTACGAGATTGCCAGAAACACAACCGACGGGATCACGCTTCTTGAAATCATTGAACTGTACCCGATATGCGACGGTAAGCCCTGTCGGGTGCTGATGTTCAAGATTCCAGCTGCGGTTGTGGGAATGCCGACCAATTTGTATTTGTCAGCCGAGATAGCTCAGAGTATTGCGCAGAAGCACAGTACATCAGGAACAGGGCTTTTGACAACCAGTATTACAGGGATATGATTGTCAATTACCTGCAAAGCTACGGTAAAGCCTCCCGACAGGATATAAGAAATCTATTATGGGATAAACTGCCCGATGTATTGGACGACAAGCAAAAAGAGGGAAGGATCAGTACATTGCTTACTTCGATGAGAAGAAAGGGAATCGTTACAAGGGATTCCGAAAGCCAGCAGAATTCTTGTTGGATTCTCGTCGATGGAAACGCAGCAGCGCGTCGAAAAAAATAATGGGCTTCTGCTTTGCTATAATACCAAATGAAACATAACAGGCCTTGTTAGATTTCTTGAGAATATTAAAAATCTAACAAGAATAAGCCGAAAATCTAACAAGGTCTTAATTGCAAATGACGTATTTTAGGGCATTTCAGAGCTTATTAGAGAAAATGAGGAATAAAAAAATCTAACAAGGTCTTGAGGATAGTCTGTTTGACCAGATTCCCTTTTCTTTGTTTAATGTGACGCAAAATTTGAGCTTCATCAATCTATTTCTATGGAGGAAAAAAATGACTAAGAAAGAAGTTCGGAGATTTCTTAATACACATAGGGATGTAGAACTATCAGCTGCGAAATTTGAATACAGTTTGCATTTGTGCAGAAATGTGGAAAATGTCATGTTTAAATTGGCTGAAAGGGTTAACAAAAGAGATGATGTAGATAAGAAAACTATTGAAGAAATGATAAAGAAGGCCTCAAGTCCAGATGAGATAATAAAACTTATGCGCAAAGAAATGGTTACGGGCGAAAGGGTCAAGGTTATTAACAAAGCAATTGATATAGAAGAGGAAATACTGCCACTTATCAAGTCCAGAGTTTTAACAACTGGTCAGCATATGTTTATTGAAAACGCCCTTAAGTTTTTTCTGAGGTGCAAGACAAATTGCAGCCAATGGATTATGGAAAACTATCAAGAAATTCGCAGTGAGTATATGAAGTCTATGCTCTGTTTAGTGTTGGGATTTCGTGGAGACGCAAGCATGATAGATTTTCTGATAGAGGAAGCGGAGCGGTTTGAACGCGATTATCCAGACGAAAACTATGATCAAGCTCCGTTTTTAGCGGTTCAGGAATTATCAGTCAGATTTTTGAATTAGCTGTTGCAAGCCTTTTCTTTGTTTAATGCGGCGCAAATTTTGTGCATTTCCAATCTGCCATTTTGCTCTCCTGACCGATTCGCAATTCCTACCGCAATTCAAACCGTGGAATCGAATTTCATCATCAAGAGCATCAAAAATCAGGTGCAGAATTTAGCATATCATCAAAAAAGCATCAATTCTTGAAGCATCAGCGGCGCGGTTGGCAACAAATCCCCAAAATCGGGGTGAAGTCGGAGCGCGAGAGAAATTTCAACATTGCCTCCAAAACCGCGTGTCGAGCGTTCGAGCCGTTCT
>CAMHAV010000183.1 GCA_946182865.1 uncultured Clostridia bacterium
GCGCTTTTCGGAAAGGCGGGAGGACGATGAACGAATTTTTAGGACGTGCCGCCCTGATGGTGGTCACTGACAAGCAAACCTTAAAGAAGGTGCTGACCGGTGTACTGATCATTCTGGTGGCATTATTTATGCCAATTATCGCGGCGGTGGAAGTGCTGAACAGCGACTTCACCATTGATGCGGACGAACTGGAAACCATGCTCATGTCCCATCTGGACGAGAGTGAGAAAGTACAATTGCATGAGCTTGACAGTCAGATCAAAAAACTTGACAGCAAAATGTCCTCCGCCGGATACGGCGCACGGACGAAGGAAGCCGAAGTGCTGTGGATGCTTGCGCTCTACGGCAAGCCCACCGACAGCAAGACGGCTGATAAATTGGTGAAGTGCTTCAAGGAAGATCAGACCGACAATCAGTTGGTGGCGGCGGTCAACAAGACCTTCGGCACAAATGTGGCCGCCGATATTTTTACAAAAATCATGAATTCCATCCGCTCCACGACCATCAATATCTCCGATTATGTCGATCCCTCCACCAAGAACAATCTGGATTTGGTGAAATGGGCGAAGCACGCGGAAAAATCCGGCTGGGGTTATGTGTGGGGAACCTACGGCGGCGTGATGAACAAGAAAACCCTTGAGCGCAAGTCCAGTCAGTACCCGAATGAGGTGGGCAGTCTGTCCGATTTTATCAAAAAGAGCTGGCTGGGCGGACGCACCGCCGACTGCGTCGGTCTTATTAAAGGCTACGGCTGGCTCAACCCCGAAACGCTGGAAGTGGAGTACGGCACGAACGGTATGAAGGACGTCGGCGCGGACGGTATGTACAAGAACGCCAAAGTCAAAGGCCCAATTGAAACCATGCCGGAAGTCCCCGGACTGGCTGTCTGGCACAAAGGACACATCGGTATTTACATCGGCAACGGCGAGGTCATCGAAGCCATGAGTACCAAAACCGGCGTGAAAAAAACGAAATTCTCCACCAAACGCTGGTCTCATTGGCTCGAAATTCCCTATATCGAGTACATCGATGAGGCACCAAGCCATTAACAACAGGAAAGGAAAACCAATTTGAGTAAAATTAATATCACGATTCAGTTCGATGAAGAAAGGCTGACGGCACTTCAGCTTTACGCCTCACAGAAAAATGTGACGGTGGAAGGCACGCTCATGCAGACAATGGAGTCGCTGTATATCAAAACCGTCCCGCAGTCTGTGCGTGATTTCATTGCCATGAAACAACAGGCGTCGGCTGAAAACTGTGCTTCCGATGAGGGTGGCGGCAGTTGAGAGATCAGAATTTCGGTATCGAAATCGAAATGACGGGGCTGACCAGAGCCAACGCCGCGCAGGTGCTGGCGGGATATTTCGGCACGGACGCCACTCATGTGGGCGGGGTGTACGACGCATACACGGTGCGGGACGGCGACGGACGGCAGTGGAAAATCATGAGTGACGCCAGCATTCACTGCCAGAACCGCAACGGGCATAACGCCAGCCGGCTCTACGCGGTGGAATTTGTGTCTCCCATCTGCCGATACGAGGATATCGAAACCATTCAGGAGCTGGTGCGGAAACTGAGGACGGCAGGCGGGCGCGTCAACAATACCTGCGGCATTCACGTCCACATTAATGCTGCGCCGCACACGCCCAAAACGCTCCGCAACATCGTCAATATCATGGCGGCGAAAGAGGATCTGCTCTACAAGGCGCTGGATATCAACGTCGAGCGGGAGAATTACTGCAAGAAAGCCGACACCAGATTCCTTGATGACGTGAATCTGAAACGCCCGACCACCATGCCGGAGCTGGAAGAACTGTGGTACAACGGGCGCGGCGGGAGCTTCCATCATTACGATGACAGCCGGTACCACGCGCTCAATCTGCACTCGGTGTTCTCCAAAGGCACGATAGAATTCAGACTGTTCAACTCTACGCTTCATGCCGGAGAGGTCAAGTCCTACATCCAATTGTGCCTTGCCATCAGCCATCAGGCACTTGTCCAGAAGTCCGCTTCTCGCTCCCGCACCACTTCCGAGAACGAAAAATACACCTTCCGCACGTGGCTTCTGCGGCTGGGAATGATCGGTGACGAGTTCAAAACGGCGCGTTATCATCTGCTCAAAAAGCTGGACGGCAACATCGCTTGGAAAGACCCGTCACAGGCGGAACGCCAGAAGGAACGCCTCGCGGCACGCCGCGCGGAGGAATTATTGCAGGAAGGTAATCAGAATGAAGCCTCGGAAGAAAGCAATATTGAATCGCAGGGCGAGGATGAGCAGGATGATTCTCCTGCCATGACGATGTAAATTTTGTAAATGAAAGGATTTTTGAATCAGAAATATGAGAAGAAAATTGTATATTGCCTACGGCAGTAAGGAACTATGCAGAAATAATTGATACATTTCACTTGCCGAAACACGCAAGCATACTGTAATTTCAGGCAGAAAATGACTGATTAAATTCTGCATAGTTCCTAATCTCAACAAGGGACAGATGGCATGGCGATGTCCCACGGCAAGATACGTCGGAACGGGCATGGTCGATGGGTACGAACTCAAATTCAAAGGCAGACCGGAAGGGGCATACGCCACCATCGATCCCAAAAAGGGCGGCAGGGTTCCGGTTGCGATATGGGAGATTCAGCCCTATGACGAATTCCGTTTGCACCAGTATGAGGGATATCCAAACCACTATTTCACGAGGAATATCCCCGTGAAGATCGGCAATCATGAGGTGACCGGCATGGTCTACATCATGAATCTGCGGGCGCAGGCCAACCTTCCGACACAGCATTATTACGATACTGTGGAGCAGGGTTACAAGGATTGCGGACTCGATATCGCTTACCTTAAAGCCGCAAAAGAGAGAAGTAAAGTGGAAATGGCGGAGCGCAAAAGCACTTTTACCGATGACGAGGAAGAAGATTGGAAGGAAGATGAAACCGATGATGAAGATTTCTATACGAGTGCTGATGAAGATCATCAGAATCATTCTGGCGAGGTCGAAGATTCCCGTGAGAATTTAGCCGATTGGTTCGGGATTTCCGATGAGCCTGACGACGACTTTGACGAAGATGAGGACGAGGGATACAGCCCTTATCCTCTTCATTTCTGACAGGTGGTGACGGAAATGAAGCAAAGAAAAGCATTGAAAAAACAGTTGGGCAATGGTTATTCCTATGAAAAAATCAAGTCGGCAAGCGACGTCAGAAGGATTCTTTCAACGGCTGAACCGCTCGGATTTGATATGGTTGTCTCTTCTCTGACAGTGGGGTGCGTCAGGATAGAGGCGGTTCTCTATCAGCAGTCAGGGCGGAAAAAGCTGGGGTATGATCTCTTTGTCAAGGACACTCCCACGGGGCAGGAGTGGATCTGCTACGACAATCTCACCGACGAGGTCAGAATAGGAGCCTTTAATTTTGAGCAGGAGATGTTCAATGTGCTGAATGCTTATGTCGTGAAGCACGGTCTCTCCTATACCGAATGCTCCTTTGAAACACTCGAAGGAAAACCGTAACGCCTCTGTTCAAGCGTGTAAAGCCCTGTGAGGGCTTTTTATCCGCAAAGGAGAAACGTACCCGTCCAAAGTTTTAAGGCAGAATTTGGGGCAGTCTGGCAGAGCTTTGGAAAAGGGTGCTTTTTTCGGAAGTTCGGGTTTTCGGGCAGAATGCAGATTATTATTGCAAGCAGGAAAAAGGATGTGTTACTTCGGGGCAGTTCACATCCCCTGAACGCCGACCGGCAGAGCCTTTCGGGGTTTTGAAAAGGTGTTACTGTGTTACTGATTGTATTCCATACTGCCCGAAAACGCCGTGTTTCAGCGGTTTTGAGGTGTTACTGAATGTGTTACTCCAAAGAAAGGAAATTTTAGAGCAGAAATATGGCAGATGAAACCCATTCCGTCAGATTCGGCGTCTATCTGGATAAGGATCTGGTGGACAGATGCGACGCGGCGCTTCCAAAAACCAATGCCGGTTCACGCAGCGAGTTGATTGCTGACGCGCTGACGTTCTATCTGGCATGGCTCGACTCGGGTGACTACAGCAAGGTGCTGACTCCCGCGCTGGAATCGGTGATAGACGCAAGGATAAAAGCGACGGAAAAAAATATCGGAAAGGTTCTCTTCAATATCTCGGTAGAACTCGGTTTGCTTCAGCACGTCATCGCGGCAAGCCAGCACTACAGTCCCAATACGATAAGCGATCTGAGAAACGTCTGCATCGACGAGATCAAAGAAACGCACGGGGTATTGCCATTTGAGAACGCTGTCAAATATCAAAAAAGTTAATCCGAGGGGTGAAGTATGGCAAAAATCATTGTGAAATCAAGCTATCTCAAGCCGAACGCAAGACGGAATGTGGGCAATTATGTCCGCTACATTGCCACCCGTGAGGGCGTGGAGAAGATAGACGAATCAAAAAAATACCTTCCTGCCACAGAAAAACAGAAACAGATCATCAGCCGTCTGCTGAAAGCCTGTCCCGATAAAGCGCAGAATCCCTGTGCGATTGCCTATGGGAATAAGCCGACGAGGGAAAACGCGGACAGACTTCTTCTGCATTTCGCGGACGAACACGCGGCGCTTCTCGGCAGCCGCGAGGACTATATCAGCTACATCGCGCAGCGTCCCAACGTGGAAACGGTGGACGAAAATCACTCGCACGGTCTGTTTACGGACAACGGCGTCCCCATTGTCATGAGTCATGTGATGCAGGAAGTCGCAAATCACAACGGAAATATCTGGACGCATATTGTCTCTCTCCGACCGGAGGACGCAGACCGATTAGGGTACGACAGCGCGGAGGCGTGGATCAATTTACTGCGTTCTCAGCGCAATTCTATTGCCCGAAGCATGAAAATTGCTCCGGAAAATTTCCGATGGTATGCTGCATTCCACAAGGAGAAAGGGCATCCGCACGTCCACATGGTCGCCTATTCTGTCAATCCGAGAGAGGGTTTCCTGACCGAAAGAGGCATCGAGCAGATCAAATCGTCGCTGGCGCGGGAGATTTTCCGAGAGGATATGCTCTCGATTTTCCGTGAGCAGACAGATTACCGTGACGAGCTTCGCGGCACTGCGCGGGAATTGATTGAAAATCTTGTCCGTCAGATTCAGTCCGGCGGGTGTGATAATCCCAAGCTGAATGAGATGCTTCTGCAATTGTCCGACGCGCTTTCAAGAACGGAAGGCAAAAAGGTCTATGCGTTTCTTCCTCCCGAACTGAAAAATCTGGTGAATGAAATCGTTGATGAACTGGCAAAGGACGAGCGGATCGCCAAGCTCTATGATTTGTGGTACGACCAGAAAGAAAAAATCGCCGCCATCTATACCGACGAGCCTCCCGAAAGAGTGCCTCTGTCGGAGAACGAGGACTTCCGTCCCATCAAAAATGCGGTGATAAAAGAAGCGGTCAGCCTGTTTGCTATGTGCAACGCAAAGCTTCGCTCCAAGACCAGAAGCGGTTACGCCGCCGTCTCCGCGCTTCGTCTGCTGAAATATTTATCCCAAATCATTCGCGACAGGTATTATGAGGATCAGGACGAGCTTCATGAAATGGTGGACAGCAAGCTCATGGCGGAGATCAACGAGAAAAAAC
>CAMHAV010000184.1 GCA_946182865.1 uncultured Clostridia bacterium
AAAAAATAAAAGCAACCCTCGACCCGATTACAAAAAGGTTACAAATACGCATGACGAAACCCATCGGGCCAATTGCGCGGACGGCGAATGCCGTGTACGCCCCCGACGCGTGCATCGAGGCAAAAGCCCGGTAACGGGAGACGGGGCTTCCCGTTCTTAAAAAGCGAAAATGCGGCCATTGCTCCAGCCTCTATTGGCCTGCGCCCCGCGCCCGATGACGATGTAAGACGCACCTCCGCTAAAAAACAACAGGGTTATCTTTTCAAAAATAATAAAGTACGATGTAAAAATTGAGTATATAAAAATTGATTTCCCTGGATTTTTGCAAATTTCCCTTGCAAAAGCAGGCCGTATGTGGTATTATTTAAATGTAGGGAATGAGGTTCTCCCTTTGTCGGCGTTTTTGTTTTGTCCGGCATAAACCGCTTATGATCATACCAATAAGCTGATGACTTCTGTGATTTTGGATCGCAGGAGCATTGGCTTTTTTTCTCGGACAACACTCCTGCGGAAAGGAGATTTTTTTATGTTACCCAGTCTGGCGTTGATTTTTCTGTGCGGTACCGCTTTGGGGGAGCTTTGCGGGAAACTGCGGCTGCCCCGTCTGGTGGGAATGATTCTGGCGGGCATTCTTATCGGCCCGCATGCGCTGCGCCTGCTCGACCCGTCGGTGCTGGCCATATCCGCTGACCTGCGCAGAATCGCGCTCATTATCATCCTCACGCGCGCGGGGCTGAATCTTGACCTTGCCGACCTAAAAAAGGTAGGCCGTCCCGCCGTGCTGATGTGCTTTGTCCCCGCCTGCTGCGAAATCGGCGGCATGCTGCTGCTCGCGCCGCCGCTGCTGCACCTGCGTCTGGCCGAAGCCGCCGTTCTGGGAACCGTGATCGCGGCGGTATCGCCCGCCGTAGTGGTGCCGAAAATGCTGCGGCTGATGGATGAGGGATTAGGCGTGAAAAAGGGCGTGCCGCAGCTCATACTGGCGGGAGCTTCGGTGGACGATGTATTTGTGATCGTGCTGTTTGCCTCCTTTGCGGGATTGCTGGCGGGCGGCAGTTTCGACGCGGTGGGACTGCTGCGAATTCCCACCTCCATTCTTCTGGGCGTGGCGGCAGGATGGCTTTGCGGTGAGGGGCTCGCGCGGTTCTTTGGCAAAACCAAGCGGAATGCCACGGTAAAAGCCCTCCTGCTGCTGAGTGTCTCCTTCCTGCTGGTGAGCGCGGAGGATTGTCTGCCCGCCCAAGGCGCTGTAGGATTTTCCGGGCTGCTGGCAGTTATGGGCATGGGACTGGCTCTGCGCCGGAGATCGTCCACAGAGGCGACACAGCTTGCCGGACAGTACGCCAAGCTGTGGCACGGCGCGGAAACGGTGCTGTTCGTGCTGGTGGGCGCGGCGGTCAACATTGAATACGCACGCGGAGCGGGGCTTGCCATGCTCCTGCTGATCGGCTGTGTGCTGGTGTTCCGCATGGCCGGCGTGTGGCTGTGTCTGCTCGGAACAGAGCTTTCAGTCAAAGAACGGCTGTTCTGCATGATCGCCTACACCCCCAAAGCCACCGTGCAGGCGGCGATTGGCGCGGTGCCGCTGTCAATGGGACTTGCCTGCGGCGAGACGGTGCTGACGGCGGCGGTCATTGCGATCCTGTTCACCGCGCCGCTCGGAGCGTTGGGCATGGAGGCCACGAGCCGGAAATGGCTGCAAAAATGACCACGGCACTTTTCCGATTTCATCAATTTATTAACAAAATAACAAATTTCGTTTTGCACCCTTGTCGAAACGGCAGAAACATGGTATAATGAAATAACATATTTTCAGGCATTCATAAAGCAACATGGAGGTTATTGCATTGGGCAGATTATTTGGAACAGACGGCGCAAGAGGCGTCGCCAATACGGAAATTACATGTGAGATTGCGATGCAGATCGGCCGCGCGGCGGCGCTGGTTCTGTCGGAGGACAACGGCGGCAAGCGTCCCGTCGTAATGATCGGCAAAGACACCCGCGCGTCGGGCGATATGCTGGAAGGCGCGCTGGTGGCGGGTCTCTGCTCGGTCGGCGCCAATGTCATCCTGCTGGGTGTGGTTCCCACGCCTGCCGTGGCTTATATGGTCACGACCTACCAAGCCGACGCGGGCATTATGATCTCCGCGTCACACAATCCCTGCGAATATAACGGCATTAAGATTTTCGCCTCCACCGGCTACAAGCTGCCAGACGAGGTGGAAAACCGCATCGAAGCCATCGTGCTGGACAAGGCGCAGGAACTTCCCGTTCCTGTGGGCGGCGACGTGGGTATGGTTACCCGCAAGACCGACGCGGTGGACGAATACGTGGCGCACGTCGCTTCCACCGTGGATGTGAAACTCGACGGACTGCGCATCGCGCTCGACTGCGCCAACGGCAGCGCCTCGGTCAGCGCGGCAAAGCTCTTTGAAGCACTGGGCGCGAAATTTGAGATTTATTGCAGCGAGCCGGACGGCGTGAACATCAACGACAACTGCGGCTCCACCCACATCGGCAACCTTCAGAAAATCGTCAAAGAGGGCGGCTTTGACGCGGGCTTCGCTTTTGACGGCGACGCGGACAGATGCCTTGCCGTGGACAACAACGGAAATCTGGTGGACGGCGACTACATCCTCGCGCTGATGGCGGAGGATCTGAAAGAACGCGGCGCGCTCAAGGGCAACGCCGTGGTCGGCACGATTCTCACCAATATGGGCTTCGGCAAATACTGCGCCGAACGCGGCATGAACTTTGTTGCCGCCAAGGTAGGCGACCGTTATGTGCTGGAGCAAATGCTGAAAAACGGCTACAACCTCGGCGGTGAGCAGTCGGGACATGTGATCTTCCTCGACTACTGCACCACGGGCGACGGACAGCTCACGGCGGTGCAGATCTGCGGCATGCTGATGAGAAGCGGCAGAAAGCTGAGCGAATGCACCGATCTGGTCAAGCCTTTTCCGCAAACGATGGTCAACGTGCGCGTCACGCCCGAAGGCAAGGCTAATTGGAAAACCTGTCAGCCCTTAACCGACGCTGTCAGCGCCGCGGAAGAAGAACTCAAAGGCACGGGACGCGTGATCGTCCGCGAATCCGGCACAGAGCCGCTCATCCGCGTCATGACCGAGGGTGAGGACGAAGCCCGGATACTCCGCCTGGCTGACGAACTGGCGGCGGTTGTGAAAGAATATCTTGCGTAAAAATAAGACATCAGGCAACACATCAGAACGGAACAGGAAAGTGAAGGGAACGAAAATGAAGCAATCGAGCTTTTTGCGGAGGCTGCGCAGGATGGCGGCCATCGTTATGCTGCTCTCCGTCGGATTTGTGTATTGCTCCGGGTTTACCGCGTTCGCGGCGGTAGACCTGGACGTGACGCTCGTGCCGCCGCCGGAAAGCGTGCAGAACAACGGCAACTGTCCGGTGGAGCTGGATATCGTCACCAAGAGCGCCAACGGATATGTGGAACTGGTCATTAAGATCGAGTACGACGCGGATCTGCTGGCACTGGCGGCGCCTGTCAACCAGAACGGCTACAAGGTCACAGGTTCCAGAGGACAGCTGACACTGACCTATTTTGACCCGACCGGCACCAATACGCCGACCCCCATCGGCAACACGGAAGCCATCACCATCAATTTCACGGTGCTGGAAAACGCGCCGGACACCACCACCAAGATCAAGGCGACGGTCGATCACGCCTACAACAACAAAGGCAAAAACATCACCTGGACGCCTATCTACGACAAAACCATCGAGATCATCCGCATTAACGACGACATCGGCGGCACTACCGCCTCTGAAACCGAGGAGGTTTCCTCCCAGTTTGTGGTGGGAAAGAACATCGGCACCGTGACCCGCGCCACAGGCGGCACGGCAGGCGGCGGTCGGGTAGCGGCAGTCCTTTTCGGGGCGCTGGTGATCTTTGGCGCCGGCGTGTTGGTAGGCTACATCGTCTGCATGAAGAAATACGGCATCGAAGGCGGTCTTTTCCAAAAAAAGGAGTCCCCGCAGAGCGACTATGACAACGTCGGCCCGCCGCCGCGCAAAAGTCGTCGGTCGGAAGGCAGTTATGACGATTACGACTCATATGACAAATACGATGACTACGGAGGATACGCGGGCAACAACGACGACGGATTCTACACCAAGCCGGGCGAAGAATACACCGTCGGTGATGATGACGACGACTATTTCACCTCGGCACCTACCGGAAACGGCCCCGGCGGCAATTATATGGACATCTTCACCAGTGCCGCTCCCATGGGTTCCCGCAGTCTCGACCCCGCCGATTTCGGCAGCTTTGCGGGAAACGGCAGGGAGCAAAAGAAGCACCTGACCGAAGAGGACGACTATCCCTCCCTCTTCCGACAGGGCTCCGGCATATCCAACAGCACCAAACCCTTTTTTGACGAGTCGGAGGACTCCATTTTCGGCAAATTCAGCGGCAATGTCGAGCGCAATGTGGACGACGGCTACGGCGGACTTTCTTCCCGCAGCCGCGACCGTTCCGAACGCGCACGCCGCAACAGATAACCGCATCCTACATTGTCGGGAGGTTGACGCCGGATGAAAAGACTGCTCACACTCGATCTGAAAGACTATACGGACGACATGCCCGTGACGGAAAAACATACCGTTCGCGCGATTATTCTGCGTGACGGCAGGATGGCTATGCAGCGCAGCGGCAAGGGGGAATACAAAATTCCCGGCGGCGGCGTGGAAAACGGCGAGAGCCATCTGGAAACCCTGCTGCGAGAGGTACGGGAGGAAACGGGACTGCTGGTGCGTCCCGACTCGGTGCGCGAAATCGGAGAAATCCTCGAAGTGCGCGAAGACGTGTTCCGCAAGGGGCAGAAATATGTCTGTCACAGCTATTTCTACTTCTGCGACGTTGAGGAAGAAACGGTCGCCACCCACATGACCGAAAGCGAGATTGCAAAGGGTTTTTATCCCGTCTGGGCAACCCCGGAGGAAATCGTCCGCGTCAACGACGTGCTGCAATCCCAGCCGTGGCAGAAACGCGACACCGAATTTATCCGGCTGGGTATCGACAGCGGATTATTCAGTGACGCGACAAAGAAAGAACCATAATCCTTTGTCCGCTTGAGGGCAGGAAAATACAAAGGGAGCTGTCTCACAAGGGAAATAAGAATCCCAGTGAGGCAGCTCCATTTTGCAATACAGTGTGAATAAACGTGCTATCAAACTAGAGAACATACAATGTTTACTTTTGTTTGACGTTTCGAATCACATCGGTAAACGGCGGGTTCTCGCCATACCCTGTTTTATACTATTCACGGTATAAAAACAAACACCCCCTTCGTCTGTGGCTATTCGTCACAAGCGTAAGGGGTGTTTGTTTTTTCAGTCGCTGCGAATATTTCTGCTTCTAAAGATTACGCTGCAATACAGATTCACAGTGCGTATGAGGTTTAGGAAGCATTTTCTTTACGCCATTTCTGCTGTTTCATCACCACAAAGGCACCTGCCAGCAAGGAAATCATCGCCATGTTGAACGCAATCAGCAAGGGGAGATCGCTTTCGCCCGTGCCGGGAGAAGGAACGATCTGTCCGCTGCTGTCTACCC
>CAMHAV010000185.1 GCA_946182865.1 uncultured Clostridia bacterium
ATTTTTTTACGATCTCATCAAACTGCTCCCTGATGATTTCCTCCATTAAAGAGGGAATATCCTCAAAATGATAATAGAAGGAATTGCGATTGATGCCGCACTTTTCCACCAGTTTTTTGACCGTGATCTGACTGTAGGGGATTTCATCCAGCAATTCAAGGAATGCTGTCTTTATAGTTTTACGTGTAAAAGCCGACATGAATTCTCCGATTCCCCTTTCCTGTTTCTACAGACGTTTCGCTAAACCGTGACCATCTTCGTATCCCTTCTGATAAAACAACTTCAGTGCATTTTTATCCTTTGTCAGCGTATCAATACCGCAGGTATTATCCGGCGCAACAATGACCGCCCTGCCATCCTGTTCCAGCTTCCTTGCCCATGTGACCGCAACATTATACCGTGCGGCACGACGCCGAAGTCCATCGGCTGCTTTCGGATACTTTTTCTGTATAAGTCTTGAAGAGCGTATGTCCTGTTTCGGACTTCTCACTTCGTCCCTCGGTTTTGTCAGAATCAGAACAACCTTGTCGCACCCGAGGTCAAACGCCTTTTGCATAGGAACAGGATCGCTTAACGCCCCATCATAATACGGCTGACCGTCGATGACAACCGGCTGGCACGCGACAGGGAGAGCACATGACGCCTTGAATACGTCATAATGATCCTGTGAAATATCGTCTTTGGTGAAATATCTTGTCTCGCCTGTTACGGCATTGGTAGCCACAGCGTAATAATCTGATTGACTGCTCAGCAGAGCGGCACAATCAAGAGGATTTTCACCTCCTGCGTTGCTCAGTTCGCTGTAGATATAATTCAAATCCAGATAGCATCCCTTGTGAAGTAAATTTCTGACGCTCATGTATTCCTTGCGAAAGGGATATTCCGTATAAAATGGATAATTGCGTCCTTTTTGTCCCGCAAGGAAGGAGGCGCAGTTGGCACTTCCGGCGGATACACCGATACACACATCAAAGTGAATGTCCTCCTCTATGAAACGGTCAAATACCCCTGCGGCATATCCTCCGCGAAGTCCGCCTCCAACGTCAATGACTCCGATTTTCAAACCATCATCTCTCCTACATTGTAAAATTTTCTCTTAATCGAATTATAACACGGGGGATTTCCTTCTTCAAATAGTCATTTCAAAAAGATTGTCTAAAAATGATACAACTGCGTTTTTTTGCACATTGTCAAACAAAACTGATAGAGGTAAAATAACAGTAAAGCTGTTACAAAACAATGATTCTGCAAAAATAAAGGAGTCGATTATGAATGAAACATCGTTCTGTCGTACCCATGAGGGTGGCAAAAATCGGTTACATTGTTCTGTCTGTGCTATTTTGTGTGCTGGGAATCTTAATGATGGTCATGCCCGAA
The DNA here is from genome assembly GCA_946182865.1 of uncultured Clostridia bacterium. GTDB lineage: Bacteria > Bacillota > Clostridia > Oscillospirales > Acutalibacteraceae > RUG762. The sequence continues at coordinate 1,378 of CAMHAV010000185.1, forward strand.
CAGTCTTTGTCGTCACTGGTCAAAATCTTCGGTATTTCTATGACTGCCTTTGGCGTGATCAAGCTGGTGGGATATTTTTCCAAAGATCTCTACCGTCTTGCCTTTCAGTATGACCTGCAATTCGGTATTCTGGTGCTGGTACTGGGATTGATCGTCACCGTGAAGCCGAACAACGCTCTGAACTTTCTTTGCATTGCGCTTGGTATTTCCATTCTCGCGGACGGTCTTTTCAAAATGCAGATTGCGCTGGATTCCAAAAGATTCGGTATCTCAACGTGGTGGGTGATTATGGCGCTTGCCATTGGCGCAGGTATCATCGGACTGCTGCTGGTATTTCGTCCCACGGAAAGTCTGCATATCATGACAGTGCTGTTGGGTATTTCTCTCTTTATCGATGGACTGTTAAACCTGATTGTCGCCTTGCTAACTGTCAAAATCATTAAGAATCAGATTCCCGATGTCATTGATGAGGGAAAGTATGAATGAATTTCGTGCTGTTATGTTGTAAAGTTGGGTAAATCTTTTCATATGCCCAAGTTTTATACAAAAAAGCCTGTTTGTCCGTTTGATTTCGATGTCAAAGCAAGTAAAATAAAATTGTCTGAAGGCAGATGAGTTTTTTCAAAAAACCTCACAATTCTGAACAGTCCATTTCTCATCTGTCTTCAGGCTTTATATCATTATCAAACAGAACGGAGATCGAAAAAATGAATGTAACAGACAAGGCAAAAGTATTGGCGATGACCAAGGTATTTGATTATGTCGGCAAAGACCCCGAAACCAATATCCCAAAGGTGATGGAGTTCATGGACAAGGTGTTCAAGCCGGAGGAATTCAAAGTGCAGCGCGATATGATCCGCGAGATTCTCTGTGACCCTGACAACTGTTGGTATCAATACATCATGAATCTTTGGCGTGATGTTGATCCCGATGTACTGCGGGCAATCTTTCAGAATTTTGTCATCAATACCAATTTCATTGGCTGGCCGATTCAGGAAAAAATGCGTGAAAAGTACGGCTGCAATATTCCGTGGGCAATTTTGCTTGACCCGACGTCAGCCTGCAACCTTCACTGCACCGGCTGCTGGGCGGCTGAATACGGCAACCGACTCAATCTCAGCTTTGACGAAATAGATTCCATTATTCAGCAGGGCAAAAAATTGGGAACCTATCTGTACATATACACAGGCGGTGAACCGCTGGTGCGCAAAAATGATCTCATCAAACTGTGTGAAAAGCACTCCGACTGTCAGTTCCTCTCTTTCACCAACGGCACTTTGATCGATGAGGACTTCGCAGACAAGATGCTGCGTGTCAAAAATTTTTTCCCCGCTATCAGTGTGGAAGGGTTTGAATCAGCGACTGACAGCCGCCGTGGAACCGGCACCTACCAAAGAGTCGTAAAGGCGATGGAAATCCTCAAAGAGCGCAAGCTGCCATTTGGCATTTCCTGCTGCTACACCAGTCAGAACCTCGACTCCATTTCCTCGGAGGAATACTTTGACCAGATGATTGCATGGGGTGCGAAATTCGTATGGTTCTTCCACTATATGCCGATTGGCAACGATGCGGCTCCGGAATTGATGTGTTCTCCCCAGCAGCGCGAATATATGTACCGCAAGATTCGTGAATACCGCACGCGCAAGTCGATTTTTGCAATGGATTTCCAGAATGACGGCGAGTATGTCGGCGGGTGTATCGCGGGCGGCAGACGATATCTGCATATCAATGCCAACGGCGATGTTGACCCGTGCGTATTCATTCACTACTCGGATTCCAATATCCGCGAAAAAACACTTCTGGAAGCCCTGCAATCGCCGTTGTTCATGGCTTATCACGACGGACAGCCCTTCAATGACAATCATCTACGTCCCTGTCCCATGCTCGAAAATCCCGAGAAGCTGCGGAATATGGTGCATTCCGTTGACTGTCATTCCACCGATTTGCAGTCTCCTGAGAGCGTCGATCATCTCTGCGACAAATGCGAGAGCTATGCGGCGAACTGGAAACCCACCGCCGATAGGCTCTGGTCATGCAGTCATGATTGCGCCGGATGCGGCAAAAAGGCATAATTCTATTCGACTTTCCGAATCAACCTCTTTTCATAACCGAGAAAAATACCGCACATCATTTTTCAAAAATGAAGATGCGGTATTTTTCGTCTGACTAAAGAGGCTTTTCTGCTTGAGAAATACACATAAAAAACACTATAAATTGATAGGTGACCTATTATCAAGATTGAATCATGCCCACGTAAAGTGTTCTTTTCCCGCGCCCAATTCAAAATGATACTTCACAATTCCGAGATCAATATTGGTATAAAATCCCATGCCCGCTTTCGCCTTGACTTTATTTCCGTTGCGTTCAAATCGGAACTTCTGCTGATTCATGGCAGTTGGCGCAAGCAGAGCCGCTTCAATTCCTGCTTTGTACCAGTCGGGATCGCCGGTTTTATAATCGCTGACGTCAGAGATGGACTTAATCTTATGCGTTGCACCATCGGTTTCACCATATCCGAGTGCAACAACAAGATAACGCTTCTCACCGTTGCTTTCCACGCCTTGTGTTTTGCCTTTCCTGTACGTCAGCGCAACCCAGCAGGAATTGACGCCGAGTTCCTGTGCTTTGAGTACAATGCGCTCGCCGTAGTAACCGGTTTCTTCGTCCTTGCCTTTTGGACCAACAATGGTGAGGTAATTCCGGCATCCTTTGAATTGACCGTATGTCGGCTTTCCCGCATGAAATGCCTCCGGCTCATCGGTGATCAGCTGAATATGCATCCCGCTTTCTGCGTTACAAGCGTCAATTTCCGCTTGCAGTGCATCGATTGTCTCAGCATCCAGAGGTCTGTCGATAAAATGACGAACAGAATGCCGCGCTTTCATCAGTTCGAGAGTTTTCATGATTTTTGTCTCCTTTACAGTTCTATAGATCCGGAGGAGTGCTCTGGATCGTGAGTCATTAAAATGCCCTTGCAGCTTGGGTCTATACCAAATTGTCGTAGCTTTTCCAGCGATTTCTTCGCTTCGTTGCGATTCCATTCAACGCCGGGCAAAATCTGATCCTCCCATGACGGTCGCCCGTAACCACAGTCTCCAGCGATGAGAACGTATTCCGTACCGTTAGATACTTTGACCGCTGTCATTCCGGCTGAGTGTCCGTGCATGGGAAGCAATATGACCGTCCCGTCTCCGAACAGATCATATTCCTTATCGGGAAAGGTCTGAATATTCATACCCATCCAAAGTCGTTTCAAATAACGGGGATTGCTCTTGTTTGCGGCGTTCCATTCCGCATTGCTACACATAATATGCTTTGCGTTTTTTACGTGTCTGATTCCGCCAGCGTGGTCAATGTCCATGTGTGTCAGAACGCAGTATTGGATATCCGAAATCCGATAGCCTCGTTTGGTTAACTGATCAACGATACCTTCACCATCAGGCAAAAAGCCGGGAGAAGCAAAGTAATTGAAGAAACCCTCATATTTGCGGGCATTTTTGCGGATTGATTCGTCCCACCCGGTATCCACCAGTACAAGACCTTTGGGATGCTCAATCAGATATGCGGTAACCGGCACGGAAATTCTATGTTTTTTCCCGCGCAATATTCCGGTGAAAGCCAGTGGATTTTTGGATTTGCTTGAAAAAGGGAGTGCCTCATCCACGACAGTACTTCCGCATGGTAAAATATGTACTTTAATCATCACCACTCCTGTCTGGAAGCGCCTGCATGATCGTCTTTGCGTGCACAAGCATGCCAATCAGACGATCAAGGGCTTCCATATCAGCATCGAAATAATAGTAGTTCTTTGTGCCTTCTCGCCGCATTTTCACGATACCCGCGTCTTTCAGGATTTGCAGATGGTGTGACACCGCAGGGCGAGACAATCTCGTCTTGTCCGCTATATCGTTTACCCTCATTCCGCTGCAATTTCCACTTTGCATCATGACAAGAATCAGGTGCTGACGCATTTCGTCGCCCAGTGCCATGAGAATCTTCTGCGTACCTTTTATCTCATTGGCAAGTGCCGGTATTTCTTGCTTCAACTCCATTGTTTCGCCTCGTTTGTTTAAGTGTTTCAACTATTATAGCATATATTTCCCCGAAATGTTCAATGGTAAAGAAAATCGAGACGAATATTTTTGATCACAACAATATGAAAATTTCATCGTGATCAA
>CAMHAV010000186.1 GCA_946182865.1 uncultured Clostridia bacterium
GTTTTATTATTTTATAACGGGATAATCCGCTAACCCTGTCAAGTCAGATATCTTTTTATATGTTATTATAAAAACACATCGCTGTAGGAATGGTCTTTTTTCTATTGTTCATATGATTGCTTTTTTACAGTGAATTGCCGAGGGCTTTGGCCTGTTTGCCGCTGACGATGTCCTCCCACGCCTCGTCGTCAAAGGGAATGTTTTTGTAATAAAAGCGTTTGCCCTCGTCAGTGATTTTCCGGATCACCTTGCAGGGATTGCCGGCCGCTACCGACCAGTCGGGAATATCCTTGGTGACAACGCTGCCGGCGCCGATGACACAGTTGCTCCCGATGGTTACGCCGGGGCAGATGACCGTGTTGCCGCCGATCCACACATTGTCCCCGATGGTGACCGGAATGCCGTATTCGTACATGCTGTTGCGGCTGTCGGGATGGATGGGATGCCCCGCCGTGTAGATGGCGACATTGGACGCCATGAAGCAGTTGTCGCCGATGGTGATTTTGCCCACGTCGAGCATGGTACAGTTGTAATTGGCGAAAAAGTTTCTCCCCACCTCGATGTTGAAGCCATAGTCGCAGTAGAAAGGCGGGTTGATCCACGCGCCGTCAGACCGTCCGAGAAGTTCCTTGACGATGTCGCCCAGCGCTTTGAAGTCACTTCTGTCCGCTGTGTTCAGCCGCTGGGTCAGAATGCGCGCCCGCTTCTGCTGCTCCATGACACTGTCGTCCGAGATGTAAGCCATGCCTCTGTCGCGTCTTTCGATGTTGTTCATTGTTCGATTCTCTCCCTTGTGATGTTTTTAAGCCATTTGTATTTTTTATAATACCAATAAACCACCGGCAGTTTGATGATTTCATCGATATTGAGTACCAGATAAACCCCGATGACGGGAAGCCTGAGGATAAATGCCGCGATCAGCCCCGCGGGAACCACGATGCACCACATGGTCACCGTGTCGCAGATCAGGCCGAAGCGGGTGTCGCTGCCGGCGGGGAAGATGCCGGCGATGACAGTGCTGTTGATGGATTTGCCTATGATATAGTAGGAACAGACCAGCAGCATGATTCTGAGATATCCCGCGGCTGCATCGCTCAGCGTGAAAGTCAGCCGCATAATCAGCGGTATGCACAGCAGGATAATGCCTCCCGTGACGGCACCTGAAATGATGGAAAGCCTTGACAGTCTGTCGCCGTAGAGCCTGGCACGCTCTATATTGCCGCTGCCCAGTTCGTTGCCTACCATGATGCCGATGCCGAGACAGACACAGGCAATGATATTCTTGACGATATTGGCAACGGAATTGGCGGCTACCGCGTCATTGCCCAGGTGTCCCATGATGACCGAGAACATCGTGAAGCCGCAGCCCCATGCCAGTTCGTTAAGCAGCATAGGCAGGGTGTACTTTACAAAATCCTTTTGCAGCGTCCTGTCGGCTCTGATGAGGCAGGAAAGCCGGATTTTGACAGGCACCTTTCTACCGTTTTCGAGCAGTACCAGCGCCGCCTCCACCAACCAGGCGATGAGCGTCGCATAAGCGGCGCCTTCGATGCCGAGCGCGGGAAGCCCCGCAAAGCCAAAGATCAGAATCGCGTTAAAAATCAGGTTCAGCACCATGGCGGTGGAACTGTAAACCGTGCTGCGGAGCGTCCGCTCGCTGTTTTTCATGATACAGAGATAAACCTGCGAAAAGCCCATGAGCAGATAGGAAAAACTGACAATGCGCAAATAAGGAACGCCAAGCCGGTTCAGCACTTCTTCATTGGTGAATATCCGCAATGAGCATCGAAGGACAGCCCAGCGCCGCGGCGAAGAATACAAAGGAGATCAGCAGCGAAAAACGGGTGGCGACGCCCAGCGTCTTTTCCACCGCCGGAATATCCCCTTTGCCCCAATACTGCGCCGCCAGAATCGTGGTACCGATGGTGAGCGCCACAAAAAACAGATTGAGGACAAACTGCACCTGTGTCGCCAGCGAAACCGCCGACAGGGAATCCTGGTTCAGAAAACCGAGCATGCTGGCGTCGGACGCGCTGACGATGGCAGACATCAGATTTTGCAGCGCCAACGGCAGCACCAGCGAAAACAGTTTTTTAAAAAAGTTCTTTTTTTCATGCATATCTATCACGCCCTATTGCGTTTCCCGCCTTGCTTATGGTATTATTATAATAGCAAAAAACATAATAGCAAAAAACAGGATGGCTATAAGGAATGTAGAGGATTATTATAACAATCGTATCAAAAAGGGGTGAATGTAGGTGATTCATATTCAGGTCATGCACGATTCGTCGGAGATTATCTTTTACAATACCTCCGAGCTGCCCGTCAAAATCATACAGCCCAAGCTGTCGGATTATCCCAACCGACGGGTGATTTGCCACTGGCACGAGGATATAGAACTCATTTATATTATCAGCGGCGAAATGAACTATGAAATCAACGGAAAGACGGTCAGGCTGCCAGAGCACAGCATGCTGTTTGTCAATGCCCGGCAGCTTCACTACGGCTTTTCGGCGGACGACAGGGAATGCGATTTTATCTGCGTATTGTTTCACCCGTCGCTGCTTCAGGTCAATCCCAAGCTGTTTCAGACCATGGCGGAGCCGATCATCGGCAACGAGGGAATAGAATATCTGCTGCTAAAGGAAAGCGGCAGCGACGATTATCGGTCGCTCTCCGGCTGTATGCGGGAGATGGCGGCGTTGCGGAAAGAGGAGTCCCCCCGGCTATGAGTGGGAGGTGATCGGCTGTCTCAGCAGGGTGTGGAGCGTGATTTACCGGTGCTGTGAAGCCCTGCCGATGGAAACGGGCGCGGGACAGCACGCGGACAGGCAGGTGCAAAGGGTGATGGCATCGTACATATTCAGCCACTATGCGGAACCGCTTACGCTGGAAGAAATCGCCGCGTCGGGCCATGTCAGCCGGAGCAAATGCTGTCTGATTTTCAAAAAATTTCTGGGAGAGTCGCCGATCGACTTTGTGAACTTCTATCGGCTGGAAAAGAGCTGTCAGCTGCTGCGAAACACCGTGCAAAGCATTACGGAAATTGCTCTGCGCTGCGGGTTCAATCATGGGGGTATCAATCCCTTATAGATGTTAATGCATAATGAAAAAATCTGTTTTATTTTCATTGTAACACCTGCTGGAAGGAGTGTCAAGGGATTGATACGATATATTGCTATAACCATACCAGGTAGCATCCTTGCATTAACCTCTATAAGGGATTGATACCCATTGAGCCAGATTTACTCGTTGTAAACATCCGCTTGCATTAACCTCTATTAGAAAATTGAAAACAAAATAAAAAAAGCACCAGACGATTGGCAGCGTTTTTATGTTCCGATCTGTCTGGTCTTTTTTTGTCTATATTTTTGCAAAAGTTCATAAAAATATATTGAATTCAGGTGAAATAAATGATAATATTATATAAGAATTTAGCGAAAAAGCGATTTTTTTGTCGTAATCAGTCAATTCACCAAGAAGGAGCTTGTGCAAACCATGTCAGTCTACAGCTATCACACCTTCATACTACCCTTTGTGTGGGAGGGCACGCAACAGCACCGTCACACCATGGAGGAATTCGCCGGCTGCTTCCTCGGCAATCCCAACTGGGTTTGCACCGATATGCCCGACGAATACTATATCCGCCGTTCTCCCACGCTGCGGGACAATCAGGACGTGATGCTGGTCTACAAAGAGTACCAGTATTTCCACCCGTTTGTACGCAAGGCCATCTACGGTTTCGGTGAGAACATCGTCACCAATTTCTCCTTTATGCCCGACAAGCTGCGCAACAAGGGGCATTATTACATCACCAAAAAAGGCCGCACCTACGACCTTACGCTCAACGGTATCAATCTGAAAATTTTTAATACCGGCATCGCGCTGTTTATCATGGAGTGCGAAAACCGCGGCATTGACGTCGACGGCAAACGGCAGGACGATCCGGAGAGCGTCAAGAATATCAACGACTACGGCAGACGCATTTCGCTCCCCTTCCTGCCTGAACTGAGCGGCATTGATTATTCCATCTGCGCGGACAGGCTGTGTGTGGAAGTGGAGGGAATGTTCCGCTTTGAGGACGATTACCGCGCCTTCATCGAGCTGGCCAATGCCGGCGGTCAGCTGTACGAAAAGCTCTCGCTCACCCACATGTGCGGCTTCATCAAGGATATTCTCGGCTTCGGCAGCCTGCAACACTTCACCTCCAAGCGCCGCAACGAGGAAAACGGCGATTTTTATATCTATCCCGCCCTGGACGACAGAATGTTCGTCTGCTGCCTTGTCAATGACAGCGCCTTCACACAGAAAATGCTGACATATGACGGAGAAAAATACGCCTACGAAACCGACGAAGTCCTTTCCAAAAGTCTGTATGAATTGATGTTTGTCGATCCCAGTCAGAATTGCTCCTGTCCGACGCCTCGGATGCGGCTTGAACTGATCGACAGCCACCTTTATAAGCGCTGGTTCGGTAAGGGGCAGTATGCCAGCCTCTACTCCGTCGCCGCCCAGGGTATGATCATGCTGTCGGACAATCCTCCCGATTATCTGTCGGAATCCTACCTTACCCAGTATATCCAGATGGCCTGTCTGACGCTCGTCCAGAGGGCGACGCTGATGCACTTCCAGCGGGAAGCCTCCAACCTTTCCGCCGACATCGAAAAAACCGGCAAGGCGATCAACCGCATCACCATATTGCAGCTGATGAACCTGCAGGAGCGCTGCGTGGCTTACAAGAGCCAGCTTCATTTTACCGAACTTACCCCGCAGGAGCAGGGCGTGGAAATGTACGATATGCTGAGGAAATGCATGTTTATCGAGCGGGAGAGCCAGTCACTTGACAACCACATGGAAAGCCTCAGTGACGCCGCCGACACCAATCTCGACTTCGGATTCAATAAGATCGCGCTGGTCTTCACATGGATTTCCTGTATACTCGCGGTCATGCAGAATGTCATATGTTTCTTTACAGACGTAGAAAATACAAAAGGTGAGCCGGTGTTCGCCTATGTTCAGGGCAATGTGTCGCTGACGTTCATCAGCCTGACGCTGACATCTACGCTGCTGGCATTGCTTGTGATTCTGTATAGATACAGGAGGAGAAAATAATGGAAAACAAGACAATACTGATTGTTCGTGATCTTTCTGTCATTTATAAGCGCGGAAGAACTATCAATATGTTGTGTCATTTTACCCGCAACAATCCCAGAACGACCTCCTACTATTACAACTGGCTGATAGGGATGTTCGGCTTTGAAAACTGGGCAGAAGGAAACGCGCCCTTCAAACAGCAGTGGGAAGACGCCAAAAACAGCTTTGACAGATTGTACGGTCTAATCAAGGGCTGGCAAGCTTCCCACGCAAGCCTGATGCTGGAATTGCCCGCCAATGACCAGAAAGAAAGGGAAATAAAAAGACTGAATAAAGAGATAGAGGATAACAAGCAGGCGGCTCTGCTAAAGGAGATAGAAAACCACTATCCACAACTTAAGGGTAAGAGCAATAAGCACAAAAAAGAAATAAAATCTC
>CAMHAV010000187.1 GCA_946182865.1 uncultured Clostridia bacterium
TTTAATTGGCGGCAGTATTCTGATTTTACAAACAAAGTACTTTGTAATAGATTTATGGGAAATGTTTTTGTTGATATAGATAAAAATCTTATATATATTGAGGTAGAGAATCTATAAATCTTCAAAAGGGTATGCCGGATTAAATTCGGAGATTTTTCCGTATAACGGCTGCCCGCCTTGCACACAACAGCACAAACCGCCCGTGCATAAGCCGACTGGCTTTTTGCACGGGCGGTTGTTTTTTTGAACAGCAGCGTATTAAACATTAAAGAGGAAATGCACCACGTCTCCGTCCTGCATGACGTATTCCTTGCCTTCGGAGCGGAGCAGTCCCTTTTCCTTGGCGGCTGTCAGCGAACCAAGTTCCATCAGGCTGTCGTAGTCGATGACCTCCGCGCGGATAAAGCCGCGCTCGATGTCGGAGTGAATCTTGCCGGCGGCCTGCGGCGCTTTGGTGCCGCGCTTGATGGTCCATGCGCGCACCTCCGGCTGTCCCGCCGTCAGGAAACTGATCAGGCCGAGCAGGTGATAGCCCGCGCGGATGAGGCGGTCAAGGCCCGATTCTTCCAGCCCCATATCGCTCAGGAACATCATTTTCTCCTCCGGCTCCATGCCGCTGATCTCCGCCTCGATCTCGGCGCAGATGGGCAGCACCTCGCTGTGCTCCTCGGCGGCGATTTTTTTGACCGTTTCGAGATGGGGGTTCTCTGTGCCGCCCGCGAAGTCGTCCTCGCTGAGATTGGCGGCGTAAATCACCTTTTTGCTGGTGAGCAGCGCCACGGTGGAGAGCATTTCCTCTTCTTCCTCGGTCAGCTCCATCGAACGGGTGGGTTTGCCCGATTCGAGAACCTCTTTGACCCGCTCGAAGAAGTCCACCTCGGCGGCGAATTTCTTGTCGCCCTTCATGGCTTTCTTGGCGCGGTCGATCTTGCGCTCCACCAGTTCGAGGTCGGAGAGAATCAACTCAAGATTGATGGTTTCGATGTCGCGCGCGGGGTCGATGCTTCCCTCGACATGCACGATGTCGTCGTTTTCAAAGCAGCGCACCACATGCACGATCGCGTCACATTCGCGGATATTGGACAAAAATTTGTTGCCCAGCCCCTCGCCCTTGCTCGCGCCCTTGACCAGACCCGCGATATCCACGAATTCCAACGGCGCGTGGGTGATTTTTTCGGGGTGGTACATCTCTGCCAGCTTATCAAGGCGCTTGTCGGGCACGTCCACCACGCCCACATTCGGCTCGATGGTGCAGAAGGGGTAATTGGCGGACTGTGCGCCCGCATTGGTGATGGCGTTGAAAAGCGTGCTCTTGCCGACGTTGGGCAGACCTACGATACCTAATTTCATGTTGCTTGTTTCATCCTTTCCGCCGTCTGCCGTCATGAGCAAGACAGACCGCCTGCCGGAGGCTTTGCCCGGCATATGTCATTTGATAGAATTAAGAGAATTAAAAGAATTATACACTATTTTTATGTTGCCGTCAATCATTAAATACAGCGCTTTCGGCGCTGTCGTCTTCTTCGGATTCAATGGCGCTGCCTGCGTCGGAATCCGAAACACTGACGGTGATATGGGAAAAGTCACCGCTTTCCACCATGGTGTTGGCGTCGTTGATGTAGCCCATCATGATATTGAAGCTGGTGTTGTCGAGAATAATAAACCAGTTCTCCTTCTCCCGCACGAGGTTGACCTTGCAGTCAGTGGTGACCTTCTGCGCGTCGGAAAGAGCTGACTCGCGGACGATTTCCGCCACCAGCGCGTCCCGCATTTCCTCTGCGGAAATTTTGGAACCGCCCAGCACCGTATTGACATAATTGTTGGTCACGGTGGCGGCGGCACGGGTGTAGATGTCCCGCAGATCGACGGTAGTAACCTTGAGCATGGCGGCGCCTGTCGCGCCGGAGGTCTGGATGTCAACGATCTCGATCTCCAATGTTTTGGAGACGGCGTTGACGATCTGCTTGGTACCGCTGCGGTCGCCCTTGTCAAAACTCAGTCCGTCGTATTCAGAAACGTAGGAAAACGCTGCTTTGTAATTGCAGTCGTTCATTTTTGTATTAAAGCCCTTGATGGCTTGTTCAGGCGTGTCGGCCCCTCCGCAGGCGGTGAGCAGCAGCACCACCATGCTGATGAAAACCGCAGCGGCGGCTCTGCCGATAGTAAATTGTTTCACCTGTTACGCTCCCCTTGTCCATAGTTTTTCTGTAGCAATATACGGTTGAACGGACGTGCCGAAAAGCATGGCAGACGGCACGTCCGTTGTTTCTATACGCCCGTTCCACGCAAAGTCTCTTTCTCTTTTTTTCGTGGAAGAAGCATATGCTTATTGATCCTGCAATTTGGTGTCGGCATTTTTTCTGACCGCACCGCGGTGAAGGGTGATGCCCGTGTCAATGAGCAGCAGCACCACGCCGCCCAGCGCGAGCAGGATGTAGATCATGATGGAGTAGTTGTAGGCCCAGTCCATTTCCATGGTCATGCGTCTGGAAACCTCGGCAGCAAAGGCGTTGACCTGTTCTTCGAGGGTGGTGGGCACACCCAGCAGATACCATATGGCAAGCGCCGACAGGCCGATCATGGTCAGATCGGAGAGAATCGTCGGCAAGGGTTTGCGGAAGCTGAGCAGCAGGAAGATGATCACGGGCACGACCAGAAGGATGGCGTTGATGTAACTGCCTTCCAGCGTGTGATCCATGAGGTTGAGACCGATGACCAGCTTCAGACCTGAAATCGTGGCGGATTTGGGAAGAATGTCGGTCCATTGGATATTGGCAAAGCCGAGGAAGAAAAGAACGCCTGCCATCACGGAGAAGAGTTTGAGAGCTGTGGCGAACAGCCAGACGTTTTCGGGCTCGTCGTCGTCCTCATCCAGTCCGTCGTCGTGCTTGGGTGCAATGACAACCGTGTTAGCGGCCTCTTCAGGCGTGACCTCCATCATGGTTTCAGTGCCGTCGGGCAGCTTGACCAGCGCCATTGTTTTGACGGCGGCGAGACGGGTTTCCTCACTCTTTCTGCGTTTGCGCAGCGCGAGCCAGCCGATGCCCATGATAAATGCACCAACCACTGCCATGGCGAGAGCCGAGAACAGCAGAACAAACATCAGGTTAATGCGGCGCAGGTGATAGGTGATGGTGAACGTGTAGGAAGAAATCGGGTGCTCAAAGCTGCCGGAGCGGTAGGCGCCCATGAGAATATCGCTCTTACCGCCGCTTGCAGACGTCCAGTCCACATCGTAGGCCTGTCCGGTCCCCTTGAAGGAGTACATGATTTCTCCGGTGTACTGGGAGGATTCCAGCAGCTCCGCCAGATCGACTGATACCGCCACCGAGCGCCTGTTATAGATATTGAATTTATCCTGTCCGTCGATTTTTACGGAGTTGCCGGTGCCTATGTACTGCCCGAGCATGGCGTTGATGTTTTCCACCGTATCCTTGGGCGTAGCGATGGTGACGGCGTACTGGGAGCCGGAGCCGTTGAACTGGCCCACCGTTACGGTCATGTCGCTGCCCTTGAGAGCACGGTTGAAGTAGTTGGCGGCAAACTGCGCGCCGTAGTCGTGGGTGTCAATGGGGGAAACGAGGACGATGGACTGGCTGACTCTGTCGTCGCCGCTGATTTCGGTGATGACGTCCACCTCGCTGAGCTTGTAGACAGTGGAGGAATACAGCTTGATGCTCGCCTTGTCGGCCTTTTTGTAAATGAGGGTGACGGTTTTGCCGTCGTCGGAAAGTCCCTCGCCGCTTTGCATTTTGTCGGCGGCGAAAAGAGTGGACTTTTCGCTGTCAAATTCGCTCGCGTCCATATTTTTGTAGGTAAAAGTGGCATTGCAGGAACCGTTGCTCTCGCAGGGGAATTTGCTGAAATCGAGCGTTTCGGTGAGAACACCGGTCTCGGAAAACGCGGTGTAGAGCGTTTCGTCCTTGACATAAGCAAAGGAACTGTTCGAGCCGAAGAGCTTTTGCGTGCAGGCGTCGATCGCTTCGGCCGTGCCATTGAAGGAGATGCGGTAGCGAGCCGTCTTGCTTTCGTCTGAAAGCCACTGTCCCCCTGCGCCTTCGGCCGTCACCGACTCCAGAAAACTCTGGATATTTTCCTTGCCGAGCGCTTCCACCGTGGCCTGCGGCATATTGAGAATGACCTCGCGCTCATAATCGTCATCGCCGTAGCGGACGGTGTTGATCTCTAAATTGCTCAGACGGTACTGGGCAATGGTGTCGATCTTCACGCGGGAGGACATAAGATTGTTGTTGTCATAGGTCGTGCCGTCGAGGGTGATTTTGACCGTGTCGGTCAGACCGGACAGGGTGCGGTTGATATTGAGGTCTTTTTTTAGTGCGGGCTTGACCCACACGAGCAGATCTTTGGATTCAAAGTCCTCCGTGAGGGAAAAACCGCTCTTGAATAATTCTTCTTTGGGGCTTTTGTAGGTGTACGCGATGGAAGGCGTGCGCCCGAGCAGCGCGGTCACCTTAGCGGTGTAGTCGTCCAGGCTGTCAAATTTGATCTTAAAAGTGTAGACCGCCTTGGTCTGCTTGCTGTCAGTATATTGACAGGAAAACTCCATCTGCGGCGGGCAGTTGCTTTGCAGACATTCGGTAATGTCGGTGACCTTGGCGGTGGAGAACAGCAGACTGGTGTTGGAAAGCTCGTCACATACGATGACACGCTCGCCTGCGAAACTGTTGCTGATGTTCAGGTCGGTGTTCATGCCGCATCCGGTCAGCAGCACCACAAAGGTGCAGCAGAACAACAGCGCAAGCAGCCGGGAATGAGACCGGCATTTGTCGAGAATGTTTTTCACGAAACATCGCTCCCTCTTTGGATAATATCAAACACGCGCGGGAAATCTGCCGTTCGTACAACAGCAGAAAATAAACCTATACTCTTGTATTATATATTAAAAAATGCGCAACGTCAATCATACAAAAAGGAAATACGAAAAAAATTTATAATAAAATCGTGCCGTCTGAAGAACACACATCTGATCTGCGCATTCATGATCTAAAGTATTGATTTGTGGGACATCATTTTGTCGTAATGAGCACAAGAGCAATTGGTAAAATGGCTGTTAAAGGCATTTCCTCCGTTTTAAGGAGATAAGTCATAGAGATGTCAACAATATCAATAAACATACTGACAAATGGTGTTAAGTCGCCTAAATGATGCGGATCATTCCCGTTATGATACGCTGGTGGCTATACATAATTATATATGCGAGCATTTAGAATACGGCGTTATTGACTTGCCAGGTGAAGAAACCGAAGTACAATGTTTTACTAATATTGATACAGCCACGTCGATGTTTGGCGGAGAGAATCGCCGGGGAAAGGTTAATTACAGAGGATACGCAAGAGCGTTTCAACTTTTGTGTGAAGAATTTAATATTCCTTGAATGTGCATTTGCCTCAACTTCCAGGTAATTAGTGTCTGCTCAATAAAAGCATACGCAGCGTGATTGGGGACAATATTCAC
>CAMHAV010000188.1 GCA_946182865.1 uncultured Clostridia bacterium
CGAAAATCCGCGTCAGGTCGCCCGCAAAGGTGTTCTGCAGCGATATGCAGAATTTATACAGTTCCACCGGCAGCACGCCTGTCAAAGAACAGGCGAAGAAGCCCTTTAAAATGTTGAGCATGGTGAATTTCGGGTTTGCGCGTCCTGACTGATACTCGATGGCGAGGTCAAAGACCGCGACCGCCGTTCCCGCCACAAACAGCGACCAGCCGAACAGCGTGAACAGTTCCACCGTCGCCTTCACCCATTGCAGGTCAAAAATATCGGCTCCCATGCTCCCCATCATGCTAAAAAAGTCGGCAATCGCGTCATAAATCATGGTGTACAGCCATTGCAGAAGGGAATCGAAGATGACGTTGGACAATTCCGTTCCGAGAATTTTGATGATGTCACCCATCGCTTCGCCCATTCCGCCGATGATGTCAGACAGCCATGAAAACAAAAAGTATCACCTCCATCGAGGAACCGCGCCGCAGGGACGCGATTCCTCAGATTGACTGAAAATAAATTGGTTTTTTACCGTAAAATCACAGCACAGACCAGATATACATCGGTGCTGTCAGAGAGAACAGAAGGCACGCAAACAGGATAGCCGGCGCCGTAAAATCGAACTGACCGTGCTTTCTGTAGTCAAGATAGGCGGTTGCGACCTTGACAAAGAACAGAATGGCGAGGATCATGTCGATCACGGGAAACACCACATTGTTGACCACCTGTTTGATCTGCCCCTGCGCTTCGTTCCATGTGCTTTCGATGGCATCGGAGACATTCCCCGCCGCAAAGACAGGCATGGCGGCCGACGTCATCAGCACCGCCAGCGCGACTCCGCACCCCACAATGCGGAGCGTGCGCTTGGTGATACGGATGCCGTCAGGCTTCTTGAATCTGCTGAAAAAATTGGATTTCATTACGCTGAGAGAATTGATTTTCAAAAAGTTATTTCCTCCTGAATTTTCTGCCGCAGGGTCTGCGGTTGTAGTAACGTTCCAGCTCCGCGTCGGACACATATCTGACTCTGGCATTCGCGCCGTTGATCGCCTGAAAGCTGCGGATTTCCTCCCGCATTTCCGGCGTGGTGCGGTCGCCGAACACCCACAGTTCACTGCCGTTCCAAAGCTTACACTTTCTGGTTTCTCCCATGCGGTGCAGGTCTTTGGGCTTCGACAGGTTCAGTGCCCCCGAATACATGGCGGGCGCAATGGGAATCATGTCGTGTCCGTACACGAAGCCCGCGTAGCGCGTGGCTTTCTTGATATTCTCTGCGCCGTCACTTCCAAAGTCGCCGCAGATATACACTTGGTTCATTCCTCATCCTCGTCCTTCCGCTTACGCAAACAAGCGATAGTTACGGTTCCCGCGATGGTTCCCGCCGAAGCGATGAACAGCGCCGTCAGCAGACGGTGGTCATCCTCGCCGGTCTTGGGGTTGTCGGGAACAGGCTCTTTCTTGTCGGTCATTTCGGCTTTGACGATCTGACCGTTCTCGGTGATTTCAAATTCGTGCGGCGTGGCGTCGATCAGATAACCCTCCGGCGCGTCGAATTCTTCGTAGGTGTATTTACCGACACGGAGCGTGAATTTGGCGATACCGTTCTCGTCGGTGCGTCCTTCGACCACAATATTGCCGTCCGCATCCTTGATGCGGAATCCCGCGTTGGGGAGAAGCGTGCCGTCGGCCACATCGCGCTTGGTGATCTCCAATTCGCCCTTTGCGGGTTTGTTGGCAAAACCGACGCCGGCTTTATTCTCCACCGTCACGGTTTCTCCGTCTTTGGTGATCTTGAAGAAGTAATAGCCGTCATCTTTGACAAAACCGTTCGGTGCGGTCTTTTCGTACAGGAAGTAGCCGCCGAATTTAAGGTCGTTCAGCACATAGACGCCGGTTTCGGTTTCCTTCATTTCGCCCGCAACAAGGTCGCTGTCGGAAACGAACTTCTGGTCGCCGTCCGTGTCACGGTAAATTACGAACACCGCGCCGGTGAGCTTGTGGTCGGGATATTCCTCATCCACCTTTGTGGTGGTGACGCTGCCTTTGATGAAGCGGTTGACCACTTCGATCTCGATGGTCTGCGCGTCATTTTCAATCGTTGCGGGGAAGACGGTTTCATCCAAAACAAAGCCATCCGCAGGCTCAATTTCACGCACAACCCATTCGCCGTAGGGAATATCCTTGAAGACGAATGCGCCGGTTTCATCGGACACGGTCACCAGAATAGCGGTGTCCTGATTGAACTCGGTTTCTTCCGCCTTGAACAGACCGAAGACAGCACCCTCGACGGCATAGCCGTCCTCATCGACCTTTTTGCCCTCCACTTTGCCGCGAAGGAGCTTGTTGCCGATGGTCTTTCCATCATTTACGGAAAGATTGACAACGGCTGTTTCCTGACCTGCGTAAGCGAATTCAACAGGGTATTTTTCGTCGCTCACAACGTAGTGCGAATCGGCGGAAACTTCCTTGACGTACAGTTTTGCGCCGACGGGAATGTCGGTGCTGAACACTGCTTTGCCGTTCTCGTCGCAGGAGACGATTTCAAGCAGACCATCTTTGGGAATGGTTTTGCCGTCCGCGGCGGTCAGCTTTTCCGCCGCGAACAGTCCGAAGTTTACAGACGTAATTTCGCCGTGAGTGCCGACGTCGAACACATCGTCGATCTCCACGCTCTTTTTCAGATCGAGCGTAGCTTTCTGACGCTGATTGACCACGGAAGCGGATGCTTCGGTGATCTCGACTTCCTGTCCCGCGTAAACAAGCTCGACTTCGTGAACCCCGTCGCTGAGAACCATGCCTTCCGGCGCGGTGATTTCCTTGACGGAATATCTGCCGAGATACAGTTCGCCTGTTTTGGCGATGCCGTTTTCATCGGTGGTGACGGTGGCAACCACTTCACCCTCGATGGCGCGGACGGTGCCGTCCAGCGTCACAATATCTTCTTCCGCGGTCACTTCATAGGTGGCTCCGGCAAGACCTCTCATTTCGTACACGGGCTGGTAGGTGCTTTCCGCCTCTCTGACGGTAGAAAACACCTCGCCCGTTTTGCTCACGGTGATAACGCCTTTCTGGGCGACGTTGTGCTTTTCGACGATGACAACCGCATTCGTGCCGTCCACCTTGAATTTCACAGGCTTGTTGTCAAGCACATACCCGTAGGCGGTCTGTACCTCGATCAGCTCATAATCGCCGAATTTAAGGGCTTCGGGCATCATGAGCCGTCCAGTGGAATCGGTGCTGTACACGTCAATGTCCACGGGAGTGGGGTAATTGATGTGCTGTACCACAAATTTGCCGGACTTGCTGTCCTTTACCTTGAAGCTGATACCGGCGGCGGGAATGACGTTACCGGTTTCCGCATCCTTTTTGACAATCTCAATCAGTGCTTCAAATTCCGCGTTGTTGATGAGGTAACGGTAGGTCTGTCCGTCATCGGAGACAAACACATCAAAGGCGGGCATCAGTTCGCGTCCTTCCCAGCCTTTTGTCTGGTGGACGGTGTAAACGCCGTAAGGAAGGTCTTGGCTCTGTGCGAATCCGTTTTCATCGCACACGAGCAGGTCGCGCTCTGTGTCATTTGCGTCCTCATAACTGCCGGCGGATTTGAGATACACTTCAAATTCCGCGCCGACTTCGGGGGTTTCGATTTTTGTGGAACCATCGTCGGAATGCTTGATGATGGCAATTTTGCCTTTGGCGATGGTTTCCAGAACGTTCACAGCGGTCTTGTTGTATTCGACCGTGTACTTCTTGGCCTGTGCGCCGACGGAATAGCTCTGACCGTTGAGCGTGTAGCCTTCGCTCGGCTGAATCTCCCTGATCGTCCAATCGTCGCCGCAGATGTAATCTTTGGTAGTGAACTGGCCGTTCTGGTCGGTGACGTATTCATCGACCAACTGTTTGCCCTTGTAAATGCCGTATTTCGCGCCCGCGAGAGAAGCGTCGCCCTGCGGCGAACCGGTTTCGCTGTCGCTTTTGGTAACGGTCACCTTGAATTTCTTGAGCGTATTGGAGAAGGTTTTCTGCGTTACCTTGTTCCACTCGATGGAAGCGGTCTGATTTTCGGGAATCACATAGCGGATATCGGTGTCGACTTCCTGCAAGGTGTAACCAGTGCCGACCAGCACATCATTAAAAGTGGCAACACCGCTCTTGTCGGTGACAGCATATGCGTCCACTTCCTGACCGCTCATGGACATACCAAACAAGCGAAATTTAACGCCCTCATTCAGTCCGTCCTCGGAGGTCTTGGTGACTTTCAGTGTGCCGCGCTTGAGCTTGTTACTGAATGTCACGGTAGCGGTCTGACCGCTGACAACGGTGACTCTCCGCACTTCCTGCGGTACATACTTGTCGCCGGTCTGTTCGGTGACGGTGTACACGCCGGGGCTGAGATTGTCAATCTGTACCTCGCCATTGGAGGCAGTGGTAACGGTCTTGCTCACGCCGTTGCCCTCGATGGAAAAGGTCACGCCCTTTACGTCGCCGTCCTCGCTGGTCTTGACAATCTTAGCCGAGCCGAAACTTACCTTGATTTTGGCAAAGCCATAAACCTGATCGCTTACGGGCTGGGAGTAGGAAACGATATCCTGTTTGCCGCCCCTCGGGCCGACGTTGCCATCCGACCAAGTGATGACGCCCATTCTCTGAGCATTTCTCTTGCTTGCCGTAATGGTCACGGAACCGCTTGGCGCGGTGGTAGAGGTGATTTTCAATTTGTTACCTGAAACAGAAAATTTCATGCTGCTGTCGCTGGACGAAAAAGAACAGCCGGACAGGACATTGTTCGTATCGGTCAGTTCCAGCACATACTGACTGCCGTTCCACGACATTTCATAGCTTGATGCCGAACCCTCCGACATCTTCATGAAGCTGGGAATCGTCGAGTGCGTCCTCACGCTTTCCGCGATGCGGTTGTAGTGGGACATGATTTTCGACTTCAGCGGGTGATTGGCAATCTGGTCGAGAATGGCATTTTTACTGCCTGTACTGAGCTTATTGAAATTATCGTCACGCTCACCGATCACTGCCTCCCAGATGAGAAGCTGTGTGGCGATGAGGTTGCTGAGACTGTCCGCACCGGAGTTATTGGAACGCCAGCCCGTTGACAGATTTCCGGTGTAACCGTACTGCATAATTCTGCCGATGAACAGCTTAATGGTATACGGGGAAATAGCGTCGTTGTAATCGTCGGGATAGTTATCCCAGAAATTTTCATCCTTGCGGGTAAGCGTATCGCCTGTCTGCTGCGAAACGCCCGGCTCAATACAGTAACAGGCCTGACCCTCGTAGCCGCCGATGGCGCGTGTAATTGTCCAATTGCTTTTTTCTGCCGTCCAGCCGTTCAAACACTTTGTAGTGATCAAATGACAGGATTGCCGACACGTTTTCAAAGAGA
>CAMHAV010000189.1 GCA_946182865.1 uncultured Clostridia bacterium
GCGAACGGGGGAGAGGCAACGCCCCTGCGTTTTGCGATGGTGTCCGACCTGCACAGGGCGCGGTACGGCGAGGGGCAGTGCGATCTGATGAACGCCATTGCGCAGGAACAGCCCGCCGCGATTCTGATGTGCGGCGATATCTTCCACTACAAACCCACACAAGGCTCGCGGGAATTTTTGCAGGCGGCTGCGGCGCGGTATCCCTGTTACTTCGTTACGGGCAACCACGAAACACGAAGCGACGAGGCGGATGAACTGAAAGCCTTTATCCGTTCGCTCGGCATTCATGTGCTGGAGGGGGACTGCGAAGTGTTTGAGTGGGGCGGCAGACGGGTGAACATCTGCGGCATAGAGGAGCCGTATGTCATTGGACGGGAAGCCATGCACCGACAACTGGCGGCTGCGTCGGAAGCGTCGCACAACGGGAATTTTACCGTCCTGCTGGCACACCGTCCCGAATTGATCGGGGACTATCTGTCCTATGATTTTGACCTGATTCTCGCGGGACATGCCCACGGGGGACAGTGGAGGATTCCCGGCATTCTCGACGGATTTTTCGCGTCGGGGCAGGGATTTTTCCCGAAATACACCGGCGGCCGCTATGATTTCGGGGACAAAACCATGATTCTGGGCAGAGGGTTGACGAAATACACCCACTTTGTGCCGCGCATCTTTAACCCGCCCGAACTGGTGATTCTTGATCTGGTGTAAATTTTTATCATAACAGCAGACAACCTCTCCCGAACGACACGCAGGTGCCGATGGGAGAGGTTGTTTTTTGTTATTTGGCCGTGAAAAGCTGCACCAGCCATATCGCTGTCAGATGCAGCGGATAGAAGGAATAGAACGCGTATTTGACAAAGGTGTTTCGCTTGGCGGGGCCGCCCTTTTCTCCGTTGTAGAGGAGGCAGGGAAGAAGTGCCATCGAAGCAAGCATTTGGCGCGAATTGAAAAATTTCAGCGTGTAGTTCCGTTCCCACACGCGATGCGTCACCATATCGTAGGGGTTACAAGAAATATTTTCGTTCAGCCCCGTAAAGCCGCGACCGACAAGATACCAGTCCTGTCCGATAAAGGTGAGCAGCGCAAAGCATCCCCACGCGGCGGCGGGATGGTTTCGCAGCAGCCAGAAAATCAGAATGGCCGCCACACCGTAGCCGCCGTAATCGGTGTTGAGCGCATAGGCCGCCCAATAGAGCGCGGCGCAGACCGGCAGCGCGAGCAGAACGCAGACGAATTCATTCTGCGAGAGAGAGACTTTTCCGAGACGGCGCAGGATACGGGGAGACAGTTCCTTGACGGCGGCAACGGCGGCCAGTCCGAAGAACAGCGTAAAAAATACGTTGAGGTGGTCAAACGCGTACCAGCGTTCCCCATGCACCAGATTAAAGGGCGGTGTGCTGATAAAGGCGAAAGCAGCCAGCCGCGCCATGTATTGGGGGAGTGAGTGGGTATGTCGTGCGCCCTCCGCGATCAGAAAGCAGAAAATCGGAAAAGCGAGCCGTCCCCATGAGCGGCAGATGGAGTAGATGTCGGTGTTCCGGTCGAGCAGGAAGCAGCCGATGTGGTCAATGAGCATGAACGTCACGGCGAGCAGTTTCAGATGAAACGCGGTGAGGCAGGGGACGAAGGGCGAGAGTGGTTGTTTCATGGCGGTAGACCTCCTGTTAAGCGCGCAGCGGAGCTGCGCTAAGATAATAGATAATAGATAAGAAATAATAACGAATAGATAGAAGGAAGGCGCAGAGCGCCTTTTTTATTATCTATTCGTTATTCTCTATTATCTTAGCGAACGAATGTGAGCGCTCTGAATTCTCATTTATCTCCGTAATTTACACCTTTGTCAATCGCCCACGGTGTGTCCGACCATTTCAAAACAGACGCAGCGGCGCATGAATGCTTTCGGGTCGGCGTCGGGCAGATGATAGGCGATCACCGCCTTGGCGTAGGCGGCTTCGGGCGACATATCGAAAAAGGGCAGAATGCCGTTGTCGAGCAGTTCGCGGCTGGTGTCGTACAGTTCGCTTTCCGCCTGCTTGAAAGAACCCAGCCACAAATCGGCTCCGCAGGCACGGCAGCGCCGGGAAAAATCCAGCAGCGAACGGTTGCCTCCCTCGGTGCAGGCGGTGGCGCTGTGGTAGCCGTAATGCACCACGGCGGCAAATCCGTCGGGGGAGATGGCCGCATAATCCAGCCCCGGATAAGCGCGCAGCAGCATGATCTTTTTCTCCGAAAGGCGTATGTCCGGCGGCGCAAGGGGAGGCAACGGCGCGTTGCCTATCTCTGCCGCAGGATTAAGGGGAGACGCGTCGCGACAGAATGCGCCGTCTTTCATCACGCCAAAGACCGCGCCGCCGTAGGAGGAAAATTCATCGCAGAAGCAGTCGGCGGAGCGCAGCCGCGCGGCGAGATAGATGACCTGCGCGCCGTCGGCGCAGCGTCGGTAAGAGACAAATACGCCTCTGCATCCGCCGCGCAGGATGAAATCCACTGCCGCGCGGAAGTTTCCGATACCGTTGCCGCGCGGGTCGTTCACGGGTCGGTCAGCGGCAGTCAGCACCACCGGACAGGGCGTGTGCCGCAGGAGCATTCCCAGCGCGGCGGCGGTGTAGGCGAGGGTGTCGGAGCCGTGGGTGACGATGACGCCGCGATACGTGTCGGCCGCCGCGAGTTTTTCGCTGATGGCGGCATACAGGGTTTCCCACACCTCGCAAGAGAGGTTTTCACTGAGAAGATTGCAGGGGTTGATCACTTCAAATTCACAGTCCGCATAGGTCGGGCAGGCCGCGCGGAACGCACGGAGCAGCAGATAGGGGGAATCCCCCGCAATGCCCCGCACGCCGTCGGTGCATACGCTGCCGATAGTGCCTCCCGTCAGCACAACGAGAATTTTTTTCTTTTTTGCTTTTTCTTCTTTTTCCTCAAGGTTCATTTTTAAAGCCTCTTTCCCTTTCTGTGATACTTCTATTATATCCATATGCGTGTGCTTTCGTCAAGCCTTTTGTGTCGGCTTTTCGCAATGGCCTCAATGAAAAAGAGCATAAAGAACAACCACGGAAATCAATTTTTATATACTCGATTTTTATATCGTACTTTATTACTTTGAAATGATAACCCTGTTGTTTTTTTAGCGGAGGTGCGTTTTACATCGTCATCGGGCGTGGGGCGCAGGCTAATAGAGGCTGGAGCGTATGCCGCATTTTCGCTTTTTAAGAACGGGAAGCCCCGTCTCCCGTTACCGGGCTTTTGCCTCGATGCACGCGTCGGGGGCGTACACGGCATTCGCCGTCCGCGCAATTGGCCCGATGGGTTTAGTCATGCGTATTTGTAACCTTTTTGTAATCGGGGCGAGGGTTGCTTTTATTTTTTGATTTTCATTTCAGGACATTCCTCTGATATTGGTGAGTGAGATGTATCGTCATAAGATATCGTTTTCATTGTTCATCAGATTTTCAAAATTGATTTCCGTGAAGAGCAACATGTTAGCCTTGACAAACCGACGCATCGTGTGTTACAATGCAAAGCAATAAGGGAGTAGTCGGCGCGGTGGTTTTATGTTCCGCGCGGCAAGGTCGCCATACCGAAACGCGCCGCGTTTCCGGCTTTGCACTTAAGTGACGAGACTTATCTGTGTGGGTACAGATAGGTGTCGTCTTTTTTATTTGGCTTATCTTTATTTTCGTGTTTCATTGCATAAGGATGATAGTGCAAGGGCAACAGAACGAATAAGGAGGATGTACAAAATGAGTTGGTTTGATTTGTTTGTGATTGCGGTGGGGCTTTCGATGGACGCGTTTGCCGTGTCGATCTGCAAGGGACTTTCCGTGCAGAAGGTGCAGCCCCGTCATGTGATGGCGGTGGGAATGTACTTCGGCGGCTTTCAGGCGCTCATGCCGCTGATCGGCTACGCAATGGGGCGGCAGTTTGAGTCCATGATCACCAGCATCGACCACTGGATTGCCTTTGTGCTGCTGGCGATCATCGGCGTGAATATGATCCGGGAAGCCGTGGGCGGCGATGAAGCCGACGGGGAGGGTCGGATTGACGGTTCCTTTGGCGTGAAAGCCATGATTCCCCTTGCGGTCGCCACCAGCATTGACGCGCTGGCGGTGGGCGTGACGTTCGCCTTTCTGCGGGTGGAGATTCTCCCCGCCGTGCTGCTCATCGGCGCGACCACCTTTGCCATCTCTGCGGGCGGTCTGTACATCGGCAACGCCTTCGGCACCCGCTACAAGGCCAAGGCGGAAGTGGTCGGCGGCGTGATTCTCGTGCTGCTCGGCGGCAAGATTCTGGTGGAACATCTCTTTTTTGGAGGATGAATCCTCATCGGAATGGGGAATGAATAGTGACAGGAATGCTGTTTGAAGTTTTTTACTTTTTTAAAAACTTTTAAGTAATTTTAAACTAAGCGGTTTACAATAAAGCCATAAGGTTCGGGAAGACAAAGATCGGAACCCCCATTCCACCAATCCAAGAGAAGCGGAGGCTTTATGTATGAAAAAGAACAAGAAGAAAATCGCGGCGACACTCCTTTCCCTCCTACTGGCAATGTCCATGATGTCTATGACCGTCTTTGCGGGACCGGACGGCACCCCTCCCGGTGACCCGCCCGGAGATGCGCCCGGCGGCGGACAGGGCGGCCCCGGCGGCGGAGGCACTTCCGCTTCGGTGAGCTACACGGGCGCCAGCACCATCACCGATTCGCAGACCCTAAGCGGCAATGCCTACGCCAGCACCACAGGCGGCGAAAACGCGCTGCTGGTGTCGGGCGGGACATCCGCCCTGACCGATGTGACCGTCACCAAGAGCGGTGACGAGAGCGATGAAAATTCCGATTTCTACGGCACCAACGCGGCGGTGCTGGTCTATAACGGCGCGACGCTCAACCTCACGGGCGGCACCGTTACCACCGACGGCGCACACGCCAACGGCGTATTTGCCTACGGCACAGGTATCATTAACATCAGCGGCACGACTATCAACACCTCCGCCAACAACTCCGGCGGCATTATGGTGACAGGCGGCGGCACGCTCAACGCTACCGATCTGACCGTGACCACACAGGGCGGTTCTTCCGCGGCCATCCGCAGCGACCGCGGCGGCGGAACCATTACCGTGGACGGCGGCTCCTACACCACCAACGGACAAGGCTCGCCCGCCATTTATTCCACGGCAGATATCACCGTCAGCAACGCCACACTCACCGCGACCGCCTCCGAGGGCGTTGTGGTGGAAGGCGCAAATTCCGTGACCCTGCATAACACCGTGTTGACCGACACCAACAACACGCTCAACGGTCAGTCCGAGACGTATAAAACCTAATCTCCCGAAAAGATTATACATAGGGGGAAGGGGAGATAGCGAAAAACC
>CAMHAV010000190.1 GCA_946182865.1 uncultured Clostridia bacterium
CTACCGGTATCAGAAATCATAGCATGGCGAAGATTATTTTTACAAGTCGGTACATTAGAAATGCCTCCAAAGCGGGGAATCTTGTAAAATACATGGGCACTCGCGAGGGAGTTGAAAAGCTCCCGACAGGCATAGACCACTCCCCTTCCACCAAAAAGCAGCAGGACTTGATCGCCAGTATTGTCAAGAAATTTCCAACTGCTACTGACTATCCGGAGTACATTGAGTACCAGCAGAAAAAAGAAAAGGCCTCCGCGACAGACTTCATTGACGCTTTCGTCGAGCGCAATTCTGACCGGATAGGCAATTTCAAGAAGCTGGTTTCCTACATCGCGGAGCGTCCGAGCGTGGAAAAACTGGGTCGGCATGGGCTGTTCAGTCAGACCGATGACAAGATTGACCTCGACGCTGTGGCGGAGGAAGTCGCTTCTCATCAGGGAATCCTCTGGACGCACGTCATCAGTTTACGCCGTGAGGACGCGGAACGCCTCGGCTACAACAACGCCGAGGCATGGAAGAAAGCCATCCGCCGCAATGTTATTTCGATAGCCGAAGCCCACAAGATAAGCGTGTCTAATCTGTGTCAATTCCCTTTTCCATCAAAGGCATTGCGTTCAACATATGCCATCATGACATTGTTTCTCCATGCATGCGCAACGAGAATAAGCATCGGAGTAATAGAAACCAGTATAATATTTTTAGCCATAATACCGGCTATAAGTACAGCTATGATACAAATTCCAATGAATACCATAATAGCTATATGCTCTTTCAACCACTTCTTTTTAAAGAATTCAACTCTATCCTTCAACGAAAAGCTACTGGCTATGATGACCTGTGTCAGATTCTCTTCAGCTGCCTCCTTGTAGTCTGCCTCGGTTAATCGCTTTCCGCTAAGAATCTCATTAACACTCACATTAAAAAGTTCCCCTAAAGCCAACAAAGCATCTGCAGGCGGCAGATATACTCCTGTTTCCCATCGGGAGATTGTCTTATTTGTCACTCCGATCCTTTCTCCGAGCTGCGCTTGTGTTAGCCCCTTTTCTTTTCGAAGATCTGCTATAAATTTTCCTGTATTTATAAGATCCATACGGCTCGCCTCCTGAAAAAAGTATAGCCAATCTCCATCAGAATGTCAATACCATAAACAGCGAATCGATGGACATTTCCACTATAATGCTTGTCCTTTTCATGTCCAGCCATCGTTCTGAAAAAAAAATCACAGTCTCATCAGATCAACGAAAAGAAGGTTGCGCAAGGCTTGAAAATCAGCTACACGCCTGTTGACGAAGACGAGGACGAAGATGAGGATTTCGGATTGATTCTTTGAATAAATACTTGCTATGTTCATCAATCTATGGTATTGTTGCTTGCTGAAAGGGGGCTAATCTAAAAATGCAAAAGGAATTACTGACCCGTGGAAACATCTTCAAGCGCACCGACGGTCGCTGGTGCGGGGTGGTGTGGTACAAAGATTCACATGGCGAACGCAAGCGCAAGAGCTTCTCCGGTACTTCCAAGCAGGAAGTCAGCAGAAAAATAAAGGACTACATCGCGGACTTTGAAAGCTCAATTATTGCGTCGGATGAATCAAAGAAAAGGCTTCAGGAAAGTATGCAGAGATGGCTGGAATTATTCAAATTCCCCGCCGTGGAACGCAGCACTTACGACAGGTTGGAATGTACCGCGAAGCACCAGATCTACCCTGTTATTGGAGAGAAAATTCTCGGAGATATTACCTCCGCCGACATTCGTGATCTACTCAATCAGGAGATGAACGACGGCTACGCCTACACGACCGTCAAGAAAGTCCATGTACTTCTGAATGAATATTTCCGGTATCTCACCCAACAGGAATTGATTGTCAGGAATCCGATGATCAGCACGCCGATGATCAAGAAAAGCAACTTCATGGCGGCGCAGGACAGAGAAAATTTATCTGAATACGATTCCGTAACTGTGTTCACGCCGGAGGAAATTGAACAGTTCAAGGCAGAAGCCTTCCGCTGTTACTCCAATGGAAAGCGCGTCTATCAGCAAGCCGCAGCCTACATTCTAATGCTCAATACGGGCTTGCGAACAGGCGAATTGCTGGGCTTGCTCAACAACGACATCGACTTGGAACACCGAGTCATGCACTTAAATCGCGGTGTCAAGGAGGTTGCCAGGCGCGACGGAGTGACCGCCGAACACGGCAGGGAAGTCAAGACGGGCAAGCTGAAAAGCGCGTCGAGCAAGCGTGATGTTCCTCTAAATGATACCGCCGTGGCGATGATTCAAGACCTTCGGGCAGAGCGGTACATGGGCGAGGACACTCCGCTTGTGTGCGACGAAAACGGCGACTTCACCCGACCTGTGAATTTCCGCAAGAGGTACTACCGCATATTGAATGCCGCCGGCATCGAAACAAAAGGGCTACATTCGCTGAGACACACCTTTGCAACCAATCTCGTAAACGGAATACGGCAGCCGGACGGTTCCATCAAGGCACTCACGCCCAAACAGGTTGCCGACCTTCTCGGACACAGCACTTCGCAGATCACTGAGCTGTACTATGTCAAGAAGGACACCGCCAGACTCACCGGCATCACGGATGACTTCAACATCTGAAATTCGCTTATGAAAAAAATTATAGCAGGAGAATTGTTACAATTGCTATTCTCCTGCTGTAAATTTTCTCTAAACACAAATTAAGATTGTCTTGACCTGTTGAACCCTCGGCTTCCAGCTTGGCATGAAGCTGATGATCGACGTAATGAAAGACGATTAACCGCCCCTGTTGCCACATGTAAGCCCACGTGAGCGATTGAATTTGATCAGTCGGAAAGTACACTTTCCACACTAAAAGGCTTGAATCAGGCGATTTGAGCCTTTTGAAGTTTTGATGGTACTCTCAGCACGTATAGACATTGAATAATGTCAATGAAGTGTTTTATTGGACTTAGTGATATAAATCAAAATCTAATGTATTGTATGCCTAATGATATAAGGCTATCTCTCATCTTTCGTACTTTATTATCTGAAAAACGTGTGCCAATACAATTTTCAAGCATAAAAACTTTCACACCTGTTTTCACAGCTCCTTTTCCGGTAGCTCCGACACAAGCGCATTCATCTAAACCACACAGGACGATATCGGTATAATCTTGTTTTTTCATATGCTCCCTGAATGCTTTGGATGAATATGCATCAGGCAAATATTTCTCAAAATATAAATCAGACACAATATTTAGTTTTCTGTATAATTTTGCCCCAGTTGTTCCTTTGATTGAAAACCCAATAAACAATTTAGTAACAATGATATTGGGATACATCTGCGCAATATAGATAATATCGTACCCATTTTGGCTATAGTAAGAAACAGCGCTATTTATAGTATTTATCAGTTCATCTGTATCATATGAAAACTTTGCTTTTCTCTTTTCCCATAGAAAGTCGTTCTGCAAATCAATAACAACTAACGCCTTTTTATTTACCATAACATCTCATCCCTTATAATCTGATTTATTTACCAACTAATGCTAATCCCATTCTATCATACCTATCAACCACAGTCAAGCAAATCATCTGTTTTGTCCGCCAGTCACTATCCTCGGCACACGGTACAAGACCGTCCTTTTCCTGAAATTGGCTGATGCTTTTTTGATGATGTACCAGACGGCAGCCGTTGGAATATTCACGAATATTGGGGCATTTGGAGGATTTTGCCACGGAAATCCGGTATCTTTAGAGCGTGTCCAATCGGGCGATTTTGGCATAGAAAAAGCCCGCAAATGCCGAATTTTAGGCGTTTGCAGGCTCCCTTAACGATGGCAGGGGCAGAAGGACTTGAACCCTCGGCACGCGGTTTTGGAGGCAATGTTGAAATTTATCTCACGCTCCGACTTCTCACCGATTTTGGGGATTTGTTGCCAGCCGCGCCGCTGATGCTTCAAGGATTGATGCTTTTTTGATGATATGCTGAATTCTGCACCCGTTTTTTGATGCTCTTGATGATGAATTTGGATTCCACGGTTTGGGTTACAGTGGGAATTGAGAATCAGTCAGGAGAGCAAGACGGCAGATAGGCAACGTCCAAAATTTGCGTCGCATTAAACAAAGAAAAGGCAGCGACAAAAGAATTGACTTTAATCGCTGCCGACAGAACGCCTACAGTATTGCGCCATAATGGCTCGTAGGAGATGTCACTAATAGTATATGCAGCAGTCAAAGGATAATTTACAAAACATTTTTCCAATCGCTGCGGAATCCATAATGTTTCATGTCGACAAAAGGATATTCCTGTGTCAATTGAATGATTTCGTCCCTCATCTCAGCAAAGGTCTCTTTTGTCAAAAGCCTACGCATAATAAGGATAAACCCATAGAGATGTGCATTGTCTTCATCGCCGTTTTTATCAACCATCAACAATTGCTTCTCTTTCTTGTTCAGGCTTGGTTTCTGTTCAAACAGGCGATTGTAAATTCGGCTGCCATGCGCACAAAGATTCCTGATGATCGTCATGCTATGCATAAATCTTCCAAGCAATGCCGTATTTGATACCTTGATGCCCATATCATCTGAAACCGCCTTCTTCACCTGTTGCTCTGAAATGGAATAAAGTATCGACATATCAGAAATTGTCAGAAGATCAACATACGCCCAAAGCGGAACCGACTGCTTTAAATCGTTGATGAAATGCTTTAAATACGCCTCATGTGGCAAACGGGCTGATTTTTGTTGTTCTGCCTTTTCTATCACCTGCTTATATCGACCTTCATCTGTAAAATTTCCTGATTCAAGATAACCCACAGGTCCGTACAGACTTGTAAATTCGTAGGCATAAGCAGATTTAAACGCCACTTCAATTTCCTCTATGTATTTCAACAGAATATGCCGCAGATGATAGTCAAACTCGTATATGTCAATAATGTTCTGAAATTCTGCGTTCTTATAGAACTTATCGTGATCTCTCAACGTCAATGAAAAGCCGCTTATCCTGTAATAGTTGTTTCTCATAAGGAATTGCCGCGCCAAGTCTTCATCAGGAATAGACAAGCCTCTGCTTTTCAAAATATCGATTTGTTCATCAATCGTCTTGAACTCTTTATCAGCCATAATAAAACTCCCTAATAAAACAGAACGCCCCCAAGTGTGCATAAAACTCCTTAACGGAGAATCAGAGGCCTGGGGGAGAAGTTGATTATATTATACCCCAAAAAGGCAAATCTGTCAAGCGTTTTATAAAACTAAAAGCAATATTGTAAGACATATTTAACAACGCACAAACAACTCAACAGCACGATTCCTTAATTTCCTGATCACGGTTTCACAAGCTCCTGCTGCACAATCATTGCGTATATTGTACCGGAATATTAAAAATTTGTC
>CAMHAV010000191.1 GCA_946182865.1 uncultured Clostridia bacterium
CTCCTGTGGATTGTATTGACTTTTTTAGTCGGCGTTGTTTCCTACGCTATTTATCAATTAATCGGAAGGATTATGATGTCCCAATCGTTTCAATCTCTGGTTATAAAAGACCAAAGGTATGACTAAAGGTACATGATTTCATAAGGTGTCTGATTTTTCATACAGAATTAATATTTGACGAGAGTAAAAAACTCCTCTGCCACTTTTTGTAACAGCAGCAGAGGAGTTTTCGAATATAATTTACGCCCAGTCTACACCAGAGGGCAGTTTGAATTTGTTTTCACGGTCAAGCGCGTAATCGCCCGTGAGGAAGAGTTCCGCTTCGTTGCGTCTGCGGTACCAAAGTCCCTTATAGGACTTGCCGGAGGATTTCATGTAGCGGCAGAAGCCTTCGATCACCTGATCGGGAACCGCGTCGGAACCGGAACGGTAGGCGATAATGGAGGATTTGAGATAGAATTTGTAAGTATCGCTTGTCCACAGCGCCGTACCGATGTTGTAGCAGAAAGAGCAGAGGGCGTCGAACTGTACCTGATTGAGCTGCACACCGTTGCGAACCGCCCAATCGCTGACGGCCTTTACGTAATCGCCGTCGTTGAGGTCGGCATTCAGCAGCTTGGTGGCGCCTTCCTGCGTGAGATAGGGGCGATCATCTGTCAGCTTGAATTCCGCACCGATCATTTCTTCGATGTCCTGGTTGAATTCCGCAATGGCGCGTTCTTCCGACCAGCTCTTGCTGGCGGTGGTCGTTTTGGCGTGTCCGTAACCGATGGTCCAGAAGCCGGATACATCCTGATAGGGATAGTAAACCGTCTCGCCTGTAGGCAGAACCGTACCGCCGCCCTCCCAGTCCGCAATAAACTTGGTGCCTTCGGCGCTGATTTTGAGAGGTTGAATGTTTTCGTTCGGCTTTTTCAGCACCACTACGCAGGTGGTGGTGACGTAATTGCCGTATTTGGCGGTAATGGTGTAGAGACCTTCTCCATGACACAGTACGACGCCTTTGGAGGAGATCGGACATTTGGCGGCGTCAGAGGATTTGTAGGAAACGGTGTAACCTTTCACCGTCAATTTGAGATCA
Organism: uncultured Clostridia bacterium; assembly: GCA_946182865.1. Taxonomy (GTDB): domain Bacteria; phylum Bacillota; class Clostridia; order Oscillospirales; family Acutalibacteraceae; genus RUG762. The sequence goes on from CAMHAV010000191.1 coordinate 1,082, forward strand.
AGCGTGTCATTGACATTAGCGTAGTAGTAGCTGCTGGGATATTGAGCAGCTATGGCTTCAGTAGAGGTTCGGATGTCCTTGATGTACTCGGCAGCCACATAACCGATGCCTGCACCGTACTCGATTTTATGCCATTTGGAACCTTTGGAAACAATGATGACCTTGTCGCCCTTTTTGACTTGACCAATCACAGCATAGCCTGATCCTGCGCCGCTGCGCACATTCAGTCCGCTGGATTTGGTGTTGACGGTGCCGACCGTGACCGTTCGGGTGGGCGCCGCGGTTGTTGTTGTCGTTTCGTTAGGAGCCGATGTGGTTTCAGACGGAGCCGACGTCGTTTCAGAAGAAGCAGTCGTTATTTCAGTCGGAGCAGCCTTTGATTCGGTCGGATCTGTCATCGTTTCAGCCGGAGCAAGTGTTATTTCCGTCGCGGCAGCCTTTGATTCAGTCGGTGCCGCTGTCGTTTCGGGTGGAACTGTCGGTGTTTCAGTGGGAACGGCTGTCGTCTCGGTCGGAACGGTTGTCGTTTCAGTGGGAACGGTTGTTGTCTCGGTCGGGGAAGCAGTGGTTTCAGTCGGTGTGGCCGAAGTGATGGGGGAAACCGCTGTGGACGTGGTGGAGGTATCCGGTGTAGCATTTACATACTGACCGATAATCCATCCGCTTTGCTTGTCATTGATTTTAATGTAGTACCATCCGTCTTTTACTTGAGAATAGGAATATATTTCATCTTTTTTGACATAGGCTACTTTATCATAGGAAGTACCGGCCCCTTTGCGGACATTGACCACGGAGCCTGTAACTTTCAGCGAACCTGAAGTGGAAGATGGTGCAGGAGTCTGCTCGGATTTTACAACAATATAGGTTCCCATTACCCATCCGGTCACAGTGTCGGTGACCTTGATGCGGTACCATTTAATATTGTCTACGGTCTTGACATTGTCGTAAGCATATTCTTTACCCAATGTCACAGTGGTGAGAATGGTAGCATTGGAAGAAGCGTCGGCGCGTACGTTCAACACGTTGGTGTTGACGGTAAGCTGACCGCTCGTCTCCGGCGTAGCGTTCGCATTGGTTGTCTGAGATACGGAAGAAGCCTCGGCGGAGACTGTGGTTGTAGTTTTCGCCGAGGAAGAAGATGTGGTTGTAGTTTCGGACGAAGCGGTGGTGCCGGCTTCAGTTGCCGAAGTGCCGGTTGTGGTAGAAGCGGCTGCTTCTACATTGACATAAGTGCCGATGACCCAACCGCTGACTTTGTCGCTGACTTTGATGTAATACCAGTTGGTTTTGCTGACGGTTTTCACTTTGCTGTAGGAGAAAGTTTGTCCCACCTTGACCGTAGCGACCACTTTGGAGGAAGTGCTGGCGCCGGAGCGCACGTTGAGCAGACTGCCCGTGATGGTCAGTTTGCCGTTTGCAGCGGGAGAAGCGTTGTTGCCGTTGGCGATAAAATCGACAAAGGAACCCATGACCCAGCCGTTGACCGTGTCGCTGACTTTGATATGGTACCAGTTGATGCCGTTGATTTTTTTGACCTCGCTGTAGGTGTAGGTTTCACCCTGTCTGACGGTGGTGAGTTTCTTGCCCTCTTCGCTGGCTTCCTCTCTCACGTTGAGAATGGTGCCGGTGACCTTGACTGTGCCGCTCTCAGAGGGCGCAGTAGTGTTGCCGTTGGCCACAAAACTGACAAAAGTACCCATGACCCAGCCGCTCTTTTTGCTGTTGACCTTGATATAGTACCAATTCACGTCTTTTACCGTTTTGACTTTGGTGTAATCATAGGTCTGTCCTTTCTTGACGGTGGTGACCTTTTTGGCGGAGGTAGAGGCGGAAGCACGCACGTTCAGTACAGTGCCGACTACTTTCAGCGTGCCGGTAGAGGATGCAGCAGCGGGCGTGCTGGTAGCGGAGGTAACAAAAGTACCCATGACCCAGCCGCTGACTTTTTCGTCCACTTTAATGTAATACCAAGTCACACCGCTGACGGTTTTATACTTGCTGTAATCGAAAGTCTGCCCTTGCTTGAGAACCGCCAGTTTTTCCGAAGAGGTGGTGGCGTCGGCACGAACATTCAGCACGGTGCCGATGACCTTGATTTTGCCGCTGGCCTCCGTTATGTCGGATTCCTTGCTGACCTGTGAAACAACAGAGACATACTCGCCGCTGATGTAGCCGCTTTTGGTTCCCATCAGGATGTGGTACCATTTGTTTTTGGTTTTGTTGATCTTTTCGTAATCGAAGACAAACTTTTGACCGCTGCTGACGGTGGTAACTTTTTCAAAATCCATGCCCGCGCCGTTGCGCACATTGACCAGCGGCGACTCGACCTTGATGATTTTGGCGGTTCCGTTCAGGAGCGCGCTGATCAGGCTCTGTGTGGCGCTGCCGGCAACGCCGTCAGCCACCAGATTGTACTCTGACTGGAAATTTTTTACGGCGTTTTCGGTGGCGGCGTCATAAGTACCGCTTGCGGAGCCGCTCTTCATAAAGTTGAGGGTAATCAGATTTTTTTGAAGCTTTGTTACCGCGCTGCCCTTGGAATTTCTTCTAAGAGTAGAGGTAGCTGCCGATACGGAAACAGGCTGTACGGAGATCGCGTTTCCGGCAACGGGGAGCGCCACAAAGCCAAACATTGCAGCCGCCGCCAGTATGGCTGCAATTTGCTTCATTTTCATATCAAAATTACTCCTTTCGTCGGTATTCGATAGAAAATCATTCAAACAGTCATAACAGAAACATCCATCAGGATTTTGTATGTAGTAGCACAAAAACCTACCTTATATTATACATTTCTGTGATGGAAATGTCAACAGGTGAATCCTGTTTCAATCATAAAAAATCTGTTAATCCGTTCCTTTTCTGTCATTCCCTCAGATTCTCGCAACGCCCGTGTCTCTGGCAGCCTGTGCGACGGCGGCGGAAACCTTTTCGACCACACGGCTGTCGAGCGCGCTGGGGATGATATATTCAGGGGTCAGCTCGCTGTCCTCGATGATGTTCGCGATAGCATAAGCCGCCGCAATCTTCATTTCGTCGTTGATCTCGGAAGCCCGCACATCGAGCGCGCCGCGGAAAATGCCGGGGAAAGCGAGGACGTTGTTGATCTGGTTGGGGAAGTCGCTGCGACCGGTGCCGACAACCGCCGCGCCGGCGGACTTGGCTTCATCGGGCATGATTTCGGGCGTGGGGTTGGCCATGGCGAAGATCATGGGGTCGGGATTCATGGTGCGCACCATATCGGCGGTCAGCACATTCGGCGCGGAAAGGCCGAAGAATACATCCGCACCTTTGACCGCGTCGGCCAGCTTTCCGGTGAGGTGCCGGCGGTTGGTGATGGTTGCCATGTAGGCCTGCTCGCTGTTGAGGCGTTCATCGCCCTCACAGATAATGCCCTTGCTGTTGCACATGATGACGTCCTGGATGCCGAGCAGGAAAAGCAGCTTGGTCACGGCAATGGCAGCCGCGCCCGCCCCGTTGACCACGAGTTTGAGGTCGGAGAGCTTGCGGCCCGTCAGGCGGCAGGCGTTGATGATGGCCGCGCCGCAGCAGACGGCGGTGCCGTGCTGGTCGTCGTGAAAAACGGGAATATCGCAGATTTCCTTGAGACGGCGCTCGATCTCGAAGCAGCGGGGAGCGGAAATATCCTCTAGGTTGATGCCGCCGAAGCTGCCCGCGATCATGGCAACGGTGTTGACGATGGTGTCCACGTCGTTCGAGCGGATGCAGAGCGGAATCGCGTCCACGTCACCGAAGCGTTTGAAAAGGGCGCACTTGCCCTCCATGACGGGCATACCGGCTTCAGGGCCGATGTTGCCGAGTCCGAGAACGGCGGAGCCGTCGGTGATGACCGCCACGAGATTGGAGCGGCGGGTGAGTTCGTAGCTTTTATTGATGTCCTTTTGTATTTCAAGGCAGGGCTTGGCCACACCGGGGGTATAGGCGAGCGAAAGATCTTCGCTGTTTTCCACAGGGCAGCGGGTAACCACTTCGATTTTGCCCTTCCATTCGTAATGCTTCTTGAGTGATTCGGTCTGATAATCCATACTGTTTTATGCAATCCTTCCATATGTAATCTTTTTTCTATTATATCATTGAATGGATAAAAAATAAAGTGGTTTTTCGTATGAATATACAAAGTTTACAATTTCATTTTTGGGAAAAAAATCGCGACTTGCAAACGGGTCATAGACATGGTATTATAGAAGAAAAAT
>CAMHAV010000192.1 GCA_946182865.1 uncultured Clostridia bacterium
TTTTCTTGCTCTCACGCGGCTATTCTGCTTCGCTTGAATTTCACGGATTCAGGAAAAGGGTTGATACGACATGTTTCTGAAATCTCTGCAAAAGCTGCTCCCCTTGGCACTCAGTGCCGCGCTGGTGCTGTCACTGAGCGCCTGCACGATCCACATTGAAAAGAAGGACAAAGGTACCGCCTCCTACGCCTCCAGTGATGACGAATACGGCATTTCTTCAGATGACAGCAGCGTTTCCTCTGAGGAGGACGTTTCGTCTGCCGCCGCCGATACGCAGGAATTCGGCAACGATCAGGTCGGATGGCTGACGCTCGACAGCGATTTCTACAAATGGTACACCCCAGGCAATACCGAAACCTGCGTACAGTATGCCAAATCCCCCTTTGAAATTCTGTCGCTTGACGTAATGGACAGCGTTGCTCTGTCAAAGGAGTATAACGTAGAATATGACGCCAAGATGGCAGCCTCCTCCAGAATGTATTATCTGGAAGAAAGCGCCAAAACCCAAAACATCACCGGCATTACCGGCGCGACCGAAAAACTGGGACAATATGACGCGTATCAGGTCTATTGCCAGTATCCCGACGATAACCAGTACCTTGTCATGTGGTTCATGGACTCTCCCGACAAAACTAAGGTCTACTACGTCGCCGCCGAATTCCGCACCACTGAAATGGGCTTCTTCGACTACGCACAGACCTACCGCATGCCGGAGTAATTTTAGTGTGAAGTGTGAAGTTACTTTAAGATAAAATAGCTTTCCCTGTAAAACAAACCCTATTTTTTACGGAAGATAGGGTTTGTTTTTTTAATGCGTTACCGTTTATGTTTCAATGAGAAACGCTTTTCGATTCTACCAACATCAACGAATCACAATTTCACATTTCTGTTTCATGCTTCACATTAGTATTGACTTTTCCGCAGTTTTACAGTAAAATATATCCCATACCAAATTTTTTTGAACAGATGAGGAGAATACATAGAATGCATTGGTCAGAAGAAATTGCACAGCGCATTGTGGAGCGCCATCCGGAAAAGGAAGAATACGTCTGCGCGGCGGGCATCAGTCCCTCCGGCTCCATTCATATCGGCAACTTCCGCGACATCGCCACCAGCTATTTTGTGGTGCGTGCCCTGCGCGCGATGGGTAAAAAGGCGCGGCTGCTCTTTTCGTGGGACGAGTTTGACCGTCTGAGAAAGGTACCCGTCAACGTCGCGGCCGTGGACAGCGATATGGAACAGTTCATCGGACAACCTTATGTGGACGTCAAAAATCCCTTCCCCGATTCCGATGCCAAAACCTACGCCGAGTATTTCGAGAAGGAATTTATGGCTTCCATTGACAAATTCGGCATTGAGATGGACTACCGCTATCAGTCCGAGATGTACCGCTCCGGCAAATACACCGAATACATCCTGCACGCGCTGAAACATCGCGGCGAAATCTTTGACATTCTTGACAGCCACCGCACACAGGACGCCAAGGAGGGCGAACGCGAGGCGTATTTCCCCGTGGGCATTTACTGCTCGGCATGCGGCAAGGATACCACCAAGATCACGTCATTCGACGAGGAATCCATGACCGCCGAGTACGAGTGCGACTGCGGCCATCACGGCAGCTTCAACTTCCACACCGACCACAACTGCAAGCTGGCGTGGAAGATCGACTGGCCCATGCGCTGGAAATTTGAGGGCGTAGACTTCGAGCCGGGCGGAAAGGATCACGCCACCGTCAACGGCAGCTACGACACCAGCAAAGAGATTTCCAAGGCGATCTTTGATTATGAGCCGCCCATCTTCCAAGGCTATGAATTCATCGGCATCAAGGGAACTACCGGCAAGATGTCCGGTTCCTCGGGACTCAATCTCACGCCCGAAGCCCTTCTCAAAATCTACCAGCCGGAAGTCATTCTTTGGCTTTACTCCAAGACCGAACCGCTCAAGGCGTTTGATTTCTGCTTTGACGACGGCATCCTCCGTCAGTATTTTGAATTTGACAAGATGTACAACGCCGTCAAGGATGGTACCGCCGACGATTATGTCAAGTCCATCATGTACAACACCACCGTGGGTGACCGCACGATTGAAACCGTACCCATGAGCCTGCTTGTGCAGCTTGGTTCCGTCGTGGATTTCAACATTCCCATGCTCGAAACCGTCTTTGAAAAGATCGGCACTCCTTACAAATACGAGCAATTTGCCGACCGTCTCGACCGCGCCCAGTATTGGCTGGAACAGTGCACCCCCGATCAGGTCAACAAGCTCCGCGCTACCCGCAATTTTGAGGTCTTCAATGCCCTTTCCGACGAGGAAAAGAAGGAAATCGAACTGCTGCACGCCTATATCGAAAAAGGCGGCTACACCCTCGACGAACTGAACACGCAGCTCTACGATATTCCCAAGCAGGTGTTTGACGTTTCCGCCATCACTGACAAGGAACTCAAAAAACTCCAGGGCGCTTTCTTCAAGAGCGTCTACAAGCTGCTCATCAACAAGGAAAAAGGCCCCCGTCTTTATCTCTTCCTTTACGCGATCAATCCCGAACGCTATATCAAGCTGCTCGACTTCTCCTATCCGCAGACAGAAGAAGAAAAGGAGCTTGACAAGCCGCCCGTGGAAGAAACACCCGAAATTCCCGAAAAGGTCTACGGTGATCCTGATCCTGTCGCGGATATCAAAGAGGAGATCGACATCGACACCTTCTCTAAAATTGATCTGCGCGTCTGCAAGATTCTCAAGGCGCAGGAGATTCGCAAGTCTGCCAACTGCCTCAAGCTCACCCTCTTTGACGGAATCAAAGAGCGCGTGATCGTCTCGAGCATTAAGCACGACTACACCCCTGAACAGCTTATCGGCAAGAAGATCATCGTGGTCGCTAACCTCGCTCCCGCCCGCTTCTCCGGTGTGCAGAGCAACGGCATGCTGCTTGCCGCCACCAACAACGCCTGCGGCTGCCAGGTCATCTTCGTTGACGACATCGTCCCCGAAGGAACCTGCATCAAGTAAAAAATAATGAAGGTTAATCGGCTTCGCCGACCATTGAATGTTGTATGAGAGATTTCATGCTCGCCGCAAGGTCGATTTTATTCGATCTTGCGGCGAGTTTTTAGTGCATTCATTTTTTATTGTAGGAGGGATGGCGCGGTGGAGTTTCATTCTGTGACGGATGTGAAGCAGTACATGGCAACGCGCAGGCAAACCATTGCACCCTCATCGACATGGTGGGCTGAACTGGATTGGTTTTGCGCGGTCAATTATACCACCACATCGGAATATTTCGGTGAACTGCGGCTGCTGGTGCAAAAGATGCTTGACAGCGGCGATTTTGAAAATGAACGGGAAAACCTGCTAAGCCTTATGCGTTTTTTAGGCAGTTGTTTTGGTTAAAAGGGGGCGTTTCAAATGTCTGATATTCCATTTAAACTGACGGATTATTATGACTTGCTGAATTTGTATAAAATCATCATGGAAGCCAAATTTCATCCCGCTCCCGTGAATGAAGAGGTGGCGGTAAGTCCCTATACGGCGAAATTTTGCGGCGAGTTGGTGGATTTGCTGGCGCAGTATGAACAGGAGACGAAAGGAAAGGAACGCTGGTCGGATTGGCGGATGCTGTGCTGCCGTCCCGATTACCGCGAGCGGATTTTAGAGCAGCTTTGCCGCTACAGACAGGATAACCCGCAGCGATGGGAACGCATGGAAGCGGTGGGGCGGCAGCAGCTTCTGCGGAACGCGATCAGTCCCTTTACCTGCTCCGATGAGGAGTTTGACGAGCTGCAAAGAGAACTGGAGCAGAGGATTGCGCAACGGAAGCCCACGTATGACGGCACGCTGAAAAGCTGCAATGAGGTGTTTCTCCGCGCCAAGGCAAAGAAAACATATCGCGATACGGCAGAATTTCAAAATATTCTCCATGCCCTGCGGCAGGCGGAACCGTCGCTGCGCCTTGACTGGGACGACGGCGCGGGGGAGGAATGGGCGCGCGGCTGGACGGACGACGGCTTTTTCTGTATGCTGCACGCGAAAATAGGCGTGGCGTTTGTGCGCGGACTGCATGGCGTCAATGCCCATGTCGCGCAGGTGCTTTCCGCGTTGTATGTGGAGGAGGTCGAGGAGGCGAACGCGGTGCAATGGCATGTTGATCTGGCGGCGCTGCGGGCGTTTACGCCGGAGGTGTGCTGGCACGCGTCGCACGACGCAGTCAGCGAAGACGGTCTGTCCCTCAATGATTTGTATTTTGCGACAGTCTGAACGAAAGGAGCCGAAAGGATGAACAGCGATCTGTTTTTCTGCCGTCCGTGGGACGATGACCGTCACAGCAGGCGCGTGGGAGCATGGCGGGTGATTGTTTCGGATGCTGTGTCCGGCAATGACACACGCACGGCAGCGCAGTTTCATATGGTCATGCTGCACCGCGAAAACGCTGCACGGGTGAACGATTTGTTCCCCGGCATTTCTGATACTGCCGCTGAAGAAATCATCGGACGATGGGAAAGCGATATATGCCGCATTGTTTCCGGGCATGTGACATGGCAGGAGAACGCCCCTGACAGCGGCGTTGTGAAGATCTGGTATTATGAGCCGGAGCAAGCGGAGCCGGGCGGATTTGGCGGAACGTCGCGGCTGTTTCTGCGCTTCGCCGCCACCGCGATCAATCTGCAACCGCTGTCCGCTGAATCGGCGGAAGAAATCACACAGGGCTTGCTGGATTGCCTTTGTGATGCGGTGCGTTCGGCGCACAAGGCGAAATAGGGAGGAGGCGGTGTACCGTGCCGGTAATGGATGAAATGATGCGAAGGGTATTCCGTGAACCCGGCGATACCCTTTTGCGGGTAGAATGGAAAGACCTTGGCTTGATGCTCGAAGGGATGATCGACACCTGCTATGAGTCGTGCAATTGTCTGGAAGAAGACGATCCGGATTACAAAGAATATTACGCCTGCACACTGAGAATCCCCCGGATTTTACAGTGTCCCGCGGATTTCCCCAAGCAGGCAGGGGATTTGATAGAAATTTCCATCGACAGACAATGCCTCACATCTGCCGGAAAAGAAAACGAGGCACCTTTCTTTTTGGAACAGCCTACAGCAATCCGGCGGGAGGACGGCACGCTTGTGTGGAGCGGTGAGGAGACTATGGGAAAGATTTGAGCTATTAAAAAAAATATATCAAAAATAAACAAAAAACTTGTAAACCCAAAAGGAATATGATATAATTTTTTTGCAAAACGGTTGTCTTTCCGGCAATCGTCAATGCACCAATTTCATCCGAAAGGAAGG
>CAMHAV010000193.1 GCA_946182865.1 uncultured Clostridia bacterium
CGCGCTTTCCTGGCTGGAGGTCTGCTTATCCTCGTTGCCGCAGCTTGCCATTAAGGATATCACCATAGCTGCCGCTATCATCATTACCAATATTTTTTTCATATGGTTCTGTCTCCTTCATTTGTTGTCATATTGTTGTTCATATCACCTTTGCTATCAGGTTCACGCTCCGCCTTACGGTGGGCGTAAATGAAATTCCATACCCTTTCCGCACCACATCATGCTCACCTCCTACATCCTTGTTTCACTATAAATCGGCTGTTTTTGGCGCCGTCAAAGAAAAAGGTGTTTGATAATGAATACGCATTAATCATCTGTCGCCGAATACTCGGAGCTGTAGATAATCTGAGCTTTATAAGTGCCGGGAGCAGCGGAGTGATAGTCGGAAGAATCAAAATATACTTTAATGCCATCTTGAAGAATATGGTAGCTGTATTCAATCGGAGTACCGTCGGAGTCTGTTGCGCTGACGCTATATTTACCCACACGGTTATTCTCGTTGACGGGCAATGAACCCCTATTTGGGTTGAGTTTGTAGTTGAGTGTTTTGCTTTGGTCTGCGGTATTTTTGAATAATCCGTCATACTTTAAGTACACGTCAATTTTGCCGCCTCCGAAGTTGCTTACATTTTCGATTTTTGCATTACCGATGAGGTTTTCATTCTTAGGATAATTTATCGAAACGTCGGAGGGAATTACAAGCGTCCATGCAGGCGAAGTTGACGGTACTGTATATAGAATATAGAAGAAAACCATATTATTAGATATAGAGCTTAACGTAGCCTTTATACCGTTAATGGTGAATTCAGTTGTATTTTCGTCAATTCTGTATTCGGGTTTGAGATCAGCACGAACCTCAAATCTGTATGTTTGACCTTCTATAAACTGATGACTTTCATTTACATAAGATGTTCCATAATTCCCAGCGTCCATATAGAAGTTTGCACTTTTGAAGGTGAAATAGGTATTGTAATCCTCTATATCAACATTACTGTTGGGGTTCGCGCCTACAGTAGGCAGAGTAACGGTTGCCGCGACTTTGCTGAGGGTGAAATAGTTAGGAATGGTTAAGGTGATCTCCTGACTTTGAGTGCCCTCGGCAAACGCGGTGGCGGTAAAGGTGCACATAATTGCGAGGACGATGAACAATGCAAAAACTTTTTTCATGACCAATGTTCCTTTCTATGAAAAAAATAATGAACGTTCAGTCTAACAACTCATCAGCCCTCTGCCGAATACTCGGAGCTGTAGATGAAGGTTGCTTTATAAGCGCCGGCGGGAGCAGCTGCAAGCTCGCTTTTGCTAATGGTAATTTGGGGGCTGTATAGCTTATGGTATGCTTCGCCGCTGTAGTAGCCGACGTTAATAGTTCCCGGCTCCATGTATATATCACCAGTCTGAGTATTAGATAATACATACGGAAATGTCTCAGCTGCGTTATTCGTGTTTACAAATTTACACTCGAAGGACATATTAGCGTTAATTCTGCCGGAATGCAGGTCTTTAACATCAGAGATACTTGCATCGCCTAAAAGAATACTGTCTTGAGGATAATTCAATGCAGCGTTAGCAGGAATAGTGAGCGTCCACGAAGGAGGGGCATAGTGGGCTACATAATCAATCGCAAACACAAAGCTGCTTGGAGTTACATCCAAAACAGTTGCATCGATACCGTTGATAGTGGCTTTTGTATCTCGCGAATATCTGTATGAGTAATCACTGTCATGGATATATGCTTCAAATAACAGCCTGTAGGTAACACCGTCCTTATAACGATAATCTGATTTCAGATTCAAAACGTTAACAGTATCGCCATTTGCCTTTTGTTCATAGATGTAATAATCATAAGTGTCGGATTTCCCTTCAACCTCGTTGTATGAAGAAGGAGCTTCTCCGGCTACCGGCAGAACAACTTTCGCCTCGACGCTGCTGATAATCGTATAGTCGGGAATATTGTAGGTGATTTCCTGATTTTGGGTATCCTCGGCAAACACGGTGGCGGTAAAGGTGCACATGATTGCGAGGACGATGAACAATGCAAAAACTTTTTTCATGAAAAATGTTCCTTTCTTTGTGAAAATCAATAGACCTTCAGCGTGATGGGGCTGTCGGCTCCATTGAGCGGGTTTTGCGCTTCGTCGTCGGTGAAGCACTCGTAAACAAGGCGGGCTTCATACTCTCCGGCGGAAAGCGCGCGGGACAATACGACCTGCCCCGACATCTCGCCGGGCTTGAGCAGCTCCGACTGCCAGAGCGTCTCTCCGTCAAGCACGATCGAAACGCGGAAACAGGCGAAGTTCCTTTCGGGATTGGTGAAGGTGAGCGTCTGTTCCCGGACGTCCGAGGCGAAGGTCAGCGTCTGTTCCCGGACGTCCGAGGCGAAGGTCAGCCAGGCAAACTGCGGGAGGGCTATCGAATCGGTCATTTTCTCAGGCTGCTCGACCTCTCCGGCAACATTGGTTCCCGAGGCGGAGGCGGGTGCATGGTAGCTCCTGAGAAAGAGCGCCCACACAGCCGCTATAACCGAGATGAGAGTGATGACTGAGAGAATGACGATCACGACGTCGCGCCGGTCTCTTTTGGCTTTTTTCTCAGTCTGCTTGCCCTGATTATCCTTTTGCCCGGACTGGATGCTCCGTTCGGTTTGCTTATCCTCCCGCGCGGGCGCGAGGTCTTCCGGCTCATATTCATTCATAAACTTGTCGATGATTTTCACCCCCTTCATTGAGGTATTTTCTTAATAGTCTACATTCTGAACAATTACGCTGAAATCCAGCGCAGCAATGATCAGCATAATTCTTCGATTGACGCGTCTCAAACCCCCGGTTCGTAAGGCAATATTTCCATTTCCTTCAGGCATTCTCCGTGAGCCTTATCGAGAATAGAGAGAAAATCGTCAACCTCTTTTTCGGTGTTGTAAATGCCAAAGCTGACGCGGATCATGCCCGGTGTTCCGCCCTCACCGCATTCCACCAATCCTTTGGCATCTTCGTCGGAAACGCCAAGCAGTCGCCAGACGTATGTATGCGCACAGAAGGCGCCTCTTCTCGTGGCAACGCCGTAGTCTGAAAGTTTCGTAGCCAGATGATAGGAATTGACGTCGGTCAGATTGAAGGTCACAACGCCCACTCTGTCGCTGATGTCCTCATAGTCGCCATAGACAACCGCGTTGTCCATTTTCAGAATGCCGTCGATGAGCTTCCTGGTCAGCTTCTGTTCATGCTCGCTGATCGCGTCAAAGCCAACCTCCTGCAATATGTCGATGGCCTTGCCCATACCGACCACGCCGGGGTAATTCGGAGAACCGGCTTCATAACTGGCGGGCGCATCCTTGTAGTTCTGTTCGTTATCCGTCACAATGGTGACAATTCCGCCGCCGTAGAATTCCGGGATATGCTTATTCAGCACCGACGTCAGACCAACGACAGCGCCGCCGCCGTAGGGAGAGTACATCTTGTGGGCGGAGAAAACAAAGAAGTCAATGTTTTCCTCCGGCGTTTCGCCCAGCATGGAAAATTTCCGGTGCGCCACGATCTGTGCGCCGTCAACGACGATTTTCGCCCCGTATTTGTGGGCGAGTTTTGCCACACGGTGAACGTCGGTGACATATCCGGTCACGTTGGAAGCGGCTGTGACAGCAACATATTTGACTTTATTCTTCTTGAGCATTTTTTCAAGGCTTTTGTAATCCACCCTGCCCTTTTTATCTATCTCGGCATAGATCACCTTGCAGCGCTCTCTCCACGAGAGGTCGTTGGCGTGATGCTCCATGCGAGTGCACAGCACCACGTCATCCTCGCTGGTAATCAACGCCGAGGCCAGCTTGTTCAGGCCGTCGGTGGTGTTGTTGACATAGAAGCAGGTGTAATTTTCCTCATCCGCACCGACGAATTGGAGAACCTTGCTGCGGGTGTTGTTGTAAAGATCGGTGGAATAATCGGATTTTTTGGAGAAACCTCTGCCAATGGAGCCGTACATCTTCATCTGTGCCTCCACCTCGTCCGAGACGGGCTGAAGGGCGGGCGTGGTGGCGGCATTGTCAAAGTTGATGATGGCTTTTTTGCTGCCGTCCTCAAGCTCTACCTGTTCGTCAACGCCGACGACATACTCGCGGATATTGTCGATGGTGTAGCTGCTTTGTTCGTCTTTCTTTTCCTTGTCGCAGGCTGTCAGCGACATCATCGCAACCAGCGCGACGCACAGGAATCTTCGGGCAATTTTGGATTTTTTCATTGTAATACCTCCTGTTGATATACTATATTGTAAATATAGTTTTCTTGTGAATATATTTTTCAAATACAAATCACTGTTTGTATCCTTACGCCTGTTCGGTTTTCCTTCTCTTCACAGCGTACACCGCGCCATATGCGGCTATCAGCATGAAAGCCACACTGAATGTGGTCATCATGCCGCTTTCGCCTGTGGCGGGGGAAGACGAACCGCCGGACGGTTTGACGATGGTGAAGGTGGCAGGTTCGCTTACAATCGGATCGTATCCATCCGCCACTTTGAAGGATGCGGTCAGGGAATAGGTGCCGGGTGCAAGACCTTCGAGATAGGCGGCTTTGAGGGTGATTTTCAGCGAACCGTTCTCTGCGTCAAAATCGTCCGCCTTGAGCGTCTTGCTGTAATCATTACTTCCCGTGACTTTCACTGTATCGTCGTATATCTCTCCGTTTATATCACGGTTTATAAATATATAGGAAAAAACATTCTCATCTTTTCTGTCAACGCGGTCGATGGTAAGCCCAAGCGTCTTTTTGGAACCGAGGATGTATTGGGAGTTGTTGCCGGCGGTGGCGGCGAATTGAATAGCGGGATTCAGGCGATATTGCTTGTGGCTTTCGTCATTCCGGCAGGTTTTTACCTGCACCGGATCGCCTTCCCACTCGCCATAATCGTGCGCGTCGGGATTAATGCCGATCGTTCTGGTTTCAATGTGTTTATTGTCACGGCTGCATATGCGAGTTTCCACACCTTCGCGCGCGCAGTTGGCGGAAGTCGCCACTTTCCAATCTTCCCAGAGATGTCCGAGGGCGGTAGCTTCTCTGGTTCGCTCTTCACCACAAACGCTGCATTTGAGATTATCTATACCCGACTGGGTACACGTTGCCGTCGTAGATAAAACTTCCCAATGGTCACCGTGACTTAAACTGACGGTCGCATTGGTGAAGTAAGGAATTGTGCATAAATTATTCAGTCGGTTGTGGTAAAATAGTATAATTC
>CAMHAV010000194.1 GCA_946182865.1 uncultured Clostridia bacterium
GACTGGATTCCTACCGCCGCGAATACAACCGTATGCTGCTCGACAAAGCCGAGAGCGCCAATTCCATCATGCAGGAAAAATATGTCACAGTATCCGTTTGCAAGAGAAGCATTGAGGAAGCGCGTCTGTATTTTGCCCGCGTGTTCGCTTCGCTCTTTGCGCAGTTCAAGCAGATTGGCTCGACGTGTGAGGAACTGAACGCGGAACAGCGTTTGAGGCTGCTGCATGATTTCTTCCATCCCGGTGAGGAAACGCAGTTCCGTTTTGATATGAAGGATTTTATGAAGCGCGGGCATGATTTCCGCGACGCGGTTGTTCCCGACAGCTTTGAATTCTTCTCCGACTATTTCAAATTCGGGGACAGGTTCGGGCGCGTTCTCTATCTGAAGGATTATGCCAACCGTATCAATGATGAGCTGATCGCCAATCTCTGCGAACTCAACCGGAATCTCATGCTCTCCATTGACATTATTCCCCTGTCGATGGACGAGGCGATTCAGGAAGCCGAAACAAAGCTGCTCGGCATTGACACCAATATCGCCAACTGGCAGCGCAGGCAAAACGAAAACAACAACTTCGCCGCCATGATTCCCTTTGACATGAGCCAGCAGCGCGCGGAGATGGAGGATTTTCTCAATGATCTCACTTCCAACGACCAGCGAATGATGCTGGCAGTCATTACCATCGTGCATACCGCCGACAGCAAGCAGCAGCTTGACAGCGATACCGCCGCAATTTTCGCCGGAACCGGCACGTCGCGGCTGGCGTGGCTCAAATACCAGCAGATGGACGCGCTTAACACTGCTCTGCCTTACGGCGTCCGCAAGATTGACGCGGTACGCACGCTGACCACCGACAGCCTTTCGATATTCACTCCCTTCCGCGCACAGGAAATCTGTCACGCCAACGGCGTGTATTTCGGGCAGAATCCCATCAGCAAAAACCTGATCGTTATTAACCGCCGCAAGCTGCTCAACGGCAACGCCATGATTCTCGGCGTGTCAGGTTCCGGCAAGTCCTTTATCTGCAAGAATGAATTTGTCGGGCTGATTCTGGCAGACCCGAACGCAGACTATATTTTCATTGATCCTGAGCGAGAATATTCTCCGCTTGTCAAGGCAATGGACGGCGAGGATATCCGGTTGTCCTCCACCAGCGATCACCACATCAACGCGATGGATATGAACGCCAATTACGGCGACGGCGCGAACCCCGTTATCCTGAAATCGGAATTCCTCATGTCGCTCTGTGAGCTGCTGGTCGAAGACAGACATCTCGGCGCAAAGGAAAAATCCATCATCGACCGCTGCACCACCGCCACCTACCGCTATTACAAGCAGGGAAATTACTGCGGCGAGCCGCCGACCCTGCAGGATTTTTATGAGCAGCTTCTGAAACAGAAGGAGCCGGAGGCGCACGATCTCGCGGTGGATATTGAGATGTACGCCATCGGCAATATGAACACCTTTGCCCATCAGACCAACGTCAACACCAACAATCATGTGGTGTGCTATGATATTCATGAGCTGGGAAAGAATCTCCAGAGCGCGGGTATGCTGATCGTCCTTGACAGCATTCTCAACCGCATCACGCGCAACCGCAAACGCAAGAGGAACACCTATATTTTCATCGACGAAATCTATCTCATGTTCCAGAATGAGTATTCCGCCAACTTTCTGCATACGCTGTGGAAGCGCGTAAGAAAATACGGCGCGTTCTGCACCGGCATCACGCAGAATGTGGAAGACCTGCTGCAAAGCCACACCGCACGAACTATGCTCTCCAACAGCGAACTGCTGGTTATGCTCAACCAGAGCGGGAACGACATGGACAGGCTGGCGGAGCTGCTCAATATCTCCAACACCCAGCGCAGTTTTATGGAGAATGTCGGGCCCGGACAGGGCTTGCTGAAAGTAGGCAGCTCCCTTGTGCCGTTTGTCAATCAGTTCCCGACCAACACTTCGCTTTACAAGCTGATGTCTACCAAGATCAATGAATAACGTCGATTTTTGATGTTCTTATAAAAATATTCATGCAATTTAGTGTAATTATTGTCTTGAAATAAGTTGATATTTGCACGAATATCTGCTATACTATTATCAGAACCTTATTTCGGGGGAATGATAAATGTATAGAAAGATCATGAATTACCTGGAGGAATGGCGGCAGAGTCCGCACCGCAAGCCCTTGATTCTGCAAGGCGCAAGACAGGTCGGCAAGACCTATTCGCTGCTGGCGTTTGGACGCAACCATTATGAAAACGTTGCCTACTTCAATTTTGAAACCAATCCCAAGCTCAACGCAACCTTCGACGAGGACATCAGTCCGGCATACCTGATTCCCATTCTGTCGCACATCGCGGGACAGACCATTGTCCGCGAAAAGACGCTGATTATCTTTGACGAAGTGCAGCTTTGTGAAAGGGCTTTGACTTCGCTCAAATACTTCTGCGAGGACGCGCCGGACTATCACATTGTCGTCGCCGGAAGTCTGCTTGGCGTCGCCGTCAACCGGACGGAGTTTTCTTTCCCCGTCGGGAAGGTGGACATCAAGACCATGTACCCGATGGATATGGAGGAATTCATGCTTGCGCTGGGCGAAGATGATCTGGTGGAGAGAATCAGGGAGTGTTTTCAGAACGACGCACCGTTGCCGTCCGCACTGCACGACAAGGCAATGCTGCTCTATCGGCAGTACCTTGTCGTGGGCGGTATGCCGGAATGTGTGCTGCAATTTGCCCAGACAAAGGATTATATCCTTGTCAGGCACACGCAGGACACGATTCTCACAAGCTATCTCAACGACATGAGCAAGTACAATACCGCCAACGAAATCAAGAAAACGCGCCTGACCTACGACAATATCACGGTGCAGTTATCCAAGAAAAACACGCGGTTTCAGTACAAGCTCATCAAAAAGGGCGGTCGCGCTTCGGAATTTGAAAACGCTATCGAGTGGCTGACGCTTTCGGGCATCGTGTCGCAGGTATATAGAGTGGAGCAAATCAAAAAGCCGCTGGAGAATTACCGCGACATTGACGCTTTCAAAATCTACGTTTCGGATTTGGGGCTTCTGTGCGCCAAGAAGGATTTAGCTGCCGACGACATTCTCTATATGGTGGAGGAACTCAGTGATTTCAAGGGCGGCATGGCGGAGAATTACGTCAATACCCAGCTTGTGATGAACGGCTACCGCACCTATTATTGGGAATCAGAGCGCGGTGCGGAGATTGACTTTATTATTCAGCGCGACGGACAGTTAATTCCCATCGAAGTCAAATCGGCGGACAACACCAAAGCCAAAAGCCTGAAAGTCTATATGGAAACCTACAAGCCTGCCTACGCGATCAAAATCTCCGCCAAAAACTTCGGATTTGAGGACGGCAAAAAGACCGTTCCTCTGTATGCGGTGTTCTGCATTTAAGACAAGATCAAAAAACTGATTCAAAAGTAACGTCCATTTTTCAGTGGGCGTTATTTTTTATCTCCGACGGAAAGGAAACGATTATGAAAAGAAAACAACTGAAAAGAATCCGAATTACCGCCTTTGTCCTCGCCGCCGTCATGCTGATTGTGACGGCGGCTTTTTGTATGGGTAATCTGGTTACGCATGACGCGGAGGTTCACCGGCAGGAAGCAATTTTCAACGAACTTGCCAAAGCAGCGGAAGAAACGCCCATTGTGGAGTCCACTCCTGACGGCAGCGAATCAACGCTCTCCAATTTTGAAACGCTGCTTGGCAAAAACAGCGATATGGTGGGCTGGATTTCAGTCGCGGGAACGGGTATCAATTACCCCGTTATGCAGACAAAAAGCAATCCGAATTATTATCTGAAACGCAATTTCAACAAGGAATACAGCGATTTGGGCGTACCGTATGTGCAGGAAAACTGTGACCTTGCCACCAGCGACAATATCATCATCTACGGACACCACATCAAGGGCGGTAAGATGTTCGGCTCACTCGACAAATTCACGTCCAAGAGCTTTTATGACAAGCACAAAATTATTCAGTTTAACACCCTGACCGAGCAGTCGCAGTATCAGATTATTGCCGTATTCAAAACGGTTGCTTACAGCGCGTCAGGTTTCCGTTATTACGATTTTGTCAACGCGGAAGATGAAGCACATTTCAACGAATATGTCAGCAGGTGCAAGGAGCTTGCACTGTATGATACCGGCGTGACCGCGAAATACGGCGACAAGCTGCTCACGCTGTCCACCTGCAAGCGGTTTGCCGAGAACGGCAGGCTGGTTGTCGTGGCAAAAAAGATTGGTTAAGAAGGAGGTTCACCATGAATGTCAGAGTTAAGGAATGCTGCCTCAAAGGGCGCAAATTCACTCGGAAGAAGCATGAAGGCGGAGTACGCAAAAACACAGCAGCGAGCGCGGAACGATGGGAATTCTCAACAGAAAAGCGTGACCGCATTCGCAGAGGACGAAGTCGCAGAGAAGGCGAGGACGTCCGCCGTCGCCGCAGGGCAGACCGTGAGGCACGTCGGACGCACCGCCGTTCAGAATACGTCGCAAAGCGCAGATGAACTGAAAACGCAGGCGAAGGCAGCCAAAATACAGCTCGTTAGGGCAAGGACAGCCGCCGCCAAAAAGAAAGCTGCGGCAGCGCAGAAGCAAAAAGCTGCCGCAGCAAGTCAGCCGTCCGGTTCTTCCGTCAGATCGAACCGCCCGCCGTCCACTCCGGCGGCGAGCCGTTCAGGTAATCCAGTGAGCGCGTCGCAGAGCAGCGCGAAACAGGCGTACAAAACCAAGCAATCCGCAAAGATGATTACTTCCTACCGGACTACTGCGAACAGCTTTTCCGCCGTCAGATCGTCAGGTCGGGCAGCGGGAAGGAACTTGTCGCTTTCCTCTGCCGGAAGAACAGGCGCGGCAGCCGGAAAGACAGCCCATGCTGCCAACGCTGCCAAGAACACCTACAAGAAAAAGCAGTATGCCAAACGCGCCGCGGACGCTTCCCGCAAGACAGTCCGGGCGACGGTGGAAGCCGTCAAGGTAACGGTCAAGTCTACCAAGGCATTGGTGACGCTGCTGATTGCCGGCGGCTGGGTTTCGGTCATTATTATTCTGATCGTGGTGATTTTCGGCTGTGCCATTTCCATGTTCGGAGGCGGGAGCAACAGCAAATCCTACACGCCGGTCAGTGTGGAAGTCA